>CAZQEC010000008.1:0-33625 GCA_964591565.1 uncultured Candidatus Saccharibacteria bacterium | reverse complement strand
AGCGTCCGCATATGCTGGCATATCCGCATATGGCGTCTTTTTTTCGCGCTAACCCATATTTATTATGAAAACACCATTTTTGGTTTTTCAGCGTGTTAAAGTGAGGTCAATACTGCGACTGATGCGTCGCTTAATTCGTTTGCCTAAAGTATTGCGCCCTCGCGAACGAGCTGTAGTTTTGACGATGATTGGTGTCATATTATTATCGGTGTGGATGCAGTATTTAAGCAATGAAGGATTAAAGCCGGCGCACGGAGGCACGTTTACTGAAGGATTTGTGGAACAGGCGCGCTTTGTTAACCCAATACTAGCCGAATCTAGCACCGATTCAGCCATTGTTCAATTAATATATGCCGGTTTGACTAAGATTGATCAAAGTGGTTTGCCTGTAGTTGATATGGCCGAAAAGTGGGAGTCGCGTGACAATGGTCGCACTTACGTATTTATTTTGCGCCAAGACATTTTGTGGCACGACGGTCGTAAGTTTACCGCCAAAGACGTAGCATACACAATTGATCTGGTTAAAAACCAAAGTTTGAATAGTCCGTTGTATGGCACGTGGAAAGACGTCACTATGGAGGTGCCCAGTGATAATGAAATCATCTTCCATCTTAAAGACCCGCTAGCCACCTTTCCGTGGCTGACCACGCTCGGCATTTTGCCTTCGCACGTGGATCGGCGCGCCTTAAACACCACTTTTGTTGGCACCGGACCCTATAAATACAGTAAGGTTAGAATGCGCAGTGGCGCGATTGAATCTTTGGTATTGGTGCGAAATAGTAAGTGGTATGGATTAACCATTCCATATATTGATGCAATTGAGTTGAAGTTTTTTGCTGGAGCGGACGACGTTAAGCGAGAATTGGTTGGGCAAAAGATACTGGCTACAACAGGTGATACCGGTGGCGCCTTGCATTTGAATGAGTATGATATTCCGCTAGCGCAAACTACTTCATTATTTTTAAATAGTCAAAGCAAATCATTAACCGACGTAGCCGTGCGTAAAAAGTTATTAAATACCAAAGATACATTTAGTGACTCGCTTAATCTCAATGTAGTCATTGACGCGAACATTGTTCATATTAAAGCGATTGAAGAGTTGTTTGCCGAGTGGCGCGGGCGCAATGTGAACGTGACGGTAAATGAAAATAGCCTTGAGACGATTAAGAAAACGGTGCTGACGAACCGTGCTTACGATGCTATTATTGTGTCAGTTGAATCTGGATTGCAGATTGACCAATACGCATACTGGCACAGTTCGCAAACCGACGGGAATGGACTGAACTTTTCGCGGATCAAGAATGCCGATTTAGATAAGTTGGTGCTAGAACAAAGAAAAGCGGTTAATGTGAGCGATCAACAAGCGGCCAGAGCCAAAATAATGGCTAGCGTGCAAGAATTGGCTTTAATGACCACGCTTTCGCAGGCGAGTGCAAAATATAACGTCAGTAAAAGTGTGCACCCGCTATTTTTATCCAATGGACAAGATTTAGCCGATCGCTATGCTTTAATTGACCAGTGGTATATTAAAACGAGAAGGTAATGCATAGTCGCAAGTATGCTTCTTGGACGATCGGGATTTCATCCCTCCTGTCCATAAATCATAATGCATAAATCATAATGACGGAGTCCCTGCGGGACATTTAATAAGGTCGCTTTAGCGACACCAAAAATATGCATTATCCATTATAATTTATTCATTTCTCTTTTTCGGGGATGTGGTGAAATTGGCAGACACGCAGCGTTCAGAGCGCTGTGGGAGCAATCCCGTGGAGGTTCAAGTCCTCTCATCCCCACCAAGACAGATGATGGAAGATAGAAGATGGAGGATGGAGTGGGTAGTGGATGCAAGGTAAAGTGGCGAGTGAACCGAACCGTCCACTTATTCTATCCAGAATAATACCTTTTGTCGGCAAGATTAACTTTTAGTTTATATTTATATGACTTATGACTAGAATCAAACAGCATAATCTTGATGTAAGAAAAATCCAAATGCAAATGGAAAATTTTTATGCGCTCAGGCGAAAAGTGAAAATCTACCATGGTAGTACTAATTCCACTCGTACCCAGAATTTCAAAAAGGATGAGTATGTTGATGTCAGTCAATTCGACCGTATTATTGAAATTAATACTAATGAACACTACATTTTGGTCGAGCCAAATGTTCCGATGGACAAACTTGTTACAAATACTCTACAACACAAACTTGTGCCACCAGTAGTGATGGAGTTTCCGGGCATAACTGTTGGCGGAGGTATACAAGGTGGTGCTGGTGAAAGTAGTTCTTTTAGGTACGGGCTTTTTAATGAAACATGTTTGGAGTATGAAATTGTACTTGGAAACGGGCAATTGATAACAGCTTCGCCAACGCAAAATCAAGATTTATTTTATGGAACGGCAGGCTCATATGGCTCACTGGGTATAATTACACTCGTAAAATTACGCCTTATTCCAGCTCAGCCGTTTGTTCACCTTACATATCACACCGTCAAAAGTTTTGGTGAAGTTGTCAGTCTGATGGACAAAACTGTGCAAACAAATCCGAATTTCATTGATGCAATTATGTTCGGGAAAGATCGCGGCGTGATAATGATTGGAACTTTTTCCGATAAAAAAGAAATGCCTATTTCTAACTTCAGAAGGGCGTGGGATCAGTGGTTCTATATACACGCTGATCAAATTTCCCATAAATATTCTGAATATGAGGAAATTATACCCATTCGTGATTATCTGTTCCGCTATGATAGAGGCGCGTTTTGGATGGGTAAATATGCCTTCCGTTTTCTGAAGTTGCCTTTTAATAGATTTGCGCGTTTTGTTTTTAATAGATTTTGCAAGACACGCGAATTATATCATTCATTGCACAGTGTAAATATCTCACAACGTTATTTAATCCAAGACATAGTTGTACCGAAAAAGCGCGTCGTTGAACTATTGGAATATATTGCTCGTGTGCTTATTATTTATCCGATTTGGTTAGTACCGCTTAAACCTACCACTCAGGGAAAGTTAGCCATCAATTTATTAGAAACCGATTTGGTAATAAGTGTTGGGATTTGGGGAGAATTAAATCAGAGTGATGAGCGATTGGTAGAAATAAATCGAGATTTAGAAAAAGCCATAAGTAATATGAACGGTCGCAAGTGGCTCTATGCTCATCAATATTACACGCATAAAGAGTTTTGGCAAATTTATGATCATCAATGGTATAATGAGCTAAGAGATAAATATTTTGCGGACTCAGCATTTCCAGATATTTACGATAAGACAAAAGTTATGGATAGTTACAAACCATCCGTTTTGCAGGCTTTATTGAAGTATACTTTGCGTATAATTAGAATACCTGTTTCTTAGTTCCGCTTGTCGCGTGTTGGTTGCATTGACTTTGGTGCCTGATTGCCGTAATATCTAACTTAGCCGAGATGGATGGCGAATTTTTGTGTAAACAAAAATTAACAAATGACTTGAAACAGTTAACAGTTAACATTTATGAATTATATTTCCTATCTTGTGTTAAAAGTTAATTGTTAATTGTTGATAGTTTGCGCCAGAGGCGCATGGGATCGTGGTGGAATTGGTATACACGGCAGGTTGAGGGCCTGTGGGAGCAATCCCGTGAGGGTTCAAGTCCCTCCGATCCCACCAAACAGAAGATAGATGATAGAAGATGGAGGATGGAAGGAAGGGGTTATTTGGATCCTTAGCTCAGTTGGCTAGAGCGCCTCGTTTACACCGAGGAGGTCGCGGGTTCGAGCCCCTCAGGATCCACCAAACACAGAAGATGGATGATAGACGATGGAAGATGGAAGGAATGAAAAAGATAAATCCATCCTCTATCATCTATCTTTCATCCTCCGATTAGCCGGTGTAGCTCATTGGTAGAGCGCTGCCCTGAAGAGGCAGGCGTAATCAGTTCGATTCTGATCTCCGGCACCAAACTTCGCCTTTTGGCAAGCTCAAGGCTTCGCTTGGCAGGCCAAATCAGAGGATGGATGATGGAAGATAGAAAATGGTAGAGGTATATGATGTCCTATAATGAAATTTTTTTACCAGCGATTGATAGTCAATTCAAATCATATTGGCCGATTCTGGGTGTCCATCTGTGCTTGATTGTCATCGGTCTTTTATTAAAATGGCGTGGGCGGATTAAATTATTGCGTCGCGTGGCGAACACATTTATCTATTTTGGCGTCGTTGGTATTGTAATTTATATCTTTAGATACGAACGCGTGCTGTACTTTGATTCGCCGATATTAATTTATCTATTAGGAATTTCATTTGTTGGCGCGGTGCTGTGGATTATTGTGAACCACATTATTCAAACACCGAAAATGAAACAACAACAACTAAAAGAACAAATTAAGTCCAAATATTTACCCAAACAAAAAAACAATGAGAGGAAGTAAGCATAATGGTTAAGGAAAAAGAAAAAGTCGAAAAAGTGGTTAAAGCAGTGGCTGAAATTGACACAATGAACGATTTAGTCGAAGAGCTAGGTGATACTGTAGTGCCGTTTCACGTCAACGAAGTGTGCGATGTGGAGGTTTTGTCGGTCAGCAAGGGTTGCGTGTGGGTGGACGTTAAGGGTTTGGCTGTTGGCATTGTGCCTGAACGTGAATACTCGTACGGCACGCTTGATTTGAAGCCGGGCGATAAAATAGCGGCCTACGTTTTATCGTTAGAAGATAAAGAAGGACACGTCGTGCTGTCTTTGCGCCGTGCTGATCGTGAGCGTTTGTGGGTGACGTTGAAAGAAAAGTTTGATAGTGGCGAAGCCATTCAGGGTAAAGTCGCCGAAGCTAACAAAGGTGGTTTAATGGTTGAGGTGGGTGGAGTGTTAGGATTTTTGCCGGTATCGCAACTATCATCAAACCATTATCCACGCCAAGCAGCTGGCAGTCGCGACGATATTTCGACTAAATTGGGCGAATTAATTGGCGAAACTCTGACGCTTAAAATTATCAATTTTGACAAACTGGCGAACAAACTGATTTTTTCGGAAAAAGCGGCTGGCGACACGGCCACCGAGGAGAAGTTAGCTAAAATTGAGGCAGGGCAAAAGATTAAGGGTAAAATTACTGGCATCGTTGACTTTGGTTTATTCGTCAACATTGGCGACAATCTCGAGGGCTTGGTACACATTTCTGAGATTTCGTGGAAAAGAGTCAGTGATTTGCGCACCATGTTTGCCGTTGGCGAGGAGGTGGATGCTGAAGTAACTGGTGTGTCAGACGGTAAAGTTTCCTTATCAATGAAGCGCTTATCAGTTGACCCGTGGGTAGAGGCGGTCAGTAAATTTAAAGTAGATGATATTGTTAGTGGTACAGTCACATCGGTGCCGCGCTACGGGGCTTTCATTCGCCTAAATGCGAATGTGGATGGCTTGGTGCACATTTCCGAGTTGTCCGATGATCGCATTGAAGATCCGGCCACGGTCTTATCAATCGGTGACGTCAAGCAGTTTAAAATAATGTCGGTTGATGCCGCGGCGCACCGGGTTAGTTTGAGCTTGAAGGCGGCGGTTAATGTTGAAAAACCGAAGAAAACGAAAAAAAGTGCTGCAGTGGTTGATCAAAAACCAGCCGAGAAAGAGATAAAAGTCGAGAAAGTGGTCAAAAAGTCGAAAAAAGTTAAGGAGTAGTCATGCTGGTGCAAATGCTTGATTCTTGGACTCTGCAGTTCAAAACTAAAAACGCGGTTATGACGGTGGGCGCGGATCTAAAAATTGGTACGGTGGTCATTGCTGGACCGGGTGAGTTTGATGTGGCGGGTATTTCGGTGCAAAGTATGAGGGGCGATGGACAAACTATTTACGCTATTCAAGTTGAGGACGTTGGCGTGTGCGTTTTTCCACTCAGACCGCAAACCTTGTCAGCCGATCAGATTGAGCGAATTGGTACAGTTGACGTGGCGGTTGTACCGGTGCTGAAAGATAAGCCGGTGAGTGAGACCATGACCTTAATTAATAGTTTAGAACCGAAGTTGGTGATTGTGCTGGGTAATGGTGAAGCAACGACTCTCAAGGGTTTGGTGCAGTCGGAAGAAAGCGTGTTTAAATTAACCAAAGCAATGTTGCCAGAAGACGATCGTCAAATTATATCTCTGCGCTTAAGTAAATAATACGGCGGCTCATTGTGGATGCTAAAGACGTTGTAAAATGTCGAAATATCTTAAAAGACGCTGGTTCGGTTTTATTGTTGACGCATGAAAAACCAGACGGCGATGCCATTGCCTCAATCTTGGCGATGCGCCAGATTTTGAGCCATATTTCAGATGCTAAAATAACGGCGGTATGTGTTGATGCGGTGCCAAAAGCATTTCGATTTCTACCAGACGCCGATAGTATCAAATCGGATTTTTTGGGTGGCGACGTGGATGTTGTAGTCATTTTAGATTGTGGCGATTTAAAGCGCACTGGTTTTGGCGAAAGATTGATTAGCATGTTTGAGCGCGGTGTGCCGATTATTAACGTGGATCATCATCCGAAGAATGATTTGCACAAAATAGCTTGTGTTAATTTGGTTGATACTTTGTCTGCTTCGACTACAGAAATTTTATATGAACTGGCACTATTATTTAAGGTGTCGATCGACGCGCCACTGGCCACACTGTTATTTACCGGGCTCTACACCGATACTGGGAGTTTTCAACATCCCATTACCTCGGAGCGTGTATTGCAGATTGCCTCATTTTTATTGTCTCGGGGAGCGCGTCTAAAAGAAGTGCGGCACAATTTAGCCAACTCAAAACCAGTGCCAATGTTGAAGCTTTGGGGTATCGCTTTGTCACGGATACGAATTCATCCCAGTGGACTAGTGGCATCGGTTATTACCGCCGATGATATGCGTCTTAGTGGCGGCTCGGAGGATGATTTGGCTGGGATTGTTAGTTTGCTAGAATCGGTGCATGATTGTCGGGTGGCGCTTCTGGTTAGCGAAACCGATGGGCAAATTCGCGGCAGTTTGCGTTCAAATAACAGTCGGGTAGATGTGGCTAAAATTGCCCGCGTGCTTGGTGGAGGCGGGCACCCGAAGGCGGCTGGGTTTAGTTTGAAGGGCAAGCTAAAGGTAGACAAAATGGGGTGGAAAATAGTATAGTATTGTTCAAATCAAGGTTTCAGCCCGGGTGGTGAAATGGCATACACATTAACATTGTTGTTCTGACGTAGACCATATGCTAATCTTGGTATATGAGACCAAGAAAATGGACGGAGGCACAGCTACGAGAAGCCGCGAAAAAATCTACTAGTATTCGCCAGATTATCAGTAAGATCGGGTTAATTGAAGCGGGCGGTAATTATGCTCAGATAAAGAAATATCTACAATTTTTTCGCATCGATACTAAGCACTTAAAAGGACGAGGTTGGAGCAAGGGGCTTGTTGGAGTTGGTCACCCAAGAATCCCGATCGAGAAGATATTAGTGACAAATAGCCATTTTCAGAGTTTCAAATTGAAAAACAGGTTGCAGGACGCAGGTCTAAAACCACTACATTGCGAAGAGTGTGGTTGGAATAACCGCACACATGATGGCCATTTACCATTAGAGATTCATCATATTAATGGCGATGCCAGGGATAATCGATTTGAAAATCTGGTTGTCTTGTGCCCAAATTGTCATAGTCTTAAACCTAATTATCGAGGTAGAAAGAGAAAATAATTTACGCCCAGATGGTGGAACTGGCATACACGCGACACTTAAAATGTCGTCCCGCAAGGGTTGAGGGTTCGAGTCCCTCTCTGGGCACCATTCGACTCTGGTTCAGCAAGCTCACCATCGCTCATGGTCTCTGACCAATTCAGAGGATGGAAGATAGAGGATGGCTTGCCAGCCGTAGCTTTAGCGAAGGATGGAGGATGGATAAAATCTGTGTCAAGTAGACTGAACACTCAATTATGGAACTAAAAATAGCGTTTACCATTCTGGCTACGGCATTCGAAATCGCCGCCTTTTATCCGTACTTGAGAGACATTTTGTTATTAAAAACTAAACCGCATGCCTACACATGGCTCGTTTGGGCCATTACCCAAGGTACGGCGGTTTTAGGAATCTGGCGTGGCGGTGGTGGATGGGGGGCTTTGAACTTAACGGTAGGTCTCTTTTTTGTGGGTGTTGTGTTTTTATTTTCCTTGAAATTTGGCACAAAAAATATTACTAAAAGTGACACCATTATCTTAATCGCGGCACTATTTGCGATCTTAGTTTGGTGGCAATTAGATAAGCCACTCATTTCTATTATTATGGTCGCGGTAATTGACGTAATTGGGTATGCCCCAAGTTTCAGAAAATCGTTTCAAGACCCGTGGAGTGAAACACTGTCTTCATGGTTTGCCTTTTCATTATCGGGCTTATTCGCGCTATTGGCACTGCATCAATACAACGCCTTAACTACAACTTACTTGATTGCCATATCTGTCGCTAATGCCTCACTCTTTTTATTCTGTTTTTTCAGGCGGCGGTTTGTACCAGAGCCGCTAGTAGTATAAGCGTCTGGGCTAATTTTTTGTTTATGAAAGTGCTAAAATTACATTATGAAAAAGCAAGCGAAAAATAAAACCGTCGCCATTTTTGCTGGGAGTCGGATTCGTCGCCAGTGGGATGATGAGCAAGAGCTGTGGTATTTTTCAGTGGTTGATGTGGTAGAAGTGCTAGCTCAAACTGATCGTCCGAGAAAATATTGGGATGATCTGAAGAGAAAATTAATAGACGAAGGAAGTGAGTTGTCCGAAAAAATAGGACAACTGAAATTGCAGTCATCGGACGGAAAGTACTACTCAACCGACGTTGCAGACACCGAAACAATGCTTCGCTTAATCCAATCCATTCCTTCGCCGAACGCTGAACCGTTTAAACTGTGGTTAGCGCGTGTCGGTTACGAAAGATTGGAAGAAACAGCCGATCCGGAGTTGGCCATTAATCGCGCGCTCAAATCATATCTTCAAAAAGGATACGGCAGAGAGTGGATAAACCAGCGGCTAAAAAGTATTGAAATCCGCAAAGAATTGACAGACGAATGGGAAAAGCGAGGAGTGAAAGAGGGCTTGGAGTTCGCTATTTTGACTGACGAGATTACCAAAGCCTGGACGGGTAGTTGATTCAATAGTATTTTATGCTACAATCTAGTTACCGTAAATCCACAGGAAAGGGGTATATATGAGGCTACAGAACAAGGCCTGATCCAAGCGGGGAGGTGGCCGCCCTCTTACGATGTGGCCATATTGCGTACAGAGCCGCACTCGTTGTGCGGCTCTTAACATATAGATTATTGATCAAATCTAATTGATGTTGTTGCAATCACGTTACTATTATAGCGATTATTTTTGCCAAGAACGTGAACGCCATCCAAATAAATGATAAAATCATCGTATGGATAATACGGAGAAGACAAAAAGTTTTTGGACGAGCGGATTCGGTGCAACATTGTATCGAAAGTTCGCCGGTAAGCGATTTTTAAAAATGCATAAAAGTATCGCTGAGCAAATTTTGGCACGGAACCGTAAGAATTTATTGGATATTGCCTGCGGACCTGGCGATTTTTTATTCTACTTTTCCAATCTTGCTCCAAGTGTAAGTTTGACGGGGACTGATATAGCTCCCGGTATGGTAAAACATGCCAGCCAAAAACTTTTGGGTAAAGCAAAGATATTAGAATCAGACGGAGTCAATCAGCCTTTTCCAGAAAATTATTTTGACGCAATTACGATTATGATGGCATTTCATCATTTCCCGAACAAGCTTGAGGTATTGCAACACATTAAAAAACTTTTACGACCAGGTGGAATTTTGATTATCGGCGATGTTGTTGCACATTCGGATTTTCAAAAAAACTTTTGGAATATCGCAGAAAAAGTTATTAGTGTTCGCGGGTATGTTGGACATTACACAGAAAACGATATTAGAGATTTAGCAAAAAAGGCAAACTTTACTTTTTCATTGGAACATATTTTGGGAATGCCGAAACGGTATATGACTTGCAGGTTTGTAAAATGATATATGTGAAAATATTGCGAGACAATAATAAAAAATGAAAATATATTTTGCCGGGTCAATTCGGGGTGGGAGGGAGGACAAAGAATTGTACCTAGAAATCATCAATATACTGAATCAATACGGTCAAGTTTTGACCGAGCACATTGGTAACCAAGGACTGACGGATAAAGGCGAGGTTGGACTAACCGACGAATTCATTTATGAACGCGATATGAAATGGTTGAACGAATCAGACGTAGTAGTTGCCGAAATTACCACACCGAGTTTAGGAGTTGGATATGAAATCGGCAAAATGGAAGGTAAAAAACCGGTGCTTTGTTTATATCGCGCTCAAGATGGCAAGAGCGTGTCGGTGATGATTAAAGGTAATAAAAATGTTAAAGTTGAGCAGTATCAAGACTTAACTGAAGCGAAAAAAATTATCCAAACTTTTTTTACACAAACACCTTTTTAATAAGGATGAGCAAATGAAATATGTTACAAGAGTATTTACACAAACATTCGGAGTGGTTGGAGGAATTATTGTGCGGGACGGGGAAATTCTGTTGGTGTGCGAGAACCAACCCAATCATCCAGATCATGGAAAATGGAGTCATCCTGCGGGTTGGATTGATGTAGGTGAAAATCCAATTTTCGCAGTTAAACGTGAAGTGTTGGAAGAGACCGGCTTTGATTTCACTCCTAAATATCTTTTAGGTATCTATTCATTAGTGCGCAAAGACCTTGAAAAAATACGAAAGGCAACGCCACACGCAATCAAACTTATTTTTATCGGAGAAATTTCAGAAACTGAAGAAGGTAAGCTTGAAGACGATGTTAGCGAAACGAAATGGTTTACTCCAGACGAAATTTATGCGATGGATAACAATAAGCTCCGCGACACAGACATTAAGCAAATGGTCAAAGATTATTTTGCGGGTAAAAAGTTTTCGCTAGACTGCATTGTACACACTATCGCAACAAAATTATTGGACAATTAAAGATGAAAATTGGCGTTATAGGTAGTATGCAATACACCGAAAAAATGATTGAGGTCCGTGACGAGCTCATTAAGCGCGGGCATGATGCTTTCGTGACAACCCTAAGTGATCCATTTATCGGAAAATCAGATGAAGAAAAAGAAGCTATCAAGATACATCAAAAAAATAATATGGACGCCATCAGAGAATTTTGGCGTCTGATGCAAGGCGCAGATGCTGTATTGGTGATGAATTTGGATAAACACGGGGTCAAAAATTACATCGGTGGCAATACTCTTATGGAAATTGGTTTTGCCCATGTGTTAGACCAGAAAATATTTTTGTACAATCCAATTCCTGAAATTCCTTTCTATAAATCTGAAATTGAAGCGGTAAACCCGGTTATTATCAATGGCGATTTCGCAAAGATAAAAGGTTAAAGCGATGGCGGTCATTTGAAGATGTCGAAAAATACGGTTTTCAAATTATCCAGTTTGATATGAAAAACCACCCGTAGACTTAAGTTGTCTACGGGGATGCTTCGAGCTCTGCTAGCGCGCGAGTAAGATTAGTGCGGGCTGGCGCCTCATACCGCGTGCGGAAATCATCCGTTAGATAAATCGACTGGCGGTCGAGGAACATCCGCAAAGTGGTAATTTGCCAAACCCGAAACTGATCGTCGTTGAGGTGCGCTTTTTCGAGACGCAGGTTAGCAGTATGGCGTTCGAACTCGTCCCACGGGCAGGCGAGGCGAACGAGGTCAATGTCGCACAAGATTTGTGACAGCTCATCGCTCGGTGCGATTTTGTGGTCTGTGGCCAAAATGCCCCGAATGCCCATTCTAACCAACGCTTTACTCAGCTTAAGCTCGTGTCGGGCGAATTGGACAAACATTATCGCACTTTGACTCTCGTTGTCATTAGCTTCAGGGTCATTGACCGCGTCGTGAAATAGCCACATCAGGAATAATAACAGGCGGTTTGTAGGCGATAAGCGCATAATTCTGTGAATGCGAGTGTACTCCATCAGTCCTTCGCTAATATGGGTATCGTTGTGATAATACCGATGCTCGTCACAGTATGCCTGCTGGATCAAATTGCCAAGTGATGCCAACGCATTAATTGGCAAAAATAGGTCGAAACGTAGCCAGTAGCCAGAAACTGTCGATAGTAACTTATTGTTCACGAACTATCTCCTTTGTGGGAAGAGCAGAAATACACTGACACAAGGTACTGACTTATATTACCACGAAAAGTGGTATTATGCAATCAATTTTTCGAGTAAATTGGTGTACAATGCACCTATGAAGGTAAACATTTAGGAGTACAAAATAGATGTCGCGGTTTTTGGGTAAGCTCATTATTACTGGCGCGGTGGTGCTGGTTTTGCTATGCTCGAGCCAGTTTTGGTTCGACCGCTTTATTTATCCGATCAACTTTGAAACAGAGGTTTTGAAAGCTGAAGCCGATCATAAATTGCCGCGCAATTTAATTTTGAGCGTTATTCGTGAGGAAAGTCGGTTTAATAAAGATTCAAAATCTTCGGTCGGCGCAGTTGGGCTAATGCAGATTTTGCCCTCAACCGCACAGTGGATTGCTGGTCAGCGTGGCGTAAAATATGATAATAATAAGTTGGATGATCCGGCTATCAATATTGACTACGGTGCTTGGTACTTAAGATATTTAACTAACGAGCTCAAAAGCGATACATTGGCGCTCGAGGCATACAACGCTGGCATCGCTAAAGTGCTGGCTTGGGAAAAAGAAAATCCGGGCGTTGTGCCATTTATTGAAACGGAAAAGTTTGTTAAAAGAGTCAACGAATCGCAAAAAAAATATGATCAACTGTATGGAGAAAAGTGGGAAAAGCGATGAAAGCATTATCATCTGATCAATTTCGTCAGTTATACCGGCAGTTTGTTGAATCGCACGGGCACGCTTGGTTGCCCAGTGCTTCGCTGGTGCCCGAGAATGACCCGAGCGTCTTGTTTACGACCGCAGGCATGCAACCGCTAGTGCCAAACTTGCTCGGGACTGCGCATCCGTCTGGTAAACGTTTAGCCAACGTTCAGCGTTGTTTGCGCACGGTTGATATTGATGAGGTGGGCGACGCCAACCATAACACATTTTTTGAAATGTTGGGCTATTGGTCTTTGGGCGATTACTTTAAAGATAAGGCGATCGAGCAAACATGGCAATTTTTGACTGGCAATGAGTGGTTGGGGCTTGATGCACAAAAAATGGCTGTATCTGTTTTCGCTGGCGATGCAGATGCACCCAAAGACAGCGAATCAGAAACAATTTGGTTGAAACAGCCAAAATTTCCGGGTAAAGATCGCATCTCTTATCTAGATAAGGAAGAGAACTGGTGGCCAGCCGGCGGCGGTACCGGTGGGCCGTCTGGTCCCGACACTGAAACGTTTTATTGGGTCGGTCAAGGGGAGCCGCCAGCCCAGTTTGATCCAAAAAACGCTAGTTGGGTGGAGCTTTGCAACAATGTTTTTATTCAATTTGAACGCGCTCAAGATGGCTCGTATATCTCGCTAAAACAGCAAAGTGTCGACATGGGCATGGGTTTGGCGCGGGTGATGATGATTTTGCAGGGTAAGGATAATGTGTATGACACCGATCTGTTTGCGCCGATTATGGAACAAATCCGCGCGAACGGTAAAAATCAAAGCGTCCAAAATGAGCGGGTCATTGCCGATCATCTGCGCGCCGTGGTGTTTTTGGCCATGGACGGGGTGACTCCATCGAATAAAGATCAGGGGTATGTGATGCGACGCTTGCTAAGACGGGCTATCATTAAATGGCAACACGGTTTGCAGGGATCGGAGAAATTATCTGACAAAATTGTTCCGACTGTGATTAAAGTTTATTCTTCTGCTTATCCTGAATTGCAAGAAAAAGCGGATGACATTGTCAAAACTGTTGCGCAAGAGGAGAGCAAGTTTGAGCAGACTTTAGCGGCGGGTTTGCATCAGGTTTTTATCTACGGTAGAGAATTAGTGCACGGTCGAGTGACCGGAAAAATGATGTTCGATCTGTTCACATCTTATGGTATTCCATTAGAGTTACAGCCAGAGCTATTTATGCATGAAACCGGCGCGCGATTTGATTCTTTGGAAGTTGAAGAGTTTAATCGTCTATTTAAGGAACATCAGCAGGGTTCGAAAGCAGGTGCCGAAGGTAAGTTTAAGGGCGGGTTGGCAGATCATTCGGAAAGCGTGGTGCGCCTACACACTGCAACACATCTGTTGCACGAATCCCTGCGCCGCGTTTTGGGCGAGCACGTGGAACAGCGCGGTTCGAACATTACAGCCGAGCGATTACGCTTGGACTTTGCGCATTCATCTAAAATGACCGATAAAGAGATCCAACTGGTCGAAACAATGGTCAATGATGTCATTAAACAAAATTTGTCGGTCGAGCGCGCGGTTTTATCCAAAGCTGAAGCCGATAAACTAGGCGCACGTGCCATTTTTGGCGAAAAATACGGTGATTTAGTGAGCGTTTATTCAGTTGGCCCCGACGAGGCCGGGCATTACTTTTCACGCGAATTTTGCGGCGGGCCGCATGTTATCCACACGGGCGAGATCGGCATATTCAAAATAACCAAAGAAGAAGCCGTGTCGGCGGGAGTGAGGCGGATTAAAGCTACTGTGATCTAGCGAGGGCGTTTGAATTACGATATGATAAGTGTTAGGCAGGGGAAGAATGTTTTTAATTAATAAAGCCAAGAAGAAAAAAAGTCACTACGCCATTTCGCTCGATATTGGCACAGAGTTTGTGAAGTCGCTCATTATTCGCATTGAGGGCGATAAAGGTTACGTAGTGGGCGTAGGCAAAGAGCGGCAAAAATTATCCGACATGCAAGGCGGCACCGTCACTGACATTGCCGGGGCCATTGCCAACTGCGAACGCTCGCTCAAGGCGGCTATTGCTCAAGCTCACGTTTTGCCAAAGCAGGTCATTGTGGGCATTGCGGGCGAATACGTCAAAGGTATGACCAGTCACGTACGCTTTGAGCGTGCGATTAGTCAGCAAAAAATCACCATGCCTGAGTTGCAAAAAATTATTGAAGAAGTACAAGCAAGGGCGTTGGAAAAGGCGCGCTCGGCACTGGAATGGGAAACTGGGCGCAAAAGTCCCGATGTGCGCTTGGTTAATTCGGCTATTGTAGAAGTGCGCATTGATGGTTATCGGGTGACTAATCCGATCGGGTTTTTTGGCAAAGATGTGAGCGTCGGAGTGTTTAACTCATTTGCCCCGATTATTCACATTGGCGCCTTGCAAACAGTCACCGAAGAATTAGGCTTGGATCTATTATCCATCGCCGCGGAACCGTACGCCGTATCGCGCTGTTTGGGTATGGAGGAGTCGGTCGATTTTTCAGCCATCTTCATTGACATAGGCGGAGGCACCACCGACGTGGCGGTGGTACGAAACGGTGGGGTTGAGGGCACCAAAATGTTTGCCTTTGGCGGACGCACCTTTACCAAACGCGTCGCCAGTTTGTTTGGCTTGCCGTTCCCCGAAGCGGAAGAAATGAAACTAAAATATGCGGCGGGCGAATTGGAAGCCGATAAGCGAGATGTGATTAAAAAAGCATTGCAAGACGATTGTGAGGTGTGGTTGTCGGGAGTTGAGTTGGCACTAGAGGAGTTTGGACGCAAATCGAAAGACGAGGGTGCCGAGTTGTTACCGAGTCGCATATTATTGTGTGGCGGGGGCAGTTTATTGCCCGATATTCATCATACTTTAGAGAACGCCAAATGGAGCGGAGATTTGCCGTTTTCACGCTCGCCCAAGATTGAATTTATTAAACCCGCAGACGTAGTATCAATTATTGATGAAACCGGTTTATTAAATAGCCCGCAAGACGTGACGCCAATGGCGTTAGCCAATTTAATATTAGATTTTGCTGGGTCAGAAAGTGTGGTAGATGGTATATTGGGTTCAGTGACAAGTGGATTAAAGGTATAATATGGCTAAGATTTATTTAGCTCCAGACGATGAAATAACGAGCGTTATCGAAAAACTAAAAAACGCTGAAGGCGCCAGTGCGGTGTTGGTGGTGCCAAAAAATGCCACCCTGATGCAAAGCGTCATTAATGTGCGCTTAATTAAAAAAAAGGCGATTGAACTTGGCAAAACGCTCGGCGTTGTGACAAGCGACCCAGTTTCGAGACATTTGGCCAGCCAAGTTGGGCTTGCGGTTTACGCCACCGTTGAAGATGTGCCGAATCGAGATAATGTACCAGCTCACAAGCCGCCTCAAATTTCGCCACCTCATGACGACAAACCAATCGTAGAATCCACATCTAACATAATTGAAGGCGTAGCGGTTCATAGTTATGAGCGCAAAACGCATATTGATAGCGGCGAAAACACGTCAGAAGCACTACATCAAGACGTGGAAATTAATGAACCCGAAGAGGAAGATAATCAGATTGAAAAAATTGCACCAGAAATTGAGCCTAATTTACCAATAGCTAAAGCCATTTTAGACCACTCGCCTCTGCCATCAGACGAAGACGATTCAGTCGTAGTTGGACAGAAATTTGATTATCAAGAAGAATCGGAGCACCATCACTCCCATACCCTGCGCGCACCCCGCCGACCATTAAATATGCCAAATTGGGTTAGTAAAGCCATATTCGTTTTGATTGCGTTGGCGTTAATTGGAGCGGTGGCCCTAGCGGTTTATTTCCCAACCGCAGAAGTTATTTTGCATGTGCCGACTGAAAGTACGAAAAAATCGATCACTTTATTAATTGATGCAAGTGCGACTGCAAGTGAATCCACTGTTCTAGTGGGCATTAAGCATCAAGCTGAAGCCGAGGGCACCGGCGAGGCGAAGGCCAGTGGCAAAAAAGCGGTGGGTGATAAAGCCAAAGGCACCGTGACAGTCTCGAATAGTTGGGGCACTGACACCGAAAAGTTACCTAAAAATACGGAACTTATTTCGGCCGATAAATCGCTAACGTTTCGTACGGTGAGCGATGTTGTAATTTTGGGCGCAAGCGTGGCATTAGTCGGAGGAGTGGCCACGATTAGTGCTGGCAAAACCGATGTAGCAGTAGTGGCGGATCAACCTGGCGATCAATACAACATTGGACCGTCCAAATTTACCATTCAAGGCTTAAGCGGTGGAAAATCGAGCAAAATTACTGGTGCTTCTAGTGCTAATATGTCTGGCGGTACGACCAAAGAGCTCGTGGTAGTGGCCGAGCAGGATGTGAACCAAGCGCAAGACGCAGCCAAAAAAGCGGCTGAAGAGACGGCTAAAACCAATTTGAAAAACGCTCTGCCTGAGGGTGAAATGTTGTTAGATAAAACCATTAGTTCGGCGACTGAGGCCAACGATTCAAGTCATGCGGTGGGTGATGAGGTTGAAACTGTATCGGTTGTAGCTAAAGCGTCAACCGTTGGTTATGGTGTTCGCAATAGTGATATAGAAAATGCATTAAAGAGTATATTTCAAGACGGCTTGGCAGATTCTAAAGCAGTTATTTTGCCCGATATTTCAACCATTGAATGGCTAGTCACGGCAAAAAATGAAGGCAAGTATGAGTTAGCTAAAGAGATTGAGGGGCAAATTATCGCCGTGATTGACGTTGATTTAGTGCGCAAACAAACGTCGCGCAAGCTTGAATCAACCGTTTCAACTAATTTACAAGATAAATTTTCGGCGGCGAGTGTCGAAGTTGACGTGTCGCCAAATTGGTGGCCACTAACACCAATGTTGCAGTCGCGCATCTCCGTGAAAATTGAGGAGTAGCCAAATATGCAAAGACTTGCGCTCGACGTCGGTACAGTGCGAACAGGTATAGCCATTGGCGCGCGCGTAGCGCGTGAATATGGAGTATTAAACACGAGTGACCAATTGGCCGCCAAAATTGTTCAAATTGTGCATCAGGAAGCGATTGACGAGCTAATTGTCGGTCTGCCACAAAGAAGTAACGGTGGGAGTGGTACAGCGACGAACCAGATTAATCAATTGTTGGATGAAATAAAAGACTTGTGCCCAGATTTGTTTGTTGCCACTGTAGACGAGGCCTATTCCACAAAGCAAGCTGAAATAGAGTTAAAAGAATTGGGTTTGAGTGTGGCTGAAGCGAAAAAACGCGTCGATGCTTACGCCGCTATGCTCATTTTAGAACAGTACAATCTTGGGTCACCAGTACCATAATGAAGCGCATACATTGGCTGTTGATATTATCCATACTTTTATTGTCAGTCGCGGTGGCGATAGCTTGGTACTTGAACTTTATTGGTCAAATGATGACGCGCCCGCATAATATAAAAACTTTTGAAATTACCACTGGGCAATCGAGTAGCGAAATAATTGAACGTTTAGAAAGTCAGGGTCTAATTAAACACCCCAGGGTTGTTTTAGCGTACGTTTATACACACCCGATCTTGTTTTTGCCCGAGGTTTACAATATGCCAGAGCGCTACACCATTCCGACCCTGTTGCGCCTGATGGCGACCAAAACTATTAAAGATCAAAAACTAACCGTACCCGAGGGTTATTCACGCCAGCAGATTGCCCAGCTAATGCCGACGTTTGCATTATCTGAGACCAAATTTCTTGATCTAACAAAAGAGCTGGAAGGTACGCTTTTTCCCGACACTTATTATGTTAATGAAAAAACCGACGAAGCCGATTTAGTCAAGCGCATGAGTGAGCGGTATCATGAAAAAACCGATAGCTTAAAGATCTCATCAAGCGATTTAATTTTAGCTTCGATCGTCGAGCGCGAAGGGCAATCGGACGCCGATCGGCCGATCATCGCTGGCATTTACAAAAATCGGCTCAAAATTGGTATGGCGCTTGAGGCCGATCCGACGGTGCAGTACGGCAAGTTCACCGATTTGGGGCAAGCACCCATAATAGAAGGTAAAAAGAACTATTGGGCTCCGATCAAAAAAAGTGATTATACTGAGGTAAAATCCAACTTTAATACTTATTTACACACCGGTTTGCCGCCGGCACCCATTTGCAACCCGGGCTTAAAGAGTATTAACGCTGTTTTACAATCTGCCCAAACTGATGCTTACTACTTTTTTCACACCGCAAATGGCCGTTTGATTACCTCCCGCACTATTGATGAACATAACACCAACAAGGCGAAGTTTTTGTAACATAGCATAGCGGATTTTAAGACAAGCTTTAATTGAATAGACGACTGAAGCGTTTATCCGTCGCCTCTTCACGAGATACGATAAATAACTTGCATACGCGCACTAAATATCGTATCTCACCTTGTCAATTCAAGGGAATTACTATCAACGGTACTTACGCTGTTAAGATCACGTTATTGTGCGAGCGAATGCGAGAACTAATGAGCGACGAGCGATTATTGTGCGAGCATCAGCGATAACCAATGAGCTCTTGCGAGCGATTACTTGTTACAGATTTTCTCCTTCAGTAGTTGGATCGAAATGGCAAGAAAACATAAGTGTACCCCTTGTCGCATAGTGCGCTATTGCTATATCAGATTAAAAGTGGTATAATTCAAAATCGCGACCATTATTGAGTATGGTTGTTATGAACGTTAACAAAGATACGACATCATGACTGTCAGGGAGGTGCTTCGATGGACGTGCTCCACACCCCATTATGGCGCCTAGAAATCATGGCTGTCATAATGAAGATTCGCTATATATGTCGGAAACGCCAAGCGAGACTCAAAACCCTGCTTGCTGTTCTGACCTATGTGGCATCACTAGTAGCGATCGGAAGAAAAGGCCGCGCGCTAGCTTCTTTCTTTTGGTACGCTAGACTGCTAGATCGTACGACTGACGGCGAGCAAGCACCGTTGACTCTGACACTTTCGCAGTATCTTTCTCACCGTGAAAGACTACTGGAAAGTATTGCGACTAGACATATCGCAAACGATCTGTTGGACGAGGATTGGCTTCTGGTCCACGTGATCGTTTATCAGCGGACACTTGGGAAGGATAGCATCCCATCATTAGTCGAGATGGGAAACGCATTTCTGACCGATGCCGCGCGGTACTGCGACGGCAAAACGTTTCCGACCATTGATCAGGTGCGGAGTATCCGAACAGCGATTCGACTGTTCCTCGTTTTAGCGCTGGAGCTGGTGGGGTCAAAAGCGAACGATGCCCGCGCCTTTGCTGGCTCATTCGAGCCACTCCTCTTTGAGGCTGATAACCTGGCGGATTTTTTGCACGATGTTCAGGCCGAGCTGATCAATGAACCGCGAGAGGATCTTGAAAATGCTGGCGTTGCTACAGAGAAACTGATGTACTGTCGTTCCTGGCACGAACTAAATGCCGTCCCGGGTTTCAGTGCGTGGTACGAGCGTCGAGTTTCCGCCTGTCGGAGCACTTGGGAATATGCAAATCCTCTGCTGACCTGCCAGCTCCAAAGCTGTGTGAAATCACGGATTTTGCGTAAGCCATTCGAAAAACTGGTGGCAAAAGTTGATCGTTGGCTTAATGAGTGTTCCCAGCGCGTAAACGAGATTAAATCGACGGCCCCTCAATGACTTGAGGGGCTGGTTTTTTGTATCCGCATTTTCGTTAAATGACATTGTGTGCTAGTCGTTGCAATTGGGTCTATATTACGCTACTCTTAAGATCGCTTTTAATCAGTTCTCGTAAGGATTTAAAATGCAATTTCGCCCGCTTGATCCGTTATTTTCAGTATTATCTAAAGACATTGGCATAGATCTCGGTACTGCCAACACTTTGGTGTACGTGCGTGGTAAAGGTATTGTGATTAAAGAGCCGTCGGTAGTGGCGATTAATCAACGCACCAAAAAGGTGCTGGCCATTGGTGAAGAGGCAAAGCGCATGGTTGGTCGCACCCCCAGTCACATTGTGGCCGTTCGCCCGCTTGTTGACGGAGTGATCTCAGACTTTGAAGTAACCGAAGCGATGTTGCGCTATTTTATCGAAAAAGTGCATCGCAAAAATATTATTCCTTTGTCTCGACCCCGTATCGTCATCGGTATTCCTTATGGCGTAACCGAGGTGGAGCGACGGGCGGTTGAGGAAGGAGCGTTAAATGCGGGAGCTCGTCAAGTTTTTTTGATTGAAGAGCCAGTGGCGGCGGCGATTGGCGCGCGGTTGCCCATTCATGAACCATCAGGCAATATGATTGTCGATATTGGCGGCGGCACCACTGAGGTGGCGGTGTTGAGTTTGGGCGGCATTGTGGCGTCGCGCAGTTTGCGAGTGGCGGGCGATGAAATGAACCAAGATATTATTCAATTTGCGCGTGATGAGTTTAATTTGTTGTTGGGCGAGCGTACAGCCGAAGAGATTAAAATTGCCATTGGTAGTGCTCACGCTGGAACCGACGATTTGCACGCCGCTATGCGTGGCAGAGATTTAGTGAGCGGTTTGCCCAAAGAAATTATCGTACACGGTGACCAAATTCGCGTGGCGATGCAAAAATCGGTCAAATTGATTGTGGATAGCATTCGCGTTACTATGGAGGAAACTCCGCCAGAACTATTATCTGACATTATGGAGCGTGGCATTGTGCTGGCTGGAGGCGGAGCGCTCCTCAAGGGACTGGATAAATTAATTACTGAAGAAACCCACACCATAGTCCACATCGCTGATGACCCGCTCACCTGTGTTGTACGTGGTACCGGTGTGGTGTTGGAGGATCTAGACAGTCTGAAAGATGTCCTTTTGCCCACGGCGCGTTAGTTGTATTTCTAAAGTAGTGGAGTTGTAGTGTTTCATGAAAATACGCTTTGTCTGGATTATTATCGGTATACTAATTTTCGCAGTGATCGTTAATCATGAGCGGAATAGTGGACGTTTTGTCCGCTTAACCAGCCCAATACTCGCGGTAATTGAAAACAGCGGTCGGTCAACTAGACGAATTGTGCGCATATTTCGTGATATACGCACACTGCCAGCTGAAAATGATAGTTTGAATAATCGGTTGAGTGATTTGTTGTCTGAAAACGCGCGATTAAACGAGATTGATCATGAAAATCAACTGCTCAAGGACGAGCTCAAAATATCATCAGACCAGATTGAAAGACATATTGTGGCGGCACGCATAGTGGCACGTAGCCCATTTTCGTTTTTTGAAGTAGTGACGGTTGATCGTGGGAGCAAAGATGGATTAGCCGATGGGCAGGCGGCCACTCTGCACGGCAATTTGGTTGGTAAAGTGGTGGCAACGTCTGAACGTAGTGCACAATTACAGTTGATTACTAGTAGCGATGCCATTATTCAAGCCAGACTGCAAAATTCACGTTCTAACGGTATTGTGCGTGGAGGGGTGCAAGGATTGCAACTAGCGTTAATTGCTCAAGATGTAGTGATCTCGCCTGGTGAAAATGTGATTACAAGTGGTCTTGGTGGCACCTTGCGTCCCGGAATTTTGATCGGCACGGTGCTTTCGGTGTCATCTAAAAAAAGTGATGTATTTCAGACGGTGGCTGTTAAGCCAGCGACAGATATGAACACGGTAGACATCGTCTTTATTGAGGTAAAATAAGACATGAAACTAACCAATCGAACCTTTATTTTATGGGCGACGTGGATTTTTTTCGCCGTAACTCAGTTAACAATTTTGTCGTCATTGAGTGTTAGTTATAGCGAAGTCAATTTGGTGGTGGTCAACATTTTATTATGGGATTATTTTGGCGCTGATCGGCGAGTGACCTGGGTTGGGGTGGTGTTGGCTGGGCTGACGCTCGATCTGTTTTCACCGTTGTTTTTTGGGGCGATTACCATATTATTATGCATAATTGCTGGATTATCGTACTATCTCCAAAGTCGCTTGGCGCAGTATTTAACTTATGCCATACTGCTCGGCGGGTGCTTTTTAGCGGTTGTTATTTATGATGTTGGGGGAATGTTATTAGCTGGAATGACCCTTCGGGTGCCGTGGTGGACCGTTGCCCTTGACGGCGCTCTGACGACAGGTTTCGCGATGCTTGAGTTAATTTCAGTGACGATTGTTAAGCGGACAATCTTGCACCCCGACCGTAATTTGTTAGATGTGAGGAGAATATGAGTGTTTTTGATTCTTATGAAAATCCGGCTACTGAGCACACTTTGCATCGCGGGGAAGATGTGGAATACGCCTATACTGATCCAGATATGATTGATGAACACGTATTAGAGGCACCGAGCTCGTTTGGCTCTCGGTTTCATACGGTTTTAATTGTTTTGATCGTTGGGTTTTTATTCTTGCGCTTGGCTCAAGTGCAGATTGCTCAAGGCAAAATTAATGCTGATTTGGCTAAAGAGCATGGCATTCGCCAAATTGTTGTGTCAGCAGAGCGTGGCGCTATTTTAGACCGACGCGGGCACTGGTTAGTACGAAACGCTCCTAATTTTGTAGTAACCATTAGTCCTAATGACTTACCGCGTTCCAAAGATGACCGCGTTGGTATCTACTCAGCGCTGGCAGGCGCATTACAGTGGTCAAGCACAGACAAAGATAATTTTATCAATGAGATAGAATCTCGAGTCGCGTCGCGTAGTAAGCTAGATCCGATTGTGCTTAAGAGTGATTTATCGCATGATGACGCACTGTTATTGACTGAAAAATTAGAAATACTGCCAGCAGTTAATGTGGTCGCTGAGCAAAAACGACAGTACTTCGTTAGTCAAGATAATGTACCAGTCGATTCGTTGCCGACAACTAACGATGGTTTAGCGCACATTCTAGGTTATGTTGGTCGTGTGACCGATCAAAATTTGTCTGAAGGAAAATATCATTGGACCGATTTCATTGGTAAAAGTGGTGTTGAATTAAGCTATGACGCTGAACTACGCGGTCAAGATGGAATAAATCAGACTATTGTAGATAGTAAAGGGAAAATATTACGCGTGTTAGTTGATCAGTCTAAAAGTGCATTAGAAGGTGACACGTTAGTACTAAATATCGATCTCAAATTGCAATCAATTATGGCTAAAGCCTTGGGCGAGGGTTTGCAAAAATCTGGGTTGAAATCTGGCGTGGCAATGGCGATGGATCCACGAAATGGCGCCATTTTGGGTATGGTTAGTTTGCCAGCGTATGATAATAATCAGTTTGCTGGCGGTGTGCCAGCCGATGTTTATCAGAAATTAACCTCAGATGAGAATAAGCCGCTGTACAACCGCGCTACGCAAGGCACTTATCCGCCCGGTTCAACCATTAAACCATTTATGGCGGCGATTGGGTTGCAAGAGGGGGTGATAACCGAAAAAACTCGTCTTGACACCCCGCCTGAAATTCAAATTGGTCAGCAGATTTTTCCAAACTGGCAAAGAATTAATATTCCCAATGTTGACGTCAAAAAAGCTATAGCGAATTCTAATGACATCTTTTTTTACGCTTTGGGCGGAGGATGGGATAAAATTAAAGGATTGGGCATTGAACGCATTGACAATAAATTGCCCTTGTTTGGATTTGGTGCCAAAACAGGTGTTGATATTTCCGGCGAAAGTGTCGGTCGCGTGCCAAGCCCGGCCTGGAAGAAAAAACTAAATGGCGAACCGTGGTACGTTGGAGATACATATCATATGGCTATCGGTCAGGGCGATCTTTTAGTAACACCTCTACAATTAATTATGGCAACGACGGCGATTGCCAACGGTGGTACCTTGTATCAGCCGCGACTGGCCGACCACACGATCGACGCCACTGGCGCCACCATTAGTGAATTCAAGCCAATTGTGATTCGCGAGCGTTTTATTGACGAAAACAACATTCGCATTGTGCGGGAAGGGATGCGTCAAACTGTGACAGATGGGTCGGGGCGGCAATTGCAAAGTTTGCCGGTAACTTCCGCCGGTAAAACTGGCACGGCGCAAGTAGGCGCCAATAATGAATTTTTGCATTCGTGGTTTGAGGTGTTCGCGACATATGATAACCCGGAAATTGCACTTGTTGTACTGGGTGAAAAAGGCTCGCAAGAGAACGAGGGCCACACCACCGCTGTGCCAATTGCTAAATCTATTCTCGAGCAGTACTTTAGCGAGGAATTTAAGAAGTGAGTCGCCAAACATTCCGATTCGTTGTGGCTTTAAGTAGTCGCTTTTTTAATATCATACAATTTGGTAGGATGAGGATGAATTAACAGGAGTGAAGAATGCCTAGTGGTGAAGTATTCAGGAATGACCATGAGAACGAAGCCAGTGATCCGAATTTGAATTATGCATCAGATGAAATTAATGAACCACGAAAAAAAGTGCGTTATTTAGATAAAATACTGGAACAAAACGACGATCTGCCTATATTCGGCACTGATAGCGCTTCCTGACTTAATCTTTAGTTACAATTGACTATGAAAAAATCAAATTCGATAATTTTATTTAATCAGAAACAAGTTCGTCGTTTTTATAATGACGAAAAAGAAATTTGGTATTTCTCAATCATCGACGTTATTGAGGTTTTGACCGACACCACTATTCCAAGGCGCTATTGGAGCGATCTGAAAAACAAACTAAAAAACGAGGGAAGTGAAGTGTACGAAAAAATCGTACAGTTGAAAATGACTGCCCCAGACGGTAAAAAAAGAGAAACAGACAGTTTTTCTACAGAAGATTTGCTTCGTGTAATTCAATCTATCCCATCACCTAAGGCAGAGCCCTTTACCCCATCCTAAAGGCATGGGGTTTTAAGGCCTACAATTATCAAATCTTATCTATTCGATTGGCAATATAATTATGAACACACTATGAATTGAATTAGCTTGACGGGCTGTTTATTTATCCATAAACTGAACCTGAAATATCAAAAATAATTAATGAATAGCAGATGACGAAATATATTTTTGTAACCGGAGGGGTACTATCTGGTCTCGGCAAGGGCATTACCGCCGCCAGTATTGGCAATATTTTGGTTTCTCGAGGATACTCGGTCTTTATGCAGAAATTCGATCAGTATCTAAACGTTGACGCCGGCACGCTTAATCCAGCCGAGCATGGCGAAGTGTTTGTGACTGAAGATGGCGCCGAATCCGATCTAGATTTAGGTCACTATGAGCGTTTTATCAATGTTAATATGACCAAGCGATCCTCGGTGATGAGTGGGCAAATTTATCAAACTATTTTAGAAAAAGAACGGCGCGGTGAGTTTTTGGGCAAAACGATTCAGTTCATTCCGCACGTCGTGCCCGAAGTGGAACGTCGCATGATTGAGGCGGCCAAAGAATCAGCCGCCGATTTTTTGATCGTCGAAATTGGGGGTACTGCTGGTGATTATGAGGGCTTGCATTTCATTGAAGCCATTCGCCAAATGAAACGAACCGTTGGTCGGGAAAACGTGTTGTACGTTCACGTTGGTTTTTTGCCTCATCTTGAGGTAACCGATGAATTAAAATCCAAGCCCCTGCAAAATAGCGTGACCGACCTGCAAGGTTTTGGCATTCAACCCGACATCATTATTGCCCGCGCCGATCGCCCGGTGCCTGATTCAATTCGACGCAAACTAGCCCTTTTTGGTAACGTCGAGGACGACCATGTTATTCCCATCACCACCGTCAAAAACGTCTACGAAGTGCCACTGACACTCGAATCTTACAAAGTCGATCAAATTATTCTCGATCATTTTGGCTTAAAACCAAAACGGGCTCGCTCGAGCGATTGGAATGATTTAATCAAGCTCATAAAATCGCCGAAAAAAAGATCCATCACCGTTGGGCTAGTGGGTAAATATATGGGCATGAAAGACACTTACCTGTCAGTCACTGAAGCGCTTAAAGCGGCGGCGTTGCATCATCGGGTTGATGTTAAAATTGAGTGGATTGACGCTGAAACACTGGAAAAAAATGGTGTAAGTATTTTAAATGATGTTGATGGCATTGTAGTACCGGGTGGTTTTGGTCATCGGGGAATTGAAGGTAAGATATTGGCGGCCAAGTACGCTCGTGAAAAAAAAGTGCCATATCTCGGATTATGTTTAGGTATGCAGATTGCTTGCATTGAGGCGGCGCGGCATTTGGCTGGTTTGGAAGGTGCTAACTCGACTGAGTTTGATGCTAAAACTGCGCACCCAGTTATTCACATTATGCCTGAACAGGAAAAGAAGTTGCTCAAAAACGATTATGGCGGCACCATGCGTTTGGGTGCTTATCCGTGTCAGTTGACCAAAGATACGCACGCAATGCGAGCGTATGGTACCAGTTTAATCTCGGAACGTCATCGTCATCGGTACGAGTTTAATAACGATTATCGTGAGCGCCTGGAGAGTGTCGGTCTGGTAATTTCGGGCACTTCACCAGATAATATTATCGTCGAGGTGATTGAGTATAAAGATCATCCTTTTTTCGTGGCTAGCCAGTTTCATCCCGAATTCAAATCGCGCCCCAACCACGCTCATCCCTTATTTCGTGATTTCATCGCCGCGACGCTTTAAGCATTAATCGGCACACTTTAAAACATCGAAGTTTTTTTTTCTATCTCTATCTATTGACAATATCGCGTTAAAAAACTACACTCGAGGGGCAAAGATATTGATCGAAAACTAAACAGATATATTTAAATAAGGCTCGTCATCAAAGACGAGTTTGAGTGTCTATTATTAACTGTGATTAGAAAGGAATATTGTGAGTAATGTTGCGTATGTAACTCAAGATGGATTAGATAAATTAACTGCAGAATTGGTGGAGTTAAAAACTGTTAAACGCAAAGAAGTGGTACATCATATTCAGGAGGCCAAAGAGTACGGCGATTTATCAGAAAACAGCGAATATGAGCAAGCAAAAAATGAGCAGGCGTTTGTTGAAGGGCGTATTTCTGAAATTGAAGAGACTTTGCGCAAGGCAAAAGTAGTTAAGCCTCACGAGGGAAATGGTCACGCGGCGGAGTTAGGGTGCACGATTGAGGTTGAGGTAGCGGGTGACGCCGAAACTTATGTACTAGTTGGTGCTACAGAAGCTAATCCGATGAAAGGGCGCATTTCGGTTGAAAGCCCCACTGGCAAAGCCCTGATTGGACACTCCAAAGGTGATTTGGTAGTGGTACAAGCCCCGTCGGGTAAAATTAGTTATAAGATTAAAAACGTCACTTTTTAAACATTTACGCATAATATGGTGACAAAAAAGACAGGCAAGCCCTGTCTTTTGCAGGTTAATTTTGATACTGTACTAATTAAGTTATCTTAAAGGATGCGATGGAATCAGAAAATGGTGAAAATGATTTAGTTAAATCGCGCCACGAGCATATGCGGGCGCTCAAGGCGCTTGGGGTTAATCCCTTCCCGAGTCGGGCCTTGCGCACGCATACCACTGAGGCGGCGCGGCAGTTATTCGCTCTACATCAAAATGAGTGGTCGGGTGAGCCGGGTTTGCCCAACGCTGATGCCGAAACTATTACAATTGTCGGACGGGTTACGGCAATTCGCAGTCACGGTGGCGCCACTTTTGCCGATCTTGAGGACGGTTATGGCAAATTACAAATAATGGCTAGTGCGGCCAATATGGGCGAGGATTATCAAGTTTGGGCAAATATTGATCTAGGCGATTTTATTCAGGTGACTGGGCCAATGTTTGTGACCAAGCGAGGTGAGATTACGCTTCAGGTGCGCGCTCAAGTTTTTTTGGCTAAATCGCTACGACCTTTGCCTGATAAATGGCATGGTTTGGAGGACAAAGAAAAGCGATTTCGGGAGCGTTATGCCGATTTATTGGCCAATCCGGAGGTGCGTCAGCGTTTTCGCCTGCGCAGTCAAATTGTCAAAACCATTCGTACAATTCTGGAGGATAATCAGTTTATGGAGGTAGAGACGCCAGTTTTGCAAACTTTGGCTGGTGGCGCGACCGCTAAACCCTTCTCGACTCATTACAATGCTTACGACACCGACGTTTTTTTGCGGGTGGCGCCGGAGTTGTATCATAAACGGTTGATTGTGGGTGGGTTTGAGCGTGTTTACGAGTTCGCGCGGGTCTTTCGCAATGAAGGAGTTGATCACTCACACAATCCAGAGTTTACCGATTTGGAGTTTTACGCCGCCTATTGGGATTATGAGCAGTTAATGGATTTTACGGAAGATATGATGCGCCAGATTGTCAAAAGCGCTCATGGCAGTCTGGAGATGCGCTACAAAGATCACCTGATCGATTTTAACGCGCCGTTTGTTCGAGTCACTTTTGCTGATGCGGTAAAGTCAGCTACGGGCATTGATATTTTGACTGAAGACGAAAGTAGTTTGCGGGCTAAAATGATCAAAATGAAAGTTGAGATGCCAAAAGACGCCGATTTTGGCAAATTGTGCGACTATTTATATAAATCTAAGGTTCGACCTGCAATGATCCAACCGACTTTTATGATCGATCACCCGATTGAGCTGTCACCGCTGGCCAAAAAGAAAAATGATCGTGAAGTACAGCGGTTTCAATTAATTGTGGCGGGTGAGTTTGAGCTATGTAACGCCTTTACGGAGTTAAATGACCCGATAGATCAGCGCAAACGTTTTGAGCAACAAATGGCTTTAAGTCAACGCGGCGATGATGAAGCGCAACCTTTTGATAGCGATTTTATCACGGCACTTGAATATGGTATGCCACCGACGGCTGGATTTGGCATGGGTATTGATCGCCTGTGCGCTTTGTTGACCGATTCACATACCTTGCGAGAGGTGATACTGTTTCCGTTTATGAAACCAAAGGGAAAATTATAATGGATATGTCACAATGGATAATGATGGAGTAGCTTCGCTACGATCTTATTTGATAATCTATTTTGCTAAAGCAAAATACCTACATTATGCATTATAATTTATGCATTATTCATTAACGTATGGATTTGGTGATACAGATTCAAATCGCAGAATTAATCATTTATCAAAAGATTAATCAACAAGGATTTATATGATTGACATACAATTAATTAGAGACGATGCGGAGATGGTCAAACGAGCGGTGGCGCGTAGAGGGGCTAATCCTGAATTGGTAGATGAAGCGAGTCGGGTAGATAAGGAAAAGCGAAGAGTGCAGGTGGAAATGGAGGCGTTTCAAACCAACTTGAACCGCATCTCGAAAGAAGTAGCGGGTCAGTTTGGACAAAAAAAGGTGGATTTGGTGCGCGAGGCAACCCAAATTTCGGCCGAGATAGACAAATATCGCCCCCGACTTATGACACTCGAAACCGAGTTTCATTTAGTGATGTCGCAGATTCCTAATTTGCCTCTCGCAGACGTCATTGACGGCAAATCAGATAAAGATAACGAGCCGGCTTACGAAAAAGGCGAGCGACCACATTTTGATTTTGCGCCCCAAGATCACGTTGCCTTGGCTTTGGCACATGATTTAATTGATTTTGAGGCGGCGGCAGTGGCTAGCGGATCGCGTTTTGCATACTTGAAAGGCAAGTTAGCTATTCTCGAATTTTCGCTGATGCGTTTCGGCATTGATCAGCTAGTCAAAAAGGGTTTTATACCAATTATTCCGCCCGTATTATTGAATAAAAAAGTGATGGATGCGACGGGCTTCATTGCCCAAGGCAAAGATGAAGTTTACCGAACGATTGATGACCTATATTTGGCGGGCACAAGTGAACATTCTATGTTGGCCTTGCACGCTGACGAAGTTATTTCAGCCGAAAAGTTGCCACTGCGTTATGTCGGGCTCTCCACTTGTTTTCGGCGCGAGGCCGGTAGTCACGGCAAAGACGTGCGCGGCATATTGCGGATGCATCAATTCCAAAAAGTCGAGATGTTTAGTTTTGTTCACCCAGATTTGGCTGAAAAAGAACATCAGAATTTTTTATCAATTGAAGAAGAGTTAATGTCTGCGCTTGAAATTCCGTATAGAATGGTTAATCTGTGCGCTGGCGATTTGGGCTTTGCGTCCGCTAAAACGTGGGATATAGAAGCGTGGATGGCCGGGCAAAATGAGTACCGCGAAACTCATTCAACCTCAAACTGCACCGATTTTCAGGCAAGACGATTAAATATTCGCATCAAAGATCAAAAGGGCAACCACTATGCCTCGACCATCAATGGTACGGTGTTTTCCGAGCGTCCCCTAATTGCAATTTTAGAAAATAACCAGCATAAAGACGGCTCGATCACAATGCCAAAAGTGCTAGTACCTTATACCGGTTTTGAGGTGATTAAATAAAAAATGAGCCCCGCTCTCTTCATTGAAAGCGGGGGGTAGCACCAGTGTAAGTGTACTCCACTTCTTACCTGAGCTGTTTGATCAGTTCGTTCAGATCGACCGATGGCGTGCCAAGCCTCTCCATTTCGCCTAGTTTTGTGACCAGCTTTTGGAACAGTTCGCGAGTCAGGTGTTCTGAATGAGCGACTTCAATGCCATCATTTTGAAACTGGCGTGTTAGTACTACGAGTATCGTGTAACTGGTGACATTGCCAGTGACACCAGATACATTTACAACGCGCTTCAGGACAACGTCTTGATATGGCACCGCGGCGTAGGTGCCAGACACGTGACATAACAGTCGCATGGGCTTACCTTTCTAAAGAGCCGGACAGGCTGTGTCCAAGAGATGCCATTTAGTGTATACTTTTTTCAGAAAACGTCAATGAATCGGATGAGGGTATGAGTATGATTTCTCAGTCATTGCGAGCATAAGCGAAGCAATCTTCCCATCAGATTAGAGTCATAGATTGCCACGTCGTGGTTCGACTTAAGCTCACCACTCCTCGCAATGACAGAAAATGACAGATTATAAAGGACGAAAATGTTTGGATTATTTGGTGATTTGAATAAAGGTGAGTTAAATAAGCTTGCACCAAAAGTGGCGCAGATAAATGAACTTGAACCTTCAATATCCGCATTAACTAAAGCGGAAATGCAAGCTCGTACCAACGAATTGCGTGTGCAAATTCAAACACGAATGGAAACATCTAGCAAAGTAGATTTAGAAAGCCCAGTGGATGGTAATGTAGACGCCCTCAATAAATGGGAGCGTGATCGGCGTAAGGCAGTTATTCAAAAAGCGACCGAAGCCGCCTTACCCGAAGCATTTGCTTTGGCGCGGGAGGCGGCTAAGCGCACCCTCAAAGAACGCCATTTTGACGTCCAGTTAATGGGTGGCATGGTTTTACATCAAGGCAAAATTGCCGAAATGCGCACAGGAGAGGGCAAAACGTTGGTGGCCACCTTGCCAGCATATTTGAACGCACTGGCCAGTCGCGGTGTGCACATTATTACCGTCAATGACTATTTGGCCAAGCGCGATGCGGCTTGGATGGGGCAAATTTATCATTATTTAGGATTGACTGTGGCGGCAATTGGGCACGAAACCTCGCTTCAGTACGATCCGCACAAAAGGGGTCAGATTGAAAAAGAGGCGGAGCAAAGTGCCGAAGCCGAAGGGTTGGTTTATACCTCCGACGATTCGCCAATGGTGCCAGTGAGCCGTGCCGAAGCGTATGCGTGCGACATAACCTACGGGACTAATAACGAGTTTGGCTTCGATTATTTACGCGACAATATGGCGGGGGATCCGAGCCACGTCGTGCAAGGCGGTCTGCACTTTGCCATTGTGGATGAGGTGGATTCTATTTTAATTGACGAAGCCCGCACGCCACTCATTATCTCAGCACCGGCGGCGGAGTCGACCAGCGAATATGCTCGGTTTGCCAAACTTGTGCCGCGTTTGCAAGCCGAGAAGCATTACACAGTAGACGAAAAGCTCAAAGCGGTCGTTTTGACCGATGCGGGCATTAAAACAGTTGAAAGTATGCTGGGGATTAAAAATGTTTATGAAGAAGGCGGGGTGCTACTTGTTCATCATTTAGAAGAAGCGCTTAAGGCAGAGGTGTTATTTACACGCGACAAAGATTATGTGGTTAATGACGGTGAGGTAATAATAGTTGATGAGTTTACCGGGCGCATGATGCCCGGTCGGCGCTATTCAGAGGGCTTGCATCAGGCGATTGAGGCCAAAGAAGGCGTCGAAGTGAAACAAGAGTCTATGACGCTCGCCACCATTTCATTTCAAAATCTGTTTCGCTTGTACGATAAATTGGCAGGAATGACCGGTACCGCCGCCACCGAAGCCGAGGAGTTTCACAAAATTTATCACTTGGACGTAGTGGAAATTGCGACCAATCAGCCGAATATGCGGCGCGATGAGCCAGATCAAATATATAAATCACTGACGGGTAAGTTTACGGCGGTGGTGCGGGAGATTAAGTCACGACATGAGAAGGGCCAGCCCATTTTGGTTGGTACGGTTTCAATTGAAAAAAATGAGGTGTTATCCAATTTGCTCACTCAAGCTGGCGTCAAACACGAGCTGTTGAATGCCAAAAATCATGAGCGTGAAGCGCACGTAATTGCCCAAGCGGGGCAAAAAGGGGCGGTGACGGTGGCGACTAACATGGCTGGGCGCGGGACTGACATCAAATTAGGTGCTGGGGTGGTGGAGTTGGGTGGTTTGCATGTGATTGGCACTGAACGACACGAATCGCGGCGCATTGATAATCAACTGCGTGGACGCACTGGGCGCCAGGGCGACCCAGGTTCAAGTCAATTCTTTATTTCAATGGACGACGATTTAATGCGTATTTTTGGCGGCGAGCGCCTCAAAAGCATTATGACCACGCTGAAAATGCCAGAGGATCAGCCGATTGAACACGGCATGATTAGTCGCGCCATTGAGAGTGCGCAAAAGAAAGTGGAGGGACACAACTTTGATATTCGCAAACACCTGGTCGAATACGACGACGTCATGAATAAACATCGCGAAGTCATTTATCGCCGTCG
>CAZQEC010000007.1:3421-35966 GCA_964591565.1 uncultured Candidatus Saccharibacteria bacterium | reverse complement strand
GATCATGCTTCGGTGCCGGACGCGATAAGGCAACAAAATGGCGACATTTATGTTTATGGTGTTGACGGCGCCCAAAGGAGCAATTCCGGCATCTTCGTCTCGGTTTCACAAGACAACGGGACGACATGGCGTTCGGGCTCACTAAAAATTAGCTCCTCCCGCACAAAATTTAGTATTGGCGCTGACCCCCAAATAGTAGCCCTGACCGACGGAACATTTCGCCTCTACTATATGGTGAATGAGAAACCGATGACACCTGGCGTCTTTGACCCAACAGCGAAAAATAAAATAATGAGTGCCGTTTCAGCCGATGGCCTCAATTTCACCGAAGAAAAGGGGACTCGTTTCGAGGACGCCCAAATTACCGACCCCGATGTTATCAAGATTGGTTCGAGGTGGTTGATGTACTTGGCCCAAGGGCCAAAACAAATTGTTGCGACTTCAGCCGACGGGTTAACTTTTACCTATAAAGACGCGGTGCGGGACCATGGCTCGGTGTCAAAAACCGTGGCGATTGATAGCACAACCTATCGCCAATATTTTTGCAAGGACGGTATTTCTTCAGCTACGACAACCGACGGTTTAAAGTTTACAACTGATGCTGGCTTACGCCTAGCTCCCGCTAGTGGTGAAATGCTTTGCGATCCGTCACCGGTTAAAATGTCTCAAAATTGGCTTTTAGTTTACAAAACGCGCTCACTGTAGTCGTAGGTAAGCGACTACAACTGTGAATATCCCATAGTAAGTGCGTAAAAAAATATGGAATTAGGGCGACAGTGTGTTGGATTTGCGAATGCTGGTTGTTCGTGATGGATGGCCAGTTTTTTTGTACAGTTGTGCTCCTACAGTTGTCAACTGAGGGGTGATCGGCTCAATATGGCGACGTCCTATGATGCTGGATCTGGACATGTTCGTTAAATTATGTTAAACTATTATTGTCATCGAGCGCATTGTTTAATGACTCTACGACCGAGTCGTGGTACCTCACAACAGGAGCGTGATAGTGAACGTGATTGATGTTTATAAAGCGGTCGCGGCTGAGCCGCGATTCGCTGATGGTTGGCCGATGGAAGGTCAGTACAAGCTTGGAACCAAGATCCCATATTTCGGGCAAGTGTTCACGTACCAGCTTCGTACCGGGAATGGGATCGAGGATTACACCAAGGTTCTGCGATACTTTGGGTGGTCGGTTGTCTTTGGGGTTGCGGATCTTAACGATGGGGAATACCCGAATACACCCGCCGGACGCTACGCAATCACCCTTTGTCAGCGCAAACCGGGCGTGAACGGGCCATCATGGGAACTCCCGCCGGGTGGCATTGGCAAAGGTGATCCGAAGGCAACACTAGAGGAAATAACCGCAAAGACGCGCGATGTCTACCAAGCCGAGACCGGATTTGGAGGCGGTGAATTTCAATATCTCGGTCACGTTTTGATCGAGACCGGCGTGTTTCGCGGAGCCACTCCTGATGATCACGGGCTCCCGGCGCACATGTATTTGGCGACCGGGTTGCGGTACGATCCTAATACACTTAACCGGAACCAAAATGAGATTATGGAGCCGATAATGGTTCCGATCGAGCATTTTGATTCGGTGTTGGAGTCTGGGCTGTTTGTCGAAACGAGCGCGGTGGTATGCGCATATAAAGCGCTGATCGCTCTCGGCCAGTTGTCTTGGTCTAGCTAGGGCGACAGTGTGTTGGATTTGGGGAATGCTGGTTGTCCGTGATGGATGGCCAGTTTTTTTTGTACAATTGTGCTACTACGGTTGACAACCATGCAGGGGTGATCGGACAAAAAATATAAAAACAGGCCGCCCGGGGTGGGGCGGCCGTTTGTGGCTGAACGGACGGATGGTGCAATTAAACGGACGATGCGATCACATCTGTCTGATAATATCTGTCGGGGAAAAATCTAGCCCCGAATCATTCTCAAAGCGTCCAACACAGCCGTCAGGGTTTCCGGGTTGAATCGGATTGCCGGTGTGGTTTTCCATGGGTCATCTTCGGGTGGTCTGCCCACTTTTGCCACATTAGAGGTGGCGGTGTCGACGCGCAACATGTTGAAGCTAGGGCGCTCATTGACGAACAGCCCGGGATATTCAATCAAAGCGCGTTTGAAAAACCCGATACACCAGCGAATTCCTTCACCTGGCCCCATGCCGGTGCCAGTGATTACCCCGGCGCATTTGTGCTTATCGTGTGGGGCAAAGATAAAACGGGTGAAGCGAAAACGCACCTTATGTATCAGCGCGTATTTCGCTAGAACTTCATACATCAGATTATCGTAAAGCGGCATGTTACCGCCTGGGGAGGTGAGGAGAAAATCGCGTCCGCAGGGCTGGCGTGCCTCGAGGCCGTCTAACTGACGCGTGAGATTTGAACGCATCTTATCAAACATCAGCTGACCGTCCATGCAGGAGTAGGTGACTTCAACTGCAGTCAATGGCCACTCTGACCATTCACTTTGATCGTGAAGTACTAGATCGTGGCATTGCTCTTTGACCCACCGACGAAAGTCTGTCGGCCAGGGACCCAACACATCGTCTGGCAGATTCAGGATCATCCATGTTCCTCCAAAAAAAATGTACATCGCGTTTTGGTAATTCCACGCGAATGCCAGACAACAATATACCATATATTTTACATTATGGCTAGGTTTAGGAGAGTCGTGGTTTGATCAAACGGTTTGGTCGCTTCGGCGACAATAGTTTTGTGACTATCAATTTGGATAGGGGAGCCGATGCAAACCACCGCTAACGGTTCGCTTGAAAACATCTCGACACCAAAACCGTGAGAGCCCAAAGCAATTGAAAGGGCGATATTAATTTCTTTGGTCGTGTATGCGGGTGATGGATGATAAGCGGCGGAAATTAAAAAGGCGGCTGGTAAATTGAGCTCCCGCGCATTGAATCTACCCGAATAATCAATAATAATCGCTCGGGCGTGGTGCAAACTGGGGTCGCCGATCATGTTAATATGGCATTCATCAGAATACCCGGCTAGGTGAACATATGATTTCGGATTAAAATAGTTTTGTAGTTTGCACGCGCTTTCATGTGCTACTTCCATAATAGCGCGACTTTGCCCAGTTGTCTTTTGCCATTCGTCACAAAAAAGAGAGCAGGCCCCGCAATGTTCGTGGTAGGTGGCTAATTTGATGCCGATCGCCTTCAGTTTTTTTGACACAATGGCGAAGTCTTCGTCAGACAAAAGTACGCCGCTTCCTGCCAGACCTAACGCTGGTTGGTCCAGCACAACTCGTTCGTCAATACATTTTACCGCAACTGGGAGTTGGGCAGTGGCGCGATGCAAGCGATTTTGACCGTAAACTACTGAAGACGGTTCGGAGTTGAGACGCAATAAATTGCGGTAGTCGTCGTTTTGCATTCGCCAAAAGTTGTTTTTTGCGACACTATTTAACATAATCTATTTTTTTATCATAAATAGGCGATTTTAGCAATACTTTTGCCCTAAGTCTTGCTAATCTCAAAACGTCGGGGTGCCGCGCACGAGTAAGCTGGCGAAGTGTAACAGGGGAGTCAAAATTCGATCGAGTAAATTCAAATTGGAGCCACGAAAAATGACGCCTGAAAAAATCAAAAATAGTAGCACCATTGGACCGAGTCGTGCCCAGGTTTCGCGGGCGTCGTCGTCCAAGAAGTAATTGAGCACTTTGGATCCGTCTAACGGGGGAATAGGAATTAAATTAAACACGCCTAACACTAAGTTCATGTAAACAATTGTGTCCAAAAATACAATTATACTGGACTGTGACACATCTGCGCCTGTCATAATGGCGACGCGATAAGGTAACGCCAGCAAAATTGCCAATAAAAAGTTTGAGGCTGGACCAGCCAGGGCAATTTTAATTTCATCAAAGTCACCCTTAAGATGTCGCGGGTTATACGGTACTGGTTTGCCGTAGCCAAAGCCAGCCATAACAAATAAAAATAAGCCAAGTGGATCAACGTGTGACAGCGGATTTAAGGTTAGCCGTCCTAAATGTTTGGCGGTATCATCGCCTAGCCGAGTGGCCATTAATGCGTGCGAAAATTCGTGAATGGTGATGGCGCCAAAAACACCGATTAATATACCACTCACAACTAGTATTCCAGTCATAGGATCACTAGCGTACAGACTCCACAACTGCAGAATTAACATATTGCAAACTTTCCAATTTTAGGTTATTATTTAAGGGTAGATTAGGTAACTGTAGCATACGAAATATTAATGCTCAAGCAAAAGGAATAATTGATGGCAATTTGTCAGCTGTGTGCTAAAACTTCGATTATGGCGCATAATATACCAAATTCTGTACACAAAACGACCCGTCGCTTAAAACCCAATTTGCAGAAAAATAATGGGATAATGATTTGTACTCGTTGTAGTCGCACGCTGAAAAAATATCAAGTAGTATAAGAAGTATCAAGTATCAGGTATCAGGTATAATGTATTAGGGAAAGAGGTTTTAATTATTCCCGTTTGTTGCCTGATACCCCATACGATATACATGATACGATCACATTGATAGTTGAAAACTAAAAATTGATAATTCATTAAAAATTATAAATTATAAATTAAAAATTGGACAAGGCGTGTCAAAAGATCGTGTTTTAGAATGTAAAACCTGTGGCAAAGAGTTTATTTTTAGTGCTAGTGAACAGGAATTTTTTGCCAGCAAGGGTTTGACAAACGAGCCGAGCAAATGCAAAGACTGTCGGCGCAAAGCGCGGGACGAAAAAATTGCGCGCGTTTCAAATGTTAAATGCACTCATTGTGGCAAAGTTGCCCAGGTGACGTTTACTGTCACTTATCCCGAGACATTGCTATGCGATGATTGTTTTACCACTCTCAAGCCAAAATCTCACACCGAAAATACTGTCCAAAGCCACACAGTGGCTGTAGATTTTTAAGCAATCAATTAGTTAATTATAGTTCGAGCGTATGCGAGAACTAATGAGCGACAAGCGATTATTGTTCGAGCGTATGCGAGAACTAATGAGCGACAAGCGATTATTGTTCGAGCGTATGCGAGAACTAATGAGTCAATTTATTTTTGTGACCGCAAGCGTCGTTCACGGTCTTTGGCGTCATCTAATAACGCTTTGTATTCATCGTTCGATGGCTCTAACGCCCAGGCGCGAGCCAAATGTCGTACCGCTTTGGCGTAATGGCGGAGCGAAAGAAAGGCCAGTCCCAAATGAGCGTGGCGTTCCGCAATTTGCTTATTTGCCTCAATCGATTTTTCGTAAAAATTAATGGCTTCATTAAATAAACCTTTGGCGAAGTTGACTAACCCTAAATTATCCAAAATAAAGCCATTTTCCGGATCAAACTTATATGCTTGACGGAAAGCTTCCTCGGCATCGTCTAGTGCTTCGGGACGTTTTAAGTAAATTTGCCCGAGTCGGTTGTAAGCCAACACACACTTTGGATCTTCGGAGGCCGCTTTCAGATACAAATCTTCGGCCTCACGCAGTCTGCCGCCATCATAATGCTCACCAGCCAAACTCAATAGCTGTTTTACAGCTGGGGTATAATTTTCGAGATCCTTCGGATCACGGCCGGGTTCGAACTGATGTTTATCGGACATATCATTATCTGCTTCAGCCCCGTCTTCGGGCCAAAAGTCAGACTTTGGTTGTCTGCGAATTTTGGCTAAAAACATTCGCCAGCTATTTGCCAAGAAGCCGAAAGATATTTTTGGACGATTGAATTTAATATGCGACGAGATATCTAAATGTTCAGACGTGTCGGGAAAACGGCGAATTAATATAATAAAGATAATCGCCGCCGCTATAATAATAATAATCTCAAATATGCCCATGTTTAAACTGCTCTCTTTCGATTGATGGTGGAACTGGCAAATTGTGGCGCCAGGCTAGCCATGCATACTCCAAAAATAAGGATTGATTAATTTGACTGGTTGTGGCTAGGTGCCGCATTTCGATCAGCCAATGCAATAAATTGACGGGTGGATTGAGCTCGACTAACAGTTGCTTTGACCATTGGTCGATTAAGCGACTGGTTTGCTTCAATTTAACCACCTCGGCAATTCTTAAGCTCACTGTACCAAAATCTATGGATCGATCAAGGGGTAAAATGAGATCGTTGTCTAAAATTGGTTGCGCTGATTGCCAGGTTTGACACCGCGACAGTACTGTTGGCAAGATGTTGGCGGTTTGGCTAAAGAGTATAAAGCGCGTTTGCGCCGCTGGCTCCTCTAGTACTTTCAGTAACGTATTGGCTATCTCGGGTGTGACGAAATCCATGTGATCGATAACGCACAAACGCGATTGACCGTTTGACGGTTTTTTCAAAGAGTCCGATCGCAAAAGTCTGGCTGACTCAATATTAAGGTTGTCAATTTGAAGGTGGGTGATATCAAATTTTGATACGCTCCATAGATTTATCGCCAAATCCAGTATTTTTGGCCACAAATCAGGTGGGGCTATGATTAAAAACGTTTGTCCGGTGGACAAAAACTGCTCTGAAGGAATGTGCGTGGATTCGTGCATTGGGGTGATCCTGTCAGACACAGTGTATCAAAGAAACGTATCTTGCTGAAGCTAGCACGATCTGGTAAAATATAAAATAATTATCAATGTACAATTTTCAATTATCAATAAGGAATTTATTTTCATTGTTAATGGTTAATTGTTAATTGTTAACTGTTGATAGTTTCTTCCAAGCCGATGTAGCTCAGCTGGTAGAGCAATGGTTTTGTAAACCATCGGTCAGGAGTTCGAGTCTCCTCATCGGCTCCAATCCACCGAAGGCGGAAACTGGAAACAATTAACTATTAACAATTAACGGTGGAAGATATTTTAAATAGCAAGTAGTGTTAAGTGATTATGAGCTGGGGTAACAAAGTGGTCAACTGTATCTGACTGTAAATCAGACGCCCTTGTGGCTTCGGGGGTTCGAATCCCTCCCCCAGCACCAGTTCGGAAGATAGAAGATAGAAGATGGAGCGCTAAAAGACCAGACCAATTTGACAATCCTTTGAGTTACCTTAAAATGACAATACACGGAGAAAAAATGGCATTAGAAAAACGCGATTTTGCACAGCTTGAACAGTATCTCAATCGACCGTCTGGTATGCTCGAAAAGCGATTTAGCGACCAAATGATTGAGATCAAACGGCATCAGCAGATGTTGTTCGAAGAGTACGATAACCGACTCAAGCCAGTAATTGAAGTGCAAATGGAACATACGAAAAAATTTGACGCACTCTTTGAAATGGTGGCGATGAATACCGAAGCGATTACAATGAACACTCTTGCCATTGACAAAAATACTATAAATATTGAAAAGAACAACGTCGCAATTGCCGCGAACACAGCCAAGATCGATATGAACACACAAGGTATTGCCGCGAACACAGCCAAGATCGATTTGAACACACAAGCAATTGCTAATAGCGAAAAGAAGATTGATATGAACACCGAAACGCTTGAATCCGTCAAGGTTATCATAAGTCGTAATGTTGACTTAGCCGATCATGATCATTTAGAAAAAAGAGTGACTCATTTAGAGAAGAAGCTGCTGACGTCTGGCGCATAACTTTGTGGCATTTGCTCGCACATTTTCTTTGTTAACTGTTAACTGTTAATAGTTAATTGTTATTTTGCCCATGTAGCTCAGTTGGCAGAGCACATTCTTGGTAAGAATGAGGTCAGGAGTTCAATTCTCCTCATGGGCTCCAATCCTTCGACAGGCTCAGGATTTCGCCGTAATTGCTCACATTCGTTCGCAACCATCGGCTCCAATTTAGAAGATGGAAGATGGAAAATAGATGATGGAATGGTGGCGAGTATGGTTCGAGCGTTAGGGAGAACTATTTCTACTACTAATTAAAGGCATTTTTCTTCCATAAATGACCAATAAATGATATGATCAAGCAAGATTTGGTCAACATATCTAAAAGGATCATTTTAATGATTATTGGCATTACTGGTTATTTTGCGGCGGGAAAGGGCGAGGCGGCCGATTATTTACAGACCAAGCACGGTTTTGTCAAACGTGGCTACGGCGATATGATTCGCGCCGAGCTTAAAGAATTAGGTACCGCTTTGGGTCGCGACGCCGAGTACCATCACGCCAACGTTCAGCGCGCCAAACACGGCTTTGGCTATTGGTCCAAAAAAATTATTGGTTCAATCAAGCCGGGCGAAAAAGTGGTGGTTGAGGGTATTCGCAACCCGGGCGAGCTTAATGAGCTTGCCGGTGCCGACGATTTTCATTTAATTGCCATCACTGCCCCATTAGAGTTGCGTTTTGAGCGCATGTTGGCGCGGCAAAAAGAGGGCGATCCAAGCACTTTAGATGAATTGAAGGAAAAAGAGGAGCGCGAGGCCAAGAACGATGATCCAACTAAGCAAAACATTGCCGCATGCGTTGAAAAAGCGCAAATAGTAGTGGATAATGGCGACGGTTGGGATGCGTTTCATCAACAATTAGACAAAATTGTAGCGGAGGTGCGCGGTGGCCAGTAATCGACTAGATTGGGATCATTATTTTATGGAAATCGCGCGCCAAGTTTCCACTCGTGGTACTTGTGATCGTAAGCACGTTGGAGCGGTGGTGGTGCGAGACCGATCAATTCTTTCGACCGGTTACAACGGTAGTATTGCTGGAACAGAGCATTGTGATGAGGTGGATCATATGATGGAGGACGGCCATTGCGTTCGCACCATTCATGCCGAGGCAAATGCCATTATTCAAGCCGCTCGTAACGGAGTGATGTTGAACGGATCCACCTTGTACACTACTTCCAGTCCGTGTTGGCAGTGTTTTAAGCTCATTTCCAACAGTGGTATTCGCAAAATTGTCTACGGCGAGTTTTATCGTGACGAGCGCATACACGATGTGGCTGAGCAGATTGGCATTGAATTGATTGATTTGAGTAAAAAATTAACGGAGATAGAGAATGGCTAAAAAAGAAGCACGAAAAATGGCGACGCTTGTTTGCGAGGTGTGTGGCTTAAGTAACGTTCATACCGAGCGCAACTCGACCAACACCACCGAGCGCTTGCAACTTAAAAAACATTGTTTGGTGTGCAAAAAACACACTTTGCATAAAGAGAAGAAATAGAAAGAAGAAATGGATAAATGATAATTCATAAATCATAATGATGGAAATATCTTTATAGAATTGTGGCATTAGCCACTCTATAATATGCATTATAAATTATTAATTATAAATTTCTTCATATTACGGGTGTCGTTCAGTGGTAGGACGGCAGTCTCCAAAACTGCGAACGGGGGTCCGATTCCCTCCACCCGTGCCAATATAAAAATGACGAATTATGAATGAAGAATGATGAATGATGGTGTGGCTCATAGCCACGTTTTTTATAAATAATCAATGTGTGTGAGAGTGATATCTATGACGTTGGACTCACAAATCCTTTGATAAATCGGGCTAATTTGGGAATATTACGTTTAGTGACCCAGCCACGATCAAAGTTGCGCTCAATAACCTCGAACGAGTCTTCGTTTACCTTTGTAACTACGGCGGCGTGTCCAGCCACGCTTTCACCGGTAATCACGACTGCACCAACGCTTGGCTCGGACGAATTTGTACTAACGTTGCGAGCGGTTCCACTGATCGACAAGCCACTAACGGCGCGAGCGAATGGAATACATTGACCAGCGTCAGGATATAATTTTATTTTTTGATCAGATACATTTTGTAAGGCCAGTGCTTTAGCACGCCTAGAAGCGACCAAACGTTTTTGGATTATTTCTTGTCGTGCTTTTTCCGCGATAGTAGCGTTTGAATCACCTGGCTTAAACTCTAAAGTTTGGGGTACACAAAGCTGGCCAGGCTGCTTATTGTCAAATTTAATCGTACAAGCTGGGGTCGGAGTGCTATTCGAAGATTGTGCGTGCGAAACTTGCGGTGTGGCAAAAGGCGTTAAAACTAGCTGAAGAACAACTAGCCACCGCAAGGATTTATACGTACAAATACGTACTCCTTGGATTGTATTGAGCTTCGTACCCCCAGATTGCTCAAATCTTTCCAAGCGAACTTGAAAAGACGTAAGTCATTGTAGCATAACAGAGGTGATAATGTCAATGGTTGTGGAGGATGTCGCCGAGGATGGAAGACGGAGAACAGATGACGGATAACAAAACAATTTTCAAATTGGTAATTGATAATTCATTGAAAATTGCCTGCCATCCGTATCCGCCAGCTGGCGGAGAAGGATGGGAAAACTGAAAATTGATAATTTCCTTAACCCACTAGCTACCCACGCGTTTATCTTTTAATATGGATGTGTAGGATAAAACAATGACACATCACGAAATTGCCCAATTAGCCAAGCGCCTGCGCTACTGGAGCTTGCGTATGACCACTCATGCCGGGTCTGGGCACGCTACATCTGCGCTTTCAGCGGCGGAATTAATGGCCACTCTAATGGCGCATCATTTAGTCTATGATGTAAAACACGCCGAAAATTTACACAACGACCGCAATATATTCTCCAAAGGGCACGCTAGCCCGTTATTCTACGCTATGTTTGAGGCGTTGGGTGTATTGGACGCGAGTGATCTATTAAAATATCGAGTTTTTGATAGTGAATTGGAGGGGCATCCAACTCCGCGCTTTAAGCACGCTTTGGTGGCAACCGGGTCACTTGGCATGGGGCTTGGTTTTGGCGCTGGCATGGCCGAAGGCTTGCGGCGACACGGCTCGGTCGGACGTGTTTGGGTGCTGTTAGGCGATGGCGAATTAGCCGAAGGCTCAGTCTGGGAAGCGGCGGCGTTTGCCTCGCAAAGATCATTATTAAATCTCACAGCCGTGGTAGACGCTAATCGCTTGGGTCAAACCGGACCGACTGCGTATGAACATCACCTAGATATTTATCAAAAGCGCTTTGAAGCGTTTGGGTGGCAAACGATGCTGATAAATGGGCACGATATTGATGAAATAGACTCCGCTTTTGCAAAAGTTAAAACGGCAACCCGCCCCGTGGTTATTTTGGCTAAAACCATCAAGGGCAAGGGGGTATCATTCCTTGAGGACGCATCCGGCTGGCATGGTAAAGCGTTAAATAATCAAGAATTTGATCGGGCGGTTGGTGAATTAGGTGCGTTGGAATCGAATAAACCCATTAAAATTGAAGCGCCAAAAAGTCGCCTAATCGCTCCAAATATAAAAATATCGGACGAGTTATCACCCAGCAATGATCAGACTGTCTCAATGCGTCAAGCAGTCGGTGATGCTTTGAAAAATTTTGCTCAAACGAATCCGGCCATTTTAGTGCTCGATGGAGACGTGGCAAACTCCACCTTTACCGAACTGGTGCGAGATCAGGCGCCAGATCAATTTATTGAATGTTTCATTGCAGAGCAGTTAATGATTGAGGCGGCGGTGGGCTTAAGCGCGGTGGCGTGGCGACCGATTGTGAGCACCTTTGCCGCGTTTTTGACGCGCGCTTATGATCAAATACGCATGGCGGCGTATTCTCGGTCTCAATTTATGCTTATTGGCACGCACGTGGGTGTATCAATTGGTCAAGATGGACCGTCGCAAATGGGTCTTGAAGATATGGCGATGATGCGGTCAATCTTTGGCAGTATGGTGTTGTCGCCGTCCGATGCAGTATCTGCTGTGGGATTATTGTCTCAAGTGCTTGAATACAACGGCATCAGCTATCTGCGTGTTTTGCGCCAAGTTGTGCCGGTTATATATAAGGAGGGTGATCAATTCAGTGTTGGCGGTGCCACAGTGCTGAAATCGTCCGCCAAAGACGTCGCGTGCGTGGTGGCAACGGGCGCATGCGTGCATGAGGCACTGAAAGCTTATGATTTGTTAAATAATGACGGGGTAATAATCAGGGTGATAGACGCTTACTCAATCAAGCCAATAAATCGCGACGTTTTACATGCGGCGGCGCTTGAATGCGGTCATTTTGTGGTCGTGGAGGATCATGGATATTTCGGTGGTTTGGGCGACGCGGTGGCGGAAGCGTTTAGTGATTTCGCGGGAATCATTCCACACATTACACGGTTGGCGATCAAAGATGTGCCTCGCTCGGGCAAACCGCAAGATTTAATGGAGCATTTCGGCATTTCGGCTGGAGCTATTTACGAAGCGGTCAAAGACCAACTATCGAATAGTTCGACCCCGCTCACTACTTAGGTGTGAAGCTAAATCACCTCGGAGGTGATATGAAATTTATAGGTGAATTGATCTTTTTTAGCGTGGCAGGGTGGGGATTGTTAAGGGGTAGGGGGCGCTATCTAAGGCGAGCCCCTTGCCCCTTAACGATTCATAACTTAGATGGCTTTAAATTCCAGAGATATTTATTCTATTCATATCATTCTAGACATTAAATTGGATAATTAAAAAATCGAAATAATGGCGGCCAGACCGGCCACTACCATGACCGCTGTTATTATCCAGCCGATTATTGTGGTTGCTTTGTGATTTACAAAAGAGCCCATTATTTTGGTATTGGCACTAATTAAAACAATCGAAACTAGCACAATTGGTGCTACCAAGCCGTTAGCTACGGCCGAATAGATCAAAGCTTTAATAGGATCGAGCCCGCTAAAGTTTAGTCCAAAACCAATCAACATAGCAATAATAATGACGCCGTAAAAGGCGGTGGCTTGACGCAGTTTGCGATAAAGTCCCTGCTTCCAGCCAAAGCTTTCGGAGATAGCGTACGATGCCGACCCAGCCAAAATTGGAACGGCTAACAGACCAGTGCCAATAATGCCGAGAGTAAATAAAAAGTAGGCGCTTTCACCGGCGATTGGGCGCAAGGCCTGGGCGGCGTCGGCGGCGGTGGCGATGTTGGTCACGCCATAAGCATTCAAGGTGGCGGCGGAGGCGGCGATGATGAAAAACATCACTAAATTGGATACAAACATACCAGTCCAAACATCAATCCGCATATCTTTAATATCTGAACTTGAGGTTTCGGTTTGGCGCATCGCAACGGTGGTTTTACCATCCAAAATTTCTTCCTCTACCTCTTGCGATGATTGCCAAAAAAATAGATATGGCGAAATGGTCGTACCCAAAATAGCACAGATTAGAATAAGCTCACTTTTGGAAAAGTTTATATTTGGAATGATCGTTGAACGAAAAATTAAACCCCAATCAAGACGCACGCTTAAGGCGGAGAAAATATAGACTAATAAAACAAGTGCCAGCCATTTGAGATAATGAGCATACTTTTGGTACGGCACGAAAATTTGTAGCGCTAAACTTAAGACTGTAAAAAATATCACCAGCGCCGTAAATGGTATTTCAGGGCGTAATAATTGACTGGCTGTGGCCATTGCGCCCAAATCGGCCCCAATGTTAAAGGTGTTGGCGGCAAAAAGCATAATGGTCGTGGAATAGAGTACCCAGCGTGGAAAGTACTGGCGAATGTTGGCCGCCAGACCGCGCCCAGTAACGAGCCCAATGCGGGCGCACATTTCTTGAATAACCGCCATTAATGGAAAGGTAAAAAGAGCCAACCACAGCAACGAAAAACCGTTAGCGGCACCAGCTTGAGAATAGGTGCCGATACCCGACGGGTCATCGTCAGCCGCGCCAGTGGTTAAGCCCGGCCCTAATTTATGCCAATATGCTTTGGCTTCAGCGTAGGTTTTACCGATGCGCAGATCACGACCGATTTTTTTAGTCTCATCCACCGTTTTTTCGAGCGCCACCGCCGGTGCTTCGGCCAATTCTTCAATAATATTTTGCCCCATAGGTTAACATTAAACTAAATGTGGTTTGGAGTACATACAAAATTCGTAACGTAAAATTTGAAGTATTCGATCGCGGAACGTATCAGGTATTGGGTATTAGGTATCAGGGAACAAAAGGGAGTGATTGATGAGGAAAAAGACCAAAAAGGGTCTCACCCTCTCGCAGGGAGAGACCATAGTTTGCCTAAACTGGCTGAAGATTTCTGCTCTACCAGCTACCCGCTACTTGCTACTGTCTACCTTCTGCCCCCTGATACCCCATACCCTATACATGATACGATCACATTGGTAATTGCAAATTAATCTGTTATCCGTCCTCCGTTGTCTTGACACATACAGGTAGTATTTGTGTATACTTAATGTAACGAAATGGAGGGATTGGTTATGAATGATCGCTTAAGTCGCATAAAGGCAAACGTTCGTTTTGCGTTGTGGAAAGCCAAAACTTATCATCCGACGCGCTACATTTCATTTATTATTTTAATTGCCACTCTCGCCGGCGCCAGCTTTTTTGCGTCAAATAATAGCGGTTTGTTTATTAAACGCACTAGTGCAGCCGCGAGTGCTACTTGGGTGTCCAATACTAAAACGCTGACGTTAACTGACCCTGAATCTAATTTTATGCTTTTGCGTGGTGGCGGGTGCTTGCCCGGTGAATCGTCGTTATTACCAATGAATTATAAATCTAGGATCGGAATAAATAATGATGGGGTTGCAAATTTTATTGGTCGTTTGTGTATCCCGACTGGAGCAACGTCAAACGTTAATTTAACTGTTAATAATTTTGCTGAGCTGTCTATAGTCGGTGACACAACTCTTGGCAGTGTCAATGTGACCAATAGCGGAGTGGTTACCACCGCGCCCGCAGACGCTAATGGCAAAGCGGTGCCTTACGCTAGTAAAGACAATTTTTACGCGATGCGCTTTACCGGTTTTATTGAATTAGACGGTGGGGCTAGTGGTGCTACCTATACAGTTGAGCCAATGAATTTTGGTGGCGATGGTTGGGATGATTCGGTAGTAGTGGAGATAGATGGCACCGCCGAAGACACGGGTAATATTAATACCCCCAATTTTTCTGTCTACTCATGGAATCACTTCACTTGTGCCGGAAGTGACCATTTGTTTGATAGGTCGTTCTATGATACCGCTACTTCCTGCAATGGCATTAGTGGGCAATTAACTGCGGCTAGAAAGAAATTTCCGTTAGTAGTGTCCTCCGGTGTGCACAATTATCCAATTAGTATTATGACATGGGAAACATCTGGCAAGGCTCGTTTTACTATTGGAACAAGCAAGGATGGTGGAGCACTTACCACAGTCAAAACCAATCAGATATACAATGGGTTTGTTAGCTCCGGTTTTGGAAACGGGCCGGTTGGAACATTTGATTCCGGGTCTGCAGGTTCAATGCGATTTGAATATGGATTTGGCGCACAAACTGGCGACGGTCGTGCCATAGAAAGACATTTTACAAATATCGACATCGTTGGTGGACAATATTACTTTTTCCCGTCGGTCGAAATAAACAATACATTTCGCAATTTTGGCAAAACAGTGGACGGCGATTGGCATTTTTACTATGAGGATCGAGACAACCCGGAAGTTGGTGAGCCATTTGCAAATACATCAAATGGAATTGGTACAGATTATCGCATTGGACGTAAACCAAGTGATGTCACTAAAGTGTCATTGTTGCAAAACTATGATTTACAACAGCACAAAGGTCCAGCTGGTGACGTTACATATCCGATTCCTGCTGGATTGCGCTTATCTTTAAATGGTGCGGTGACGCTTGCATCTGGTGGAAGGATAGATGTTACAGGCAAAGGATTACCTGGCGGGACATACATATTTGATACAGCTAATGCCGGTGTGGCCGGAATTGGTGGCTATGGGCACACGGTTGGTACGCCAAGTTGGTGGCAGGCGTACGGTGGAAATAATGGAAATAGTAAAGGCAATTTTGGTAGCAACTCATCCCCAACTGGAGGTCCTGGTGCAATTGATGGTGGCGGGGGCGGGGGCGGAGGTAACTTTGGCGTCGGTACCAGATGGGCTGGCGGAGGTGGTGGTGGTGGGGTAATTGGCGCTGGCGCTGGCGGAATGAATATTAAAAATGGAGTGGTATCGACAAATGTCTACTGGAATGGCAACGGTGGGGCCGGCATTAGTGGACTCGGCGGGGGATTGGTTGGATCGCCTGGGACACCCGACATTATTGAGCCGGTAGCCGGCCCTTCGGGCGTAGCTGGTGGGTCTAATCGCGGTATGTATTCGTCCACATTCGTTACCGGCTTAGGTGGAGGAGCTGGTACTGGTTCAGGTGCTACTTATTCTGTCATTCCGGCTGGCTCGGGCGGGGGCAGTATCAAATTATCTGCCACTGATCTAACTATGACTGGCGGTTCAATTAAAGCCGATGGAGAAACAATGGCGAATCCAGGCCCCGGAGGCGGCGGAGCTGGCACGGTTAACTTACGTTTAAGCGGTACAATAAATCTCGACGTTGTTAGTTTAATTACTGCCAATGGTGGCAATACTAAAGAGGATACTGTCGAATCAAATGGCTCTGTTGCGAATGGCTACAACAAGGGTGGTGAGGGTGGCGGCGGTTTGATTAAAATCCGTGCCACTAACTATACTGGCGCAGGACTGCCACCAATTGATGATTATTGCAAAGATTTGGGCAATCCATTTAAACCAGACCATAATAATCTTCATGTCAATAAAGGCGGCGGATTAGCCGAAGATGGCATAATTGATATTGGTACCTATGATCCGGTAGATGAAAATGGCAAGCCAATATGTGGCGGCACGGGCTCGGGTAACATTTCGCCAGATGTTCAAATTTCCAAACGCTTGCAACAGTGGAACGGGGTCAATGTATATAAGCAAGCCGATTATGCGTTGCAAATCGAAGACGCCAATGATTCTCGTTGGAGTGACAGTGTTACGACGGTTCCTTCCGCCTACATGCGGGTACAGACAGTGATTCGTAATCCTGGGGCCGAGCGCACGGTTACTATCAAAGATTTTATGCCAGCTAATACTTCGTTGCAAAATGCACTAGACGGTAAAAATATTGTCATCATTGCAGGTGCCGGTGTACCAATATATCAAACCGTAAATCCGGTTGGTCGTTCAATTGTATTACCTGATGTTAATATAAAAGCCGATACTACGGTTAAGGTAATGTATATTGTCAAGTTTAACTAAAAAATCACTTTTAACTATGATACTTAAGGATGATAATGATCAATAAATTGTTATCAGTATGTAGTATATTGATGCTGGCGTTTGGGGCTTTGTCGCTGTGGTCGGCGAGCACAGTTCACGCTGCTAAGCGTCCAATTGTAGTATCTAAAACGATGCGTAATATCACATTAGGCGGTGGGCAACAAGTAGTCACAGTCAAAATAAGTAAAGAAGGCGTAGTAGATACTGTACAAGTCAATTTAGTCATATCAATTCCGGGGGATACGGTTAGTTCAGCCATTACCATTAGAGACGTTTTTACGGAAGCTGGTCAAACGTGGGGTAACCTATCGTCAGTGGTGCTTCGTTCAGGCGGATTGAATGATCAAGGAGATTGTGCCGGAGGATTAAAGGATGCGCCAATTGCGACAGGGCAAAATTGGCGTAAGTTTACCATTGGAAGCGCAACAAGTCCTTTAGACAAAGGTCAACAATATTGTGTGCAGTACACGGGTCAGCCAAGATCAATTATTTTCCCAACCTATAAAAGCAGATTAGTCGGGTACCCGGTTTTTGTGGATGAAACAGGGTCAGCTGAAACGTTGGCCGACGTTGGCTATCTTTTATACATTCCTCAATTTAGCCAGAACAACTTATCATCGGCGTTGTTTGGTAAATCGGATACAGCATTAGATCTTGGTGTTTTAGTGCCAGGGGTAACGGTTGACGTTGCCAATACAGATGGGTCTGACGCAAAAAAAATTACCACCCCTCCGGTTTTTGTTTTACAACCAAATCCAGATGAGTTAATTACTACTGACACAACCGCCAATCAATGTGGCATAACATTATCTTTTATTCCCCAGCGCAGTCGCGGTGGAGCATGTTTGTATGCTACGCAAGCAATTGTGAGTGATAGTACGAGTGGAAAGGAGCTTGGCGCCGCCCGCGCTTATTTTATGACGTTACCGCCAAGCACTATTGTGGGTAACGTTTATTCTGGCGGCGGACTCGATGCTGGTCGCTTGCTTTTGCCAGGTGAACACGCCGCTGGATCGCTAGTCGGAGGCACGTCACTGTCCAGAGAAAATATTAATTACGGCATAGATTCTAAGGCAGTGAACGGCTGGGACATTAATTCTGTGTATAAAAACGTCTATCAAAACGCCAACATTAACCGCTTAAAACGTAGCCCGGATTTAGTGATAGATAGTACAAATTGTGAAGCACTTCGCACCACTGCCACTATGATTACAAAATGTGATACCTCTGGTGGAAATTTTCAAGTTGAAATGCGAAAGTCAGCGCCGTGGTCACTTGATTTGAGTTCTCCAAGCTTATTACCAGCGACTACGTCTTCGGCACGTAAAAATGATTTTGTGATTCATATAAAAAATGGCGACTTAATTATAGGTAAAAATTCGGGGAATGTTGTTGATATCACTAATTATTCAGGAGGTACTATTATTGTTGATAAAAAATTAACAATTGGAAACGTGAATATTAAAAAAGACGCAAGTGCCAATCCAGGTCCTCTTGGGTTTATTGTATTACGTAGCAATGACGGAGGCAGTGGTGCGGCGGCACTCTGGGATACTGATAATATTGGTGACATTAGTCTTAACAGTGTGGCGTTTTTTGTCCCTCTAGATACATTCAGGGTACGCAAATCTGGCAGAGGCACAGTGAAGCTAAATGGTTCGATAGTGGCGAATGATGTTGATTTACGTGAAGTAGCACCCATTACCGCTACTGGACTAGATGCAGCCGATCGTTCGGGCATTACCATAGAATACGATCAAAACTTGGCTTCGTCGCCACCGCCTGGCTTTCAGCTGTTTTCCTCTACGCCAATTTTGAAAGATCTAGCACCGTAGAAAGAAATGGATAATGCAGAATGCATAATGGATAATGGTGGAGTGGCTTGAAGCCACTTTCATAGATGTCGCTAAAGCGACTCCGTAATTATGGTTGCGACCATTGAGGAGCAATTACAAATCGTAGATTTGATGATTTATGCATTATGGACGCGAGGAATGTAATTCCGACCGTCTAATGAGCGCTTGCGAGTATGCATTATCCATTTCGCCTTGTTTACTTCTTTATCCACATTGCTCTATAATTAAACTATGCTAAAAGAGGGGCATAATAAGTGATAAACGATGTAGACTTGAGCGCTTCTGCGCCACCCGGTACGGTCTATCAGGGTAGCAGTAAATGGGCTATTCCATTTTACACTGCCTCGGTGTGCGCTGTTTTGAGCGTTTTGTTTGCCTTATGGTATTGGTCTGATACGGCAAAATTAAATAAGCAAGTAGCTGATTTACAACGATTTTCGGCGACTAAAGATCAGGAAATTAGCGTCAATAACGCTCTTCCAGCGGTGAATGGGGCACCTAAAACTACGGTTGAAGCACGCGCCAGTGAGCTCACAACCACTGTGGCTGGGTTTCGTAAACTGTTAGATGGGCGCAAGGTGTGGAGCAAAGTTGTACCCATTCTGTCGTCTCATACTCTGCAAGGTATTACGCTGACTGGTATGAACATTGACGATAAGTTGACCATCAAAATTGATGGTATTTCTCGAGCTGGCGTGATTGGATCAGATTTTGTGACGTCTTATGGCTTAATTGCCAGGCAGGTGGTGGCATATCAAAAGGCCACTGACACCATACCGGCAAGCGACGCTAAATCAACAGCTGACGTTACAGTACCAGCTTTTTCTGGCGTTGCACTGGGTTCTATTACACAATCAACGACTAATAATGCAGATGATAGTAAGCCCGGAACGCTAGTCGGTCATTTTTCCATTTCCGCAACGCTGAATCCGGAGTTAATTAAAACATTAACTACGCCAATCAAGGAAAAAGCGACACCATGAAAAACTTGGCAAAAAATGGGTTGTTGATATCAATTTTAGTGATGATTGGCGCGTTCGGCGTGGTGCATTATTTTTTGGTCGCTAAACATCGGGGGCAGATTGTGCTTAAAAACCAGCTAACCGCTGAAATTACCGCCAAAGAAGCACGTTTAGAAAAAATTAAAGAGCTCAAACCACCATTATCAAAACTCGAACAATCGGTTGATTTGCTAATGTCCGTCGGCCTGCCTCGGGGCGATTCTATTCCAGATTTGATTGAACACATTGAACAATTGGTACTGTCGCAAAGCGATTTTAAGCTCGTTTCTTTTACACCTAGTCTTTCAGCAACTAAAACCGGTACGTCGGAAAGTGGTTTAATTGAAACCCCATTTTCACTGGTGTTAAAAGGTGATGCGTCAAAATTATCTTCAGTACTCGATGTGCTGTATAAGAGTATTCGTCCAGTCAGTATTAAAACATTGGCGTTAAGCCCAGATTCAAGCGAAGGCGCGCCCGCCAATGCGGTGACCGTGACCATGTCGCTGGTGGCGTACAGTCAAACCAGTCAGAAGATAGAAGTTGGAAGATAGAAGATGGAAAATAGAATAACAACAGAATGTATAGATCGAGTGGGGTTAGTATGAAACAATATTATCCTTTAATGACAATGATCTTGGTTGTAGTCGCTTTGATTGGCTTAACCTGGTACGAGGTGGAGTCCGGCAAGCCGACCGCGGATGAAATACCGATTGTGAGCACTCCGCCTGCGAGTGCAATAACTGGTAAAGCGGTGAACGATGCGGCTAGTGCGGCCAGCGGCTTTGTGTCCAGTCTTTCAATTTCCGGTAAAGTGCCACTAACTGCCGACAATTTACCGACTGCTCCGTCGCCGTTATTTGAATCAGTACAATAGGCGGCCGCATGGCTCAAACCAGCTTTCTTCCACCCAAATCTGATCATCGGTCTAAACTTGTGACAACGCTTTTGGAGCAAGGCGCAATATCGTCAGAGACTGCTCAAGATTTGAGTTCGTCACTTTCCAACTGGTCGGAAGATAAGATATTCATTCAATATTTACTAACCCATAAAGTGGTGCCAGAGGCGGCCATTAATCAAGCGTACGCTCGCATCTTTAATATCCCTTATGTTTCGACTCTCGGTGAGGTGGACGAGGCAGTCATTAAGCTCATTTCGCTCGAGGTGTGTCGTCAATATATGTTGGTAGCTTACAAACTGGAGCAAAATAATCTTTTTGTCGCCATTGCGGATCCGATGCATATTAAAGAAAATCAACCGGGCATTTTGGCTGGTTTAAAAAAATCAACTGGCTATCAATTTAAATTAGTGATGACGCCCAAAGGCGAATACGCACGAGTGATGGCAAAATATCCGCAAGCCAAAATCCCGCCCGTTTCCAAACCGGCAGAGGCGAGTGTCAAAGCGCCCGTAAAAGAGACGTACAGTCATCTTATATCTTTAGGCAAAGTAGATTTAGTCGGCAAAGCTATTTCGGTGCCCATTTTACAAAAAGTGCCGGAAAAGTTGGCGCGAAAATATAGATTTGTGGCGTTTTCGAGCGCCGACACCGTTTATTCAGTGGCGGCTGAAAATCCGAAAAATGAAGATTTGCTGAAGCTGTGGCGCTATTTGGAAACCGCCAACCATATTCGACTACAAATTTACACCACCGACACCAAGTCATTGGAATTAGCCCTGAACCAATATCCAACGGAGTATTTTGTCAGTTTAGGTGACGCCAATTTGACTAAGCGAAAAATTGACTCCGTTGTGCTACATAAAATTCCTGTGGAGGTTGCGCAAAAGTACCGATTCGTAGTATTTGGTCAGAACAATCGCACTTACCTCGTCGCGGCAGAAAATTTACGCGATCCAAACTGCGAACGTATATGGCGCTGGATTGAACTGCATAATCAAATTAAACTTGAGGTTTATCAAGCCAGTGTTCAAGATTTGGATTTCGCGCTTGAGCTTTATTTGCCTAGTAGCGCGTCAGAACAGTCGCTCGTATCCAAACCAAAGGCCGAAGAATTAGCCAGTCAAGCTCTCGCGACGAAATCAGCCATTTCCGGATCGCCAAATGTGGCTTTGCTTAACGACGCCAGTGGAGAGACTGCAAATTTAACCAGTCGGTTTTTTACGTCACTCGGCATTCAGCCAAAACCGCGCATTATTACCCAAGAGTTGGTAGAGCAAGTGCCTAAACCAACTACACCGCCACCAGACGTGTTACCGCCTGCGTCAACTATTAACCAACCGCTTGTCGCGCCAGCCAATCCGGCCACCAAAGCACCTGAACCGCTAAAGTCGCCGACTGCGGGAGCGACTGGACCGACCTTTGTACAAGCAAACGTCAAGCAATACAGCGCGGCTATTCAACAAGCAAAAGTAAGCGGTGGAGCGTATCAGCCGGTGGCGCGGTCTAGTGAGCAAAAGTTAGAAGAAGATAATGATTTAGGGGCAATGCTCGAAAAAGACGTCACTTCTTTGGAGGAGTTGCAAGAAATTATTAAGTCGGGCTACGTGCCAAAAATTGTGGCGGCTATCGTTAGTTACGCCATTACACTACGCGCTTCAGATGTACACATCGAAGCTGAAGCCGGCGATGTGCGCGTGCGCTATCGGGTTGATGGTATGTTACAAGACGTGGCACATTTATCTCTCGAACAACAAGCGGCCATTGTCAGTCGTATTAAGATATTATCTAAGCTAAAAATTGATGAGACCCGCATTCCACAGGACGGACGATTCGACGTTAAGTTTAAAGATCGTGAAGTAGACTTGCGGGTATCTTCAATGCCAATGGTGCACGGCGAAAAAATTGTAATGCGTATTTTAGACAAATCTCATGGCATTATGTCGCTTGAAGAGTTAGGGGTAGTGGGACGGGCGTTTGACTGCATTATTGATGCCATTAAAAAACCGTACGGCATTGTGCTGTCAACCGGACCGACGGGATCGGGTAAATCAACCACGCTTTACGCTATTTTGAATCGCATCAGCGTGCCGACGGTTAATATTATTACGTTGGAGGACCCAGTCGAGTATGAAATTGCCGGCGTCAATCAGTCCCAAATTAAGCCCAAAATTGGTTTTACCTTTGCCGAAGGCTTACGTTCGGTGTTACGGCAAGATCCAAACATTATAATGGTGGGAGAAATTCGTGACACCGAAACGGCTAGTATGGCGACGCACGCCGCACTGACTGGGCACTTGGTGTTATCCACATTGCATACCAACGATGCTCCCGGGGCCTTGCCGCGCTTAATCAATATGGGCGTCGAACCGTTTTTGATTACCTCGTCGGTTAATGTGGTTGAAGCCCAGCGTTTGGTGCGTAAGGTTTGTCAGAATTGCAAAGAGCAAACCCAGTTGCCTCAAGCTGTAGTAGATGAGATTAAAGCCGAGTTGGATAAAATACCGCCAAACACGCCGAAAGATTTGGCACGTGTCACTAACCCGATGCAGTTTTTTCATGGTAAGGGTTGTGAACGTTGTCAAAATGGTTACAAAGGAAGAATTGGCATTTATGAAGTGATGCCCATGAGCGACGCCATTGAAGATTTGGCGGTGCGCAAAGTGGCAGCGACGGAAATTCAAGCCACTGCCATCAAAGAAGGCATGATTACCATGAAGCAAGACGGTTTGTTAAAAGCGTTGGCGGGATTGACGACGGTAGATGAGGTTCTGCGGGAGACGAGCACGTGAGAAGAAATGCATAAATGATAATGGATAATGCATAATAATGGTGTGGCTATGCCACAATTTATAATGATTCATTTTGCTTTAGCAAAATACCAATATTATGCATTATGATTTATGACTTATCCATTTGTTCATTTGCTATACATAATGAAGGTGTTACAATAGATATATTAAAGTGATGTGAAATTGGAGGGATAATTTTATGCCGGCTACAGTTTCGCCTGAAATGGGGCGCCTGCTCGATCAAACGATAACTGGAAAAGCTTCCGATTTACACATTGTTGTCGGCATTAATCCGACTCTGCGTATTGATGGTGCCCTAGCTCCTTTAGCAGACGAGCCACTGATTGATGCTAAAATAGCTGATGCTCTGGTACTCGGTTTGCTTGACGAAAATATGCAAAAGTTGTTTTTGGAGCGTAAAGAACTAGATTTTTCATTTGGTTACAAGGAGTTTCGTTTTCGAGCCAATGCTTATATGCAATCTGGTACATTGGCGCTTTCATTACGCTTAATTCCGCTTGAAATTCGCAACTTTGCTCAATTGGGATTGCCGCCAGTTTTAGAACGATTTGCTTCGGCTGGTCAGGGTTTTGTCATTATTACTGGTCCGACTGGTCACGGTAAATCCACTACGCTGGCGGCTATGATGAACGTTATAAATGAAACCAGGCGTGGGCGCATTATTACCATTGAAGATCCGATTGAGTACGTGTTTAAGCACAAAAAAAGTATTGTGACCCAGCGTGAAGTGGGGCAAGATACCAATTCGTTCGCTCGGGCTCTCAGGGCATCTTTGCGAGAAGATCCGGATGTGGTACTAATTGGGGAAATGCGCGATTTAGAAACGGTTGAAGCGGCGTTAACGATCGCAGAAACGGGGCATTTGGTGTTTACTACTTTGCACACCAACTCGGCGGCACAAACGGCCGACCGCATTATCGACATTTTTCCGCCGCACCAGCAAGCTCAAGTGCGGGCTCAGCTGGCGAGCGTCCTTTTGGGCGTTGTATCACAGCGGTTGATACCCAAAATTGGGGGTGGGCGAGTAGTGGCGGCTGAGATGATGATTGCTAATTCGGCGGTGCGCAACACTATTCGCGAGGGTAAAACACATCAACTGCCAAACATTATTCAAACTAGCGCGGCGGAAGGAATGATTAGTTTGGATAAGGTGTTGGCGGAGCTGGTGAGCCGCGGTGAAATTACCATTGACAATGCCTTAATGTGGTCACTAGACCCCAAGGCGTTGAAGATGATGGTTTATTAGCAATCGCTTTGCGATTGCTAATAAACCAACGAGCATTGCAAGATTATAACGAATGAAATGAGTTATAATAATTAAATAACGAACGAATGTGAGTTATTTCTTGCAATAGTGAGTATGGTTTACCACCGACTATCGCAGGGTTGCGACGAATAAAATGAGTTGCAACCATAAGGTAACGAGCTTTCAGCGAGTTAACTCCTGCGAAGAAGGATGGTGAAACCAATGAGCCTCGCGAAGCGAGTATGGTGTATTAGCTTAATAAATCAACGACTAGCACGGGTTTACATCCAATCCGTCATTTCGACCAAGCACAGCGCGCGAAAGAAATCTATTAACAAATCATACCTGCTGTCATTGCGAGGAGAGTGAGCGACGCTGAATTTTGCTAAGAATTCGTCGCTATTGCGAAGCAAACTGGTGCTTTAGCACCGTATTGAAATCCTGAAGGATCAGATTGCCACGCTTACTTCGCGGTAGCGACGAATTACCAAAGTAATTCAGCTCGCGCTCGCAATGACGAATATAATAAATAGGAAATAATCTTTGTCCAAATTTTTATACGAAGCTAAAAACGATAAAGGTCAGCTGGTGCACGGTGAAGTGCAAGCGGCTAATGAAACAGCGGCCGAAAAACTATTAATGCGTAATAAGCTAGTTGTCACCTCGCTGGAACCCGAAAAATCGCCACTGTCCGTTTTGCTAATGGTCGGCAGAATTAGTGTGCGCCAGCGCGCCCAGTTCGCGCGGCAACTGGCCACTATGATTGATGCTGGGTTGCCTTTAGTGCAGGCACTGAGCATCATTCTAATGCAGACCAAAAACCCGGCGATGCACTCGGTGCTTTCATCGGTCATTCGCGACATTGAGGGTGGCTATAGCTTTTCGACTGCTTTATCGAAGCACCCATTAGCTTTCGATCGTATTTTTGTCTCAATCGTGCGCTCAGGAGAAGCGACTGGTAAATTAGATGCGGTATTACTGGAGCTGGCGACCCAATTAGAGAAAGACTCAGCGTTTTCAGGCAAGCTCAAAGGGGCGTTGGCATACCCGGTCTTCATTATTTCAGCCATGATTGGGGTGGCTGTGCTGATGATGATCAAGGTTATCCCAACCATTAAAGGCATTTTTGATGAAGCTGGGGCTCAATTGCCATTTGCCACTCGATTACTCATCAGCTTGTCGGATGCAATGGTCAAGTATTGGTATATTTTTCTGATCGTGGTGGTTGGTTTATTGCTTTTGATCCGCATTGGTTTAGCGACGCCAAAAGGCAAAGCGCTCAAAGATCGGTTTGTGTTACACGCGCCAATTATTTCGGGCACAGTTGTCTCTGCAATGATGGCGCGTACCACGCGCACGCTCGGGCTTTTGGTGGGGGCGGGCATTCCCATTCTGGAAAGCTTGCGTATTGTCAGCGAAGTGGTTAATAATATCGTTTATAAAAGCGGGTTAGATGAAGTCAGGGCTGAAGTAGAACGCGGCATTCCAATGAGTGCGCCACTAATGAATAATTCAAGTTTTCCGGTGCTTTTTGGGCAAATGGTGGCGGTGGGGGAGCAAACCGGGCGGGTAGATACCATGCTAGGTAATTTAGCTAAATATTACACCGAAGAAACCGAAAATCGGCTCAAAAACGTTTCATCTTTAATTGAACCAATTGTGATGGTTATTTTGGGTATAGGCGTCGCCGTGCTAATTTTTGCTATTTTGATCCCGATTTATAACATTGCCTCAATTGGAGCGTAAAGAATAGCCAGTAGCCAGTAGCTGGTAGCTAGTAGCAGGTAGCAGGTAGCCGGTGGCATAAAAAATAATTTATAATTTTTAATTAATAATTTAAAAAACGACGATAGGTTCTGAAGGTTCCGAATTGGTAGATCCAGCTACGTGGCCCCATTGTTAAAAAATAGTCACACTAAATTTATTTAAACGAAATAATGTGAATTCAATGAATACTCGTCTGTCATTGCGAGGAGTGTAAGCGACGCTGTGCCCTTCCGTAGCTTTAGCGTAGGAGGGCGGCAATCTATTTTTATCTTACGAAAGATTGCTTTCCCGCCAGAGGCGGGTTGGTTTTTGGTTGACGTAGTTGGTAGCAGGTAGATTCTGTTTTAAGGGCGGGCAAGCTTGTGATGGACATATTAGGTATCAGGTAGAATGTATCATGTATCATGGGTTTAGTTCTCGGTGCTTTGCACCTCGAACCATATTACTGTTCGAGTGTAGAGACGCTTATTTCCTCGTAGTCGAGAAATCTTTAAAGATCTTTCCACCCGCTCGACAAAGCTCACGGAGTCAAGATGACAATCAAAGTGTACCCCAGCCAGATTAAACATGCAATGCGAGTATTGTTCGAACTTATGCGAGAACAAATGAGCGAATAGCGAGTATCGTTCGAACGCCAGTGAGAACTATTGTTTTGATCATTTTGTTGTTTTTAATTTTCTGAATATGTTTCGATATTCGAATTTGATTCATCATTAATCATTCATAATTCATTATTTTATTCCCCCCTCCTATTTACATCTGTCCCCTTTACATCTCCTGATATTTGTTCGATCATTATATATAGGTACTAATACGCCTGTGGATAACTTTTTTGCAGGTTTAGGTCGATGTAGCAGTACGAAAGTATAAATGAATTTACGTTCCATCTGTCATTTCGATCCGCCAGCCGGCGGAGAGAAATCTACAAACGGATTTATTGTTGCGAATGAAATGAGCAACTAAAAAGTCAGTTTATGATACGGACAATGTAAGTTCAAACAAAAAATGTTTTATTTATTTATTATTCAAATCGCGCCTCAATAATCAAAACATGATTTTTGAGATACGTGGTTTACAAGGAGGATTTTTATGTTACGAAGAAAAGGTTTTACCTTAATTGAGCTGTTGGTGGTTATTGCCATTATTGGTATTTTGGCAACGATCGCCCTTTCAGCCACCCAAAGTGCGCGCAAACGCGCAGCAGATGCGAAGATAAAGTCTGATGTTCAATCAGTACTTAAAGCGTGGATTACTCATTCTGCAGATTACTCGCAGTTTGTGTGCTCTCGAAGTGGAGCGGCGAATGTAACACTTGCCAACACCCAAACAGCCGCGATGGCTGTCGCCTTCGCTGGGGATCTTCGAACAGGGTTTGACACAGCCGGTATGCATGTTGCGTCAAATACTGATTTAGCAGTACCATTCGCTGATGTAGCCGCAAACTACGCGTGTGCCGATATTGCAGTCGGTAAGCAGTTAACAACGACTGTAGTTCCTGCTGCTGCCAATGGCACATATGCCGCGCCTACGGCAGCTGGTGGGATTGACGGTCTTTTTGGAGCACCAGCAGGGGTCGGTGGTTTTCCATGGTTTGTTGTTACGCAACGCTAGTAGTCTGATTTTCTGTTGCCCATCTCTTCCGCGTCATTCGCGGGAGAGGGGAGAACAGAACGCCCCCGCCCTCATTTCATCGTCACTGAAGAACTTAACTCTATTCACCTCCACTCCTACACCTCGGGGGTGGAAGTAGCTATACACCTAAGTAGTGAACGTAGGAACGTCAAACGTTCCGAAGTCGAACTATTCGACAATTAGAATGGTATCCAGCGTTTCCATAGTACGTCGCCATAAATAATGGCAATCCAAAACGCTATCAGCATTACGGGGATAAATGGCACTGCGTCGGTACGTTTTTTGCGATTTGATATTATTAACAACACGCCCCATACTCCCCCAATCAAAATGGCCACATACAGCCACAATGCCGACTTCGGCCAGCCCATTATTAATCCAATTGGCACCGAGAGTAGCACATCGCCCCAGCCCATCCAGCGTTCACTGGAAAGAGACACGAGAAGAAATAATATAGCTGATGACCCAACTAAGCTGAGCAAAACGTGATATATATTCACATCTCGGCTGAGAAGATAGATAATTGCCCCCAGCCAGCTGACCGCAAACAGTCCATCGGCCACTGCCATTTCTCGCGAATCCTGTAAAACCATTACCAAGCCGGCGTAGGCAAATAGTAGCAACCCACCTAAGCGGATGAGATCAATGAGTGTTTGTGGATTGACAACGTACCAAGCTAGTACCGTCACTATGCCAGACATTAACTCGATAACCGGATACTGCCAAGAAATATTTTTGTGACAATAACGACATCGCCCCAATAGGATGATGAAACTAAATAGCGGGATAAGATCAAATGCATTTAATTCGTGATGGCAACGCGGGCAACGAGAGCGCGATTTAACAATTTCACCCCATTTTCCAAATCGTAAATGCACCACATTCAAAAACGACCCCATAATTGCGCCAAATACCCCGGCAATAATCAAATTAACCCACATTTACACCTCGGGGGTGCCTGCCTGCCGCAGGCAGGGAATAGCTACACACCTTAGTTATTGTCATTGCGTTGTTTACAGCTCCAAACATATTGTTTACAATTGTACCAGAGTAATATCTTACACCTCGGGGGTGGAAGTAGCTATACACCTTAGTTAATAATAATAATTTGCAATATATTATGATCAGACATGAAGTATTAGCCAATAATCAAATCTATCATATTTTTAACCGAGGGGTTGATAAAAAAATAGTATTTTTTGACAAAAGAGACTATTCTCACGCACTCGAAACTATCAACTACTATCGTTTTCTTGATCCACCGCTCCGATTTTCACATTTTCTCCAATTGAACATCAAGAACCAATCGGTTTCGATGAGCCAATTAGAATCTAGTGCTAAACTAGTAAAAATAATCGCGTTTTGTTTAATGCCGAATCATTATCATTTGATATTAAAACAAGAGAATGACGACGGCATATCGAAATTTATATCAATATTCCAGAATAGTTATGTTAAATATGTAAATTTAAAACATCAGCGGATTGGTCCGCTATTTCAAGGGCCGTTTAAATCTGTCCGAGTAGTATCAAATGAGCAATTATTACACCTCAGCAGATACATTCACCTAAATCCTATTAACGCATTTCTGATAAAACCAAAAAACCTCGACTCTTACCAATGGTCATCTTATGCGCATTATGTTGGTGATCAACAAATTCCCATGGTTGAAAATGACCTAATTTTCGAACAGTTTGCAGACAAAAATGAGTATAGAGCATTTACTGAAGATGTTATTGAACAACAAAATATAGACTTAATTCGGCACCTAACCTTTGTTGAAACTTAGGTGTATAGCTACTTCCACCCCCGAGGTGTAGGAATTGGGTATGTTACAATAATAATATGAATAAGCAGGGGCTTGGGACTAAAAATAGTTTTAGTTTAATTGAAATGATCGTGACATTGGCCATTATTGGGCTTTTAACTATTACTATTTTGCCGACGCTTGGGCGCTACAGTCGCGCCAACAACGTGACTGTTTCAGCCCAAACTCTGCGCGAGGCACTTAACGAGGCGCGTTCGTACGCTGTGTCGCCTGACCCAACACTGTGCCAGTCGCCTACTTCTACTCCTTTTACTCGCGTGATCAATCAATATGCGGTGTTTGTGCCAGCTCCAGGGTCCGAGCTTCCGGTTTATGACCCAGCTCCTGGTGGTCAGGAAAATTACGAATGTGGGGGTACTAGTTTTCGTCAGGGTAATCCGAATCTTGACAGGCCAGTCATTGCACCAAATCAGTACGCCATTATGGCACGGCATTTGGATGCATCCAACGACACAGAGTACAATGTTGGTGTTGTACGCATTGGTACTTTTGATAGTCCAGCCACTGCCAGTTCGCCTATATTTAATGGTAACATCAAGCGAACCATGATTGGTTTTAATTCGCCGAGTGGATCATTTTTTGCATCGGCGATAGCAGGGTATAATTACACGCCGGCATCTGGGGATGAGATTATCACACCAAGCGGTAATAAATCCACCGCAAACTCTGCTGCAGGGCAATACACCGTACTTGGTTTAAGTGATAATTTGAATAACCCAACTTACCAAATTGCGGTTTTTGTGCACAATGCTACTGGGCAGGTAACGAGTGACGGAAGCACGCCGAATGGATTTAATCCATAACACGAAACTGGAAACATGAGACAGCAAACGGGAAGAATGATGAAAAAACAGTGGACGCATAGATTGAGGTATAGAATGATGAGACAGATCAAGCAAATTATTATGTGTCAGACCCATATTATTGCTTCGTATTTCGAAGGTGCTTGCCCTTCCGTAGCTTCCTTTGACTTGCGTAGGAGGGTGAAGCTGTATCACCTCGGGGGTGTGAAGCTAGATTCGCTCTTCGCTCTTCGCTTTGCGCTATCCTCCAAACGCTCTTTCGGCTTAATCGAAGTTTTGGTTTCTGGCATTGTAATGGTGACTGTTATTGGTGCCAGTGTTTCAGTGCGACAGCGGGCGGGAGCTGAATCGGCGGTGGCAAGGCATCAGGCGCAAGCGTATTTGTTGGCGCAGGAGGGCATTGAGGCGGTGCGTCAAATTCGTGATACCAATTATTTAGCAACGCAACAAGCCGGTGATGGAACGCCGAAGATTAAACGTCCGTGGACTTGTGATTTAACGATGTCTCTCAAGTTTAATGGTGATATAAATGGAGTTTTTCAAACTTGCGATCCAACTACAAACCTATATTCTAATAATCAAAATACACGCAATAATTTTAGCCCAAATAATACGAATCGGAGTTATGATTCTCTTGAGCTAGGAAACGGTCAAACTTTTGGTAGTATTTTCCGCGATGAGTCAAACATCAATTTGCCAACGCTACCATTGCCAACTTGGCATCTTTCTAGTCGAACAAATCCATTATTTGATGGAGGTACATCTGCAAATACACCCGCGACGAATATGTTAGCAGATGGGTGTGCCGGGGCCGAACGTATTTTTGTACGCGATGGGGAAGGAGAGCCACAGGTTCCGCCAAATAGCATCGTTATGCAAAATCGGCGGATTCCGGGAAGTGATTCAAAAGACACACAAGAGAATAAACGCGGGTTTGGCGCCTCGTCTCCACCAGACTATTGCGACATTGATCGCAGTAAACTAACTGGCTACGTTGAGTACCGCCGCCAGGTTTTTGTGACGCCCCGCTTGAATGCTACCAGCGGTAACACAATAAACACTAATGAGTCGCCGGGTAATCTTCCGAAAACATGGAGCGTGGCAGGAAATGTGAGCGACATTTCCAAACATCAAATACAGGTTTTAGTGCGGGTTAGTTGGAAAGAGGGTAGGCGCCCTACTGTAAGTGACCCCACTGCGGTTACAGAAGATTTCGCGGTATTGCTGGCAACGTATTTGAGTGATTGGCGACAGGTTAATTAGCAGACCAGAAACTAATGACATGAGACAAAAGACAAAAAAATGAGTAAATATCTGATTCAAAAATTGAGATGCAGGCTAATAACAAAGACCAGCATATTTTTGGTGCGTAAGGTATCAAAAATTAGTATGCGCATTGATGATGTAAATCTGATACATGATACCCGATACCCGATACCTGATACATTTCCTCAGCTACCAGCTACTAGCTACCTGCTACCAGCTAAGCGTTCTTTCACCCTAATCGAAATTCTCATTTCGGCGGCGTTATTTACTGGAATAGTCGTGCTTTCGGTTGGGTCATTTACCGATTCTATCTCTTTCAATTCAGGCGCCAACGAAGAGCGGGCGGTGCGGCAATCAACCCGCACATTCATTGACTTTCTAACACTGCAAATTCGCCAAAATAGCGCGACACCATTATTTGTTGCTGGGGGGCCACTTGATGCAGATTATGAAAAAGCCTTAGGAGGA
>CAZQEC010000007.1:0-3411 GCA_964591565.1 uncultured Candidatus Saccharibacteria bacterium | reverse complement strand
TACGGATAATTTTGTCGGTACCGGGTTTTTTATGATTAATAGTTTCGTTGGCCCACGGATGAAATTGCCAGATTTAGCTACCGGCGGGGTGGCTTCGGCTATTATTATTCCAACCGCGCCAGATACAAATGGTAACACTTGGATGTATATTGGCGCGCCGAGCCCCATAGATCCGACAGACACTAAGAAAGGTGTGTGGAAAGCTAAATCGTTTACAGGATCACCATCTCGGATTGGTTTGCAAGCGTCAAACGATTGGGAGTGGACTGAAGCGGGCGATTTATTACCAAGCAATGTTCAGCTACATATACTGACGTTTCGGGGCATTAGCCCGCAGGGGCCGGTGTATGACACGAACGATGGTCATATTACCAAATACAGCGTGCCCGCTCAACCGTACGTGACTATTCAAATGCAAACCGCGCCCAAGAGCAACCCGCGCAATGTGGCCAGTTTTGAAACGTCTATTACTTCGCGCGACTACAGTTTTGCCTTTCCGACGTGCACACCAGCCGATCCAACCCAAAGTTCATGCTGAAAGGTAGCAGGTAGCAGGTAGCAGGTAGCAGGTAGCAGGTAGCAGGTAGCATAGATAATTATGGAGCATAAAATGAATAAAATTCAATATGATTGTCATCCTGAACTTGTTTCAGGATCCCGTCAGATAAGAAATAAAATCTATGGACGAGTAACTCGTCAAAGTTCGGCGTTGATATTTACATTGTTAATAGTAGGAATGGTTTCATCGCTAACGTTTTTTGTGGGTAGGAGCGCGGTTAAGGAGGTTAAAATTGTCAATGCGGACCAAAATTCACTCGGGGCTTACTATGCCGCCGAAGCGGGGCTGGAGGACGGCTTGGCGCGACTGTCGCGGTTTAGCGGCGATCCCAATATTGAAGTGCCAACGTGCGCTTTCAACAAGCCGCACGTTCCGTTACCTAGTCCGCCTAATCCGCTAACAACGGCACTAGATCCGTGTGATGATAAAAGTGATGGCGCCAATTTTAACAGCAATTTATCTATTGCCGATTTAGGTGAGGCGAAGCCGCTTTCGTTTGCTAGCCGCACGCGCATAGCAACAATTGATTCAGATGGTAAAAGTGGGGAAAAGATAAACGTGGTGTCTAATCAAACAGATGGCAAAAATAATAACAAAAATCTCGATCCCAATATAGCACTTAAACCAAATGATTATGTTTACGACCTCAAAATTACCAGCAGGACTAAGTTTTTTGGGGCGATTAATGATATGTCGGATGGGGTGGTAGATGGCAGTGGCGAGCCAAGTGACCCGACGAATGTGGTCAGTGCTTTGATTGCAAAAGACAGTTACCGCGATTTTACGTTGTATGAGAGTGGGAATAATGTGGCAGACGAGATACATTTTTGGTGGGAGTGCCAAAATAATCCGTGCAATACCGTAACTAAATTTTTGCAGTTCACGCTGTATCGCCCGAATCCACTGGGCGGAGCGGAAACTACAACTGATATTATAAGGCGCGATAATCCAGATTCTGGACACTCAAACACGACAATTCAGTTTAAGCCTACCTCCCTTGGTGCGGTTTCAAAAGTGAGAGTTAAAACTATTAATGACGGAGCATTCTTAAGCGTTGCATTTTATCGCACTAGTGCACCTGACGGTTACGTATATTTCAAGGGCGACAAAGCACGCTTGCAATCCATTGGTTACCACGCGGGAATTAAACGTAGATTAGAAGCAGATATTGATCGGCGCACCGGTGGCTTATTGAGCTTGTTCGACTACGCCGTTTACGGCGGCACCGGTATATTGCAACCAAATTAGGTAAAGATAGTTCGTAGTTTGTAGTGAGTAGTTCGTAGCATAAGTTTTCTCACCCCCGAGGTGTAGAGCCCAGTCACCTCGGGGGTGGTATTAGAATCGTCATTCTGAGCGTAGTGAAGAATCTAGATATGCAATGTCATTGCGATCCGCCAGCTGGCGGAGTGGCAATCTATCGCTATTAATAAAAGAACCCCCCTCCGTCGGACACGCCGGGGAGGGGGGAAAGAGAAACCCACAGTAGGCTCGTTAATCAGCAACGAACCTGTATTTGAGCAGAAATGGGCGATCGTTATCGTCAACCGCGCCAGTTCCTGCCCACATCACTGCTGAGTCAGTCCAGTCGCGATCTAGGCCGCGGATTATCATAGTACCATTGCTGTCGTGGCGAATGAACTCGCCGTTCAGTTTGTACTGTGATACGCCGGTGCCTCTTGGGCCGCCGACTACGCTGATCGTCACATTATTGCGACCTGTGGCAATCAATATATCTTGCACGGCACCAAGGTTACCCAAATCGCCAATTGGGTTACCCAAATCGTCCGTGATGATGGCCCCAGTGTAGTCCATGATTACTACACGCTGGTCGCTGTCACGGCTGGCCACGATTCGTTGCCCATTGCCAGAAACGAGCGAATACGCGCCACCTACGATTAGGCGTGAACTCCAATCAACAGGATTCCATTCCCGAATGCCAATGTCACTGGCTGTCAACAGTTTGCCGTTCAGGTAATCAGTACCCCAAACAACACTTAGGCCAGTAAGGTCCCTGACGAGGTTAGCATTTAGGTCGAAGATTCTGACCCGCTTGCCATCCCGGTCAGGTAGTGATACTTGTGAACGATCTCCAAGCAGAGCAGAACCGTAAGATGTCGCATCGGTATTTGTACGCGTGATGCCGCTGCCGTCTGCGTTCATCAGCACCATTCTGGTTGGGTTGAAAGCATACATCCGACCGTTCGCCGCTTTGCCACCGGTCCAGTTAGGGGTTTTCACCCCATCGCTGTCGGTGTAAACCGTACCATCTGGGTCGAGTTCCCAATGCCCTTCAATCAACCCCACCGGGGCTGTAACGGTTACCAAGGCCGAGGCGGACTTGCCGCTTTCGGTGTCCGTGACGGACACGTTGGCGGTACCGACGCCGACAAATGTGACTTTGCCGGTTTGATCTACGGTTGCCACCGATGAATTGGTGGATGCCCACTGGATCACGCTTGTGGCAACAAGAACAACGTTGCCACTCGCATCCTTAAACGATCCTGCGAGCTGAACAGGCGCATCACCGAGCTTGGCGTTGACGCTTGCGGGCGTGACGCTAGCTAGGGTGATCGTTGACGACATGGTGATTGTTAGCTGGGTTGTGCGCCCGGCGTTTATCACCAATCTTTCCGAACCGCGCGCTTGAACGACGCCTTTGCCGTCGAACTGAGGGTAGGCCTCAATCGTCGTCGGAAAATCGCCCTCATTGACGGCGATTGAAACCGTACCGAGCCCACCACCAACGGGCCGATTGATGGTCGCCCGAAGCGTCGGAAATGGCGGTGGCAGTGAACTTGAAGCAACGACAGAGTTGGCACCAGCTGGTACCAAGCGCCCCCCATCTTTGG
>CAZQEC010000006.1:0-36961 GCA_964591565.1 uncultured Candidatus Saccharibacteria bacterium | reverse complement strand
CGTCTAACCATTGCCGCCGCCACCTTACCCGCCATTACCGCCACCAATCGCAACATTACCATCGTTTCTAACCTAAAATACACCGTCAAAGACGGCACCGATGCGCTTGGTCTAATCGCCCAAAAAGACGTCATCGTCGGACCACAATCGGCCGATGATTTAGAAATTGACGCGGCTATGCTGGCCCAAACTGGTCGAGTTTACCGCCCATATTGCTGGAACGACTCTTGCAATGGCTCAAATCGGCTGAACATTCGCAACAGCATCACAATTTACGGCTCAATTGGCTGTTCAAAATACTGGAACTGGACTTGGGTCAATGGTAGCGGTACGGTGCTGTCGGGCTATAGAAACACTGCTCAAACTTACGATACTAGCCTACAATTTGCGCCACCACCGCTTTTTCCCACTACCGGCAGTTTTGCTATGTTGTCGTGGCGAGAGCTGATATCGCCTTAACCAGTATGTCCATTTGCGTGCCTTGATAATGTAACGTAGAATATATATAAAACGGAGGGGGCTTGTCTTTTTTATCTGGATTCGGTCTTAAAACAGAGGTTTGCGGGCTAGACATGGGACCGTCTATTTTGCGTATGGCGCAGTTGAAATATCCAAAACAGCACGCGCCGCTTGTAGCTACCTCCGAAGTAGTGATGCCTAAACGATTATTCGATAAAAATACCATCACCGACATAGATGGTCTCTCAAACGCTTTGCAAACTTTGATCGATACCGGCGCGCCACACCACTTTAGCGCTAAAGCGGTGGTAGCCGCCTTGCCCGAAACATACATTTTTACCCGCATTGTTCAGGTACCGCATTTGGCTCCGAGTGACCTCAAAAAGGCGCTTGCCTATGAAATTGGGCAGTATTTGCCGGTACCGATTGAAGAAGTATATTACGATTACACTCCGCTCGCTCTACATAAAGAAAAGCGAGTCATTGACATCGCCATCTTCGCCGCGCCACGCTCGCTAGTTGATCCGCTCATCGAAATTATTCATAGTCGCGGACTTGAATTGTACGCCCTCGAAACCAAAGCGACTGCGGTAGTTAGATCACTGATGCCATCTGGCGCGCATAGTGCCGCCTTAATTGTTGAAATTGGTAATGAAGCCACCCGCTTGACCATAGTAGACCACGGTGATGTTTGGTTAACCACTTCATTAACGTGCGGGGAAGAACAGATTTTGAAATCAATTGCCACCAGTACTAACCATGCGCCGAAAGATATTAGACAATTTATTGGTGATGGAGAATCAAAAGAAATGAAATCGGCATTAAAATCAGCGCTCGCACCAATTATTCAAGAAGTGGCCTCAGTCACACGTTATCACTCTACTCGCGATTACAACCCGACTGTTCTAAACCGCACCATTCTGGTCGGTCAAGCAGCCGGAATCAGCGGACTGATTCAGGCGATGAGTGAAAGTTTGCAAAAAGCGTGTGAGATCGGTACACCACTGATCGGAAATGTACCCAATTTAGATCTAAAATATACCGTAGCCATTGGTTTGGCTATGCGACCACTTTAGGACAAAAAATGCACGATATTAATTTACTGCCCCAAAAACAGAAACAAAAACGCCTAGCTTTAAGCATCATCACCTATATTACGTTTGGCTTCCTCATTCTGTTGGTGTCGGTAGCTGGTTTTGCGGTTACCTTAACCACAATTCGCGTTACTATTAACGACAAAATAAATAACTACATTGGCAAGAGAGAGGGCATAGAGGTCAAGATCAAGTCATTTCAGGCGATCGAAAGTGAGGTAACGGCCGCAAACCAAGCTTTGAATCGTGCAGTTGGGGTACTGGACTTACAATTGTTGCCGACCGATACAATTAAGACCATTAGCAATCGGGTCAGCGACAAAATTACCCTCACCTCAATATCCCTCACCAAAACAGCTGATTCTGCCGCCAAATCAGATCCAGCCAAAACCATCACGCAAATTATTCTGATCGGGTCCGCGAAAACACGAGCCGACATAATTGATTTTAAGCGTGGGCTAGAGGCGTCTGGCGCGTTTGAAAATGTTAGTTACGTGATTGGAGCCGGCGCTACAACAACAGCAAGTAGTGCCACAGTTGCGACCGCTCTCGCTTCGGAATCTGATGATATTACTTTTACCATAAATACCGCTACTAAAAATAAAGACGGTCTAAAACCATGATATTATTAAACCGAAAAGTGATTATAGTTGCCACTCTCTACCTGTTTTTAATCGTATTTGGAATAATTTTTGGAGTGAAACCCCTACTGGCTGGAGTTCAAGATCGTCAAGCTAATTTACAAATTGAATATGACAAATATCGCAAAACCAGCACCAAGTTGTCACAACTTAATGAATTGTCTCAATCAAAAACCAGCATTGAAACAGCCAAAATGATTGCCAATCTCGCCATTCCCGAAACGCTGGAGCAAGATCGACTAATACTGCAACTAGAAAAAATGGTAGCCGACCTTGACTTAAAGCTAACCGCGCTGTCGACTACTCCAAGTACTTCGACTACAGCGCCTGCAAGCGTTAATCCAGCCGCCGTATCGTCTTCAAAAGCCGTGGGAGGTGCAGACACCGGTAGCACTCTGCAAGCCACTCTTGGCGTATCTGGGTCATACAGCGCCATTATGGCGCTAGTAGACAGTTTGGAAAAAATAGATCGCGTGCTGGCGTTGAGTAGTGTGACTATTACTGCAGGCGACAACGAAAGTCCAGATAATTTGAACGCTACTATTATACTGTCTGCCTTTGGCAGATCAGATAAATTGTAAAGGAGCATTCGGTATGTTGGAACACAAATTGACTCCGTCAGACCAAAAATTGCCTGAAGTAGCAGAGTCATTTAACTTTGATAATGATTCAAATGCCACCGGGCGCAGTCAAGGTCGCGCCATTATGATGGCGATCGCTATTGTGGCTTTGTTGTTCATTAACGCTGGCATCTTTTACACTGCTCGTATTTCGCAACAAACCGACCGCTCTTTAGTCGAACAACCGGTCAGCGATGGTGTGACCACGAGCAAATTGGCCACAGATAAATTAGAACGCCTGACCGGACGCGTCAACGTTGACGTTGAACAGCAACTAGTCCCGCTTTCAACTGGCCGCGACAATCCATTCCTAGCACCGTAGATAACATTTGCTCTATGTAATTTTTAAAATCGCTTTGACCCGTTCCACCATTTGGTCAGGCAATACATCTGATTTAGAGATGTAATCGTTCGCTTGATGTGAAATGTCGTTCATTTGACTAACGTCGCTCGCCAGAGCGGTCATAATAACAACCGGGATGTCTTTTGTTTTGTCGGATGATTTCAGAAGCTTCAAAGCGTCAAGTCCATTCATCTTTGGCATCATTACATCGAGTAAAATAATGTCGGGATGAACTTTGTCGGCTTGATCGAGCACATCTTGTCCGTCCATGGCTTGATGGACAACAAAACCAGCCCCTACCAAGCGTATGGCGTACATATCGCGAATACTTGAGTCGTCATCACCAATTAGCACTGTTGCCACAATAATCTCCTTCACTCCAAGGCACAGTGTATCAAGATGTCGCGGGCGGTGCTAGTGTCTGCTGATCAGACCGAGCCACAATCTGATTAATAGTTTCAACCACTTGCAATGGTGTAACCAAGGCCTTCACCAAGCAGACCGCCGCGCCAGACTTCATAACCCGCCGTTTGGCTTCATCTTGCATTAAATTAGTTAGCACAATCACCGAAATATCTTTAGTTTCGGGTGTAGTTTTTAGAATATCCAATACGTCAAAACCGTTCACCCGTGGCATCATGATATCTAATAAAATACAGTCGGGGTGAGACTCAACTGCCCGCGCCATACCTTCCTCACCGTTAACCGCCTCCACGACCACATAACCAGAGGCCTCAAGTCGGGCGCGATACATCTGACGCAACGTTTCCTCGTCGTCTACGATCAACACCATCTTAGCATTTTGATCAGTCACTTCCTTAAAACCCCCTATTTACTAAAATCTAATACATTCATCATTTTTAATTTGTAATTCATCATTTCTCATTCTATATTTTATACTGAATATTTTATTTCGCAACTGGCAAACTGAAAGTGAAGGTACTGCCCTGCCCGGCCGCGCTTTGCACCGTCATTTCACCACCAAGAAGCGAGATAATGTTCTTGGAGATGTATAATCCGAGACCAGTGCCCATAATGCCAGTCGTCGCCGGATTGTCAATGCGATGAAACTTCTCGAATAAATGTTGCTGGTCTTTTTTATCAATGCCGATACCAGAGTCTTTAACGTCTACTTGAACCATATTTTTCAGCAATTCAACCGTGATTGTCACACTACCTTTTGGTGTGTACTTAATGGCGTTGTTAATCAAATTAATACACACTTGCATCACTCGATCGGGATCGGCGAGCACCTTGGGAATACCAGTCGGCTTGGTATATGTTATAGACAGTCCCTTCGCTTTCGCAGTTGGTTGTAACTCACCGACCGCTTGATCCAAAATAGCCACAATGTCGAGGGGTATTGACACAATTTTAATGCGACCACTCTCAATACGTGATATTGACAGCAAATCTTTGACCAAATCGGCCAAACGGCGACTGGAGTCATAGGCACGTTGAATATACTGGGTCTGCTGACTTATGGTTTGCGGCATTTTCTTATCCAACGCCATCGACAAATACCCCTCAATCGCCGCGGTTGGGGTTAACAGTTCATGCGAGGCGATCGAAATGAATTCAGACTTTAGCTTGTCTTCCTCGTAAAACTGGGCTTTTTCAATAGACAAAGCAGTTTGATTACCGATTAATTCAAGCACCTCCAAATCTTGCCGCGAAAAAATATCACCCGAGAGCTTTTCGCCAATTAGCAAAACTCCAATCACATTATTTTTGACCAAAAGTGGCAAGGCAATGGCGGTTTGAAACTGCTCCAGTTGATTGAGCACCGGATGCAAATCATGATTGATGGTGGTGCGGTCGCTTTGATCTTTCAACTCCTCAACCACTATTAATTTTGGATTTTTAGCAAAATACTCGACTAAATGCCCCGTGGGCAGAGCTTCTAATTTAACGAGATTACTAAAACCGGTTGCTTTAACCCGTTTGACGGTATTATCCTTATCCACTTTACGCACCACCAACGTGGCGACGTGTCCAATGCGCATCTCTTTGGTTAAAACCGCCATCATAGAATCGAGTGATTCATCTAGGTTAATGGCATTAGAAAGTGCCCTGGCTAAATTATTAGCCACGTCCTGCGGCTCATATTCACCTTTGAATAAGTATTTATCAGTCGTAGTTTGCAACCAACGTTTTAAGGGATCAAAACCGAAGGCGATCAACAGTGCGGCGATAATATTGGGAATAAATGAACTAACACCAAAGGTTACGTCTCCACCAAAAAGTTGAGAGAATGAAAACACCACCAGCGCGTATGCAACAAGTACAAATAGTAACAAGACTGAATAGACAACGGTGCGACGAATAATAACACGAATATCGAAAAGATGATGTGCAATTATGGCATACGACGTAAAACCCGTTATAAAAATGGTCGAAAGTGGAGTAAAATTGATAAACAATGCGTTCCCAAGCAAGGGGAGTACTACGTTTGCCACTACTCCAAGCGTAACAGTTGCAAGTATTCCTGATAGAACATAGATTATTTGTGATTTTTGACTACTCTTAACAATGAAGTATTTCCGAATTAACACCACCGTCGCAATAGTAATGCTTGCTAGAAAATAAACCCCAAAAACTGAATATAAAATGCCTGGTGTAAAGGTCGTTTGAAACGTGCTCGCATCTTTGATTAACACGGATTCAATATTGTAATGAGTGGGCACTAAAAACAAGATCGTTGTGCCGATCGAAGTTATTGCCAAATATATGAATTTATTAACCGTAAATCTATTGCCCTCTGGGAAAAGATCGGCGAAGCAAAGCAGAAAAAATGGAGCTATGGTAGGTCCAATTAACGCCATTTTTGACCAGAATAGATAACTATCAGGTCCTTGATTTATTGCGATATTCGCCATAATATTCGCGAACACCCAAATAATTACAGCGATAACAAATAATGAAAAGTAGACGCTAGATAGTTTTCGACTACGCTCTAGTACTAAAAAAGCCATTGCGGCCATCACAATAACAGACGTAACAAGCACAACATTGGTAACAATATACTGTGTTATAATACCCCCTCCGCCCTAGCTTATCTTACCTGATTTGTTGGCGAATATAAAGCAAGCGGACAGCTAAGCTATCCGCTTTGTGCGATGGAAACCACCCTTTCCGCAGAACAAAACACCATTTGATCGATTACTTTTACAACCATTCCATTGCGTTTTCCCATACGCTCCGCAAAACGCATCATTGACTCGTGACTAGTACTTGAGTAGTCAAAGAAAATAATGCCGTCTTGCGGGAGAGTTCCACATAAATAATCAACAAGGCGATTGAGCAGTAATCCCCCTATTCTAACTCGTTTAGACGTAGCTCCCACAATGTACCACATCGCCCTTCCATCTTGCTTGTACCTAGCAAAGTAGCGTTTAGAGAGCCAGTGTACCTCGTCAGGCTTTGACGAAATAAGCACTAGTGCAATAGGGGTCTGCTTATCGGACTGATCAAAGATGATCAATTTGAGCGCGTCGTGATCAACCATCGCCGCATCAAATTGTATTCTGCATAAACCCTGAGCAAACGGGGAATGTACTTCTAAATCACCTAGGGCTTCGTAGATCGACCAGAGCGCATCAATTAACTTGCGCGATTTAACCACACGTAACTCAACCACGGCGTAGCGTGTCATGCCATTACCCCTCCCGCGCGTGCTATCTATGTTAAGGTTCCATAACCCACGCCTCTGTGAAATAAGTCGCAATCACTAATGCGCAAACAGGTTTATCGACACATTCAATCCCAACACATACACTTTCCACGGATCCGAAGTGTTGCTTACGATATTTCAGCATATCTTCCAAGGAATATTCGATATGCTTATTCAAAACCGCTTCACTTGATGCGTGGTGTTCTACAAACAGTCCCGCACCATTTTTTGCCTGTACCCAGCCAATACCACTCCACGCCTGTTCACCGGGAGTACTGATCATAAATCTCGACATTACACAATATAACCTTTGTCCAAATTCGATATCATTCCAACCCGCAGTGCTCTTTTTTTCGATTTTCGATCCGGGCGGTATCACGGATGAAAGTGTAATGAGGTTATAGTTCGCGACTCCAGCTTTATACAACGCGTCATCAAACGCGGAGAGTTCAGTTCTACCGTCTCCCGTCGCACAAATAATATTGATATTCATTCTTCCCCCTGATGAATTATATGGTATGTTATTATAATACCTTAAAAACAAGCATATATTCAAAGGCTAAATGCAGTTTCAAGGAGAACTTACATGACATACGTCCAAATCAGTCGGATACTTGCAATAGTCGTCAGTTTCACAATTACTTATGGACTGTACGATCAGGCAAACAAGATATGGAAAACTAAGTCCGCCAAGGATTTCTCAGCTTCATTGCTTGTGTCGCTAATCGCCAACGAGATTGTATGGCTCAACTACGGCATTGCCCTGCAAGAATGGCCAATCATTACCATCAGCATGCTCAACATTCCTGCCGTTATCAGAGCGATAATAGGATACCGACGCTGGGGAAGGGTCACCAAACAGGCAAACGATGCCGACTAATTCATCTAGTCGGCTATTTTCTTTGCCTGAACGTTTAATAATAGAGCGAGATTAATAATGGATAGCGTTAAAAACGCTACAACACATCAGGGGTGTGTGAAGCGGAGCATATACTTCCTTTTTAGCTAGAAATTTCATTACATAATTTTTTTTATTTGGATTGCTCGGGATTGAATGTTGCTGGAAATTTCATTTTAGCGAGTAGAAGTAAGGCGAGCGTGTCTGAAGCATAAATTCCATTGTTAAGTATAAATGAGTCTATCTCAGTGATAGGAACCTTTAAAACTTCAATATCTTCACTTTCTTCTAGTTGTTGATCGCCTGTAATTGTAACATTCTTAACAAAAAAACCAGTTACTCTGACAGAGCTCTTACTGGGCTCTGTCCAAAGCTCAATGATCCTAATAAGACTTTGTGCATCAACAGCGATACCTGTCTCCTCCAGCAATTCGGCAATAGCAGCTTCTTCTGGAGTTTGACCGTATTCAATTCGTCCTGCTGGAAACTCAATACAAATTTCTCCAATCCCGTGCTTGTATTGACGTACAAAAATCACTTCATTTGCTTTCGTAATCGCAACCACCATCACAACGGGAGCTAATTGAGATTTGTAATACTCAATAACCTTTCCATTGGGTAGTTCAACATCATCCTTAATGATGGGGAACCATTTGCTTGGCGAGACATCTTTACTCTTAATAACTTTCCATTTAGGTTTTTCCATATTATATCCTAGTTATTTTATTTTAATATCGAAAGGTACGAGTCTATTATTTCGAAGTACTAAAGGAGCTCCGCTTAAACCTTTTCCTAATGTTTCTATAATTGGAATCAAAGGCTCACTAAAAAGATTCGGTCCATCATATTCTTTTAGTGAAAACACAAATTCCGTTGGTCGCCTTTTTGCAATTCCAGGAGTTGCCACGCCTCGCTCTGGATAAAGTTCTAGTATTTTTACGTTTGTGTCAGCCAACTCCTCTGCTAACCCAACATGAAGACTATGAGTAGCACTTTTTGAAGCTGCATAAGCTATCCTGCCTGGGCCTGGTTTAAAAACTACATCTGACACAATTCCGATTACCAGGGCGGCCGGTTGCTTCATTAAAACCGGTAAAAGTGTTTTTATAACTACAAACTGACTTTGAGCATTAGTCGTAAAAATGTCTTCCCATTCATTCAAATTTGTATTTAAAAGCGAATGTCGTGATCCCACACCGTAGGTTATGGCGGATTGAATAAGGACATCTACATGCATTTTATTCAACCTAAGCCACTTCTCCAACTTCTTAATAAGCTTTGGTACATTTCGTAGGTCGGCTTTAAGCAATTGTTTTTTCTGATCCCAACCCTGAAAAGGACCTCTTTCCCACTTGGAAGGATGCCTTCTAGAAATAACAGTAACTTCCGCACCATTATCAATTAAGGTTTGAGCTATATCCCACCCAATTCCACTTGATCCACCCGTAATTAGTATTTTTTTACCCGTTAACCTAAGTGTTTTCATATTTCCTCTATGTCAAAATAATTATTCCCTTAACATAAGATGACTTTTCTTCTTTGCTCAACGACCCAGCAAGGTATTTATTGAGAAAGTCTACAGCATCATTAAGAGTAAATACATGAGTAATTAGTTGCATAAAATACTTGGGTTTTTTATCTAGTATTTCTACGGCTCTGTTTAAAATCTTTTTCGAAGTACCCCGATGACCTGTTAAAAATATTGTTTTACCATTTCTAAGAATTGCTTTTTTTACAAACCCAGTAGACGGTAAACCACATATATTTGACCTCCTGATTGAATTCAAATCCAAAAAAGGCAATTCTTGAATCTCATCACCGTCTTTAAAACCACCAACCAAGTCAATACACCCACTGTCTTTTACGTACCAGAGTGATTTGATGAGGACTTTCTTGGCAGATTCTCTTGGTATACAAAGATAAACAGCGTCCGCACCTTTTCCATCTGTTTTCCTCATGATTTCACTTATAAGATTTTCCGTATCTAGAAAACATTCCTCGGGTTTTAGAATTTTTTGTTTTATCACCCAATCGAGCTTTTCCTGAAAACTATCCACTAGGAAAACTTTTGTGCCTCTATTAATGGCATATAGTACATGAGCTAAGCCTATTGCGCCTGCGCCAACAACAACCACAGTTTTTTGATGACAAACCTGATCTACTAAGGATTGCCCATATATGACCGTGCCAAGTGGTTCTATTAAAGGCGCGACTTCAACAAGTAATTCATGCGCTAATGGTTGTATTAGCCCCCATTCAATTTGAAAACTGTTTACAATGTACTTTTCTTGAAAAATTCCGTCAAAACTATGACCTAAAATCTCTTCTTGTTTGTTTGGGTTCACCGGGTTGAAAACGACCAGCTGATTCCGTTGAAACTTTGTGATGTTCTTTCCGACTTCAGTAATAACACCTATGCCTTCATGACCTAAAACTCCCGCTGAATCACCTCTGGCTTTTCTCAATATCTGCAAGTCAGTACCGCATATTCCTAAACTAGTTATAGAAATTAATAATTGATCATCTGTGGGTTGAGGCGTTGGGATTAGACGAGCAGCTAATTGCCCAGATTTATCTTGAATAAGAGCTTTATGTGTTTGATCCATATGTTAATCTTTTGCTAAGTCCTTAACTACTTTTAGGGTGCTAGCTACTTCTTTGTGAGTAACGTCATTAATAAAAATGGCCTTTCCAATGCTAATTGGTGTAGGCATTCGTTGCAATCCACCCCTATGAGTTGTAATATCTTGTAAACCCTTAATTATTAAGGCTTGTTTACAAACTTTATGAAAAAGAGGAAGCCTGAGTTTACGAGTTAAATCAATAATTCTTTGGCAATCAGTTTGGGGAAGTAATCCCCTTTGGGTAGAAATGATTGAACAAATAATCATATCTATAGCTACTGCTTCACCATGAAGCAAATTTGGGATGGAAGCAATCTCAATGGCGGGACTAAATGTGTGACCAAAATCAACTAGTCGTTCCAAATTGTGTTCCCATAGGTTTGGTTCTAATTCTTCCAGCATGCCAGTCACTGATCGACTAATTACCATATCTGAAATTCCATCGTTTTGAAATTTACTCTCAATCAAACTTTCAGCATGAGTTTCAAGTAAATAAAATAGTTCAGCATCCTTTATGATGGCAATTTTAAGAATTTCAGCTAATCCGTTGCAGATATTTCGCTCATCTAAAGTTTGTAAAAATGTTTTATCTAAATAAGTTTCGGTTGCGGCATAATAGGTACCCAATCGATTTTTGTTCGCGTTAAAATTAATAGCAGTCTTTATACCAATACCTGCATCAACTAAACCCAAGAGAGTGGTAGGAACGCGAATATAAGGGATTCCTCTCCTATACAGTGAGGCAGCCAAACCAACAATGTCTAAAAGGACTCCGCCCCCGACACCGATAAGCGGATCTCTTCTTTTTACCTTATATCTATCGAGTTCACGCTCAATCGACAATACATTATCAATTGCTTTGTTCCCCTCCGAAACAGACATCGGTATAATATGAGCAGTGATGCCATAAAATTGAAAATACTCGGTCATTTTTTCGTTGAGAAGCTCATAAACATTCAAGTCAACAATTACCACTGCTTCGTCTATAGAATGCTCCAAATGTAATCGATCATATAAAAAAGAATTCTTATATGAGAAAAGATCGGATTCTTCGAATATTGTATATTCTATTGCTTGAGAAGCACTGATATTCCAGACCAATGGTTCGTTTTTTTTGTGAATTTTTAGTGGTTGTAATCTAGCAAAATGACCAGCTCCTATTAGACCAGCGTCATCATCAGGTACTGTCTTTATTCGTTTCTTGAAAAAATCGGGGTCTTTATTGGTAATCTGATAAAAACCAATTTTTGATAGATTATCGAGCAAACTCTCAGCATAGTTGTCTTTTAGGCTATGAACAACCCCTCCCGTTAACAGAACTATGTCGATACTCGCATCAATTGTAAAAGCATTAACCAAAATTTGAGCCAGAGGGAAAGTAACAGAATTAAGTACTTCTAAAGCGAACTTGTCTTTCTTTTCAATAGCAATGATAAAGTTTTCAAATGAAGTTTTGAAATTTGTCTGGGATAAAAGTGAGGTTGAATATTCTCCCTTATTTAAATTGGCTAAAGTGTTTAAAACACTTTCGATACCCCTACCAGACGAGAAAGCATTTAGATGATTTTTCCCTCCACAATCACAAAAAAGCTCGATAGTTCTATCACGAAAGGTAAAGTGAACAGGTATATGACCTATTTCTCCTTGCAGTCCGTGTTCTTGAGTCAAGGGAATTTCGTTTGTTTTATTATCGTATGTTCTAGCTGCTATACCCGTGCTTACAGTTATCAACATAATTCTGGAGTAGTTTCCTTTAGACAGGCCTGAGACGTGTCGTATAAGTCCCGCAGTGACGTCATTCAGTACAACCCAGTTGGTGTCTTTCTGCTTTTGATCAAGTGCTTCCAATAAATTAAAGGGTTTGCTTTTCTTTCCCCATATAGGACCGGAGTTAAGAATTTCGCCAGTACGTCCATTCATAGCTGCGCCCATGGATATACCAACAGTGACTTCGCCGTTTATCCCAGCTTTTTCTTTTAATCTGTTGGTATTGTCAATGAAATATTCAACAAGTCCATTGTGTAACTCTTCAATAGTTTTTTCTGGATAATTTTTAAAATTAATTGCCTCTTTTTTAAACTTAAAACGAACAACGTTTCCTGACAAAACTGCACTTCTAAACCATGTGCCACCAATATCAAAAACAATTACACTTTCATTAGGATCAGTTTTTTTAGAGTGTATTCTCATAACAAATATCTACCTCTTCACGACTTACGCACTTCAGTGTCATTCTGTTCGCGAATGCGTGTGTAACTACTCGTTTCAGAATCCCATCAGAGCAAAAATCATGCTCAACTGCGTAAGTAGTGCTCTTAAGGTTATTTTTTATCTGAATCCTTGTTTCATTTATTCTCGAGAGCAATAACGTAATTGTGACACTATACTTAGACCATCTGCAAGTCAAGACGTTAAAAAGTCACCAATTTATACGGTATATATTTTTCAATTAAATGCAGTGTATACTGTAAGCAATGCTCAAAAAAACCAAGCTTATACAGACCTAACTTGCCCCTGACCGCGAATAATCCATTTAGACGAAGTCAGCGCCTCTAAGCCCATCGGTCCGCGTGCATGCAATTTTTGCGTACTAATGCCCACCTCTGCACCCAACCCGAATTCAAAACCATCGGTAAAGCTGGTGGGGGCATTTATATAAACGGCAGCGGCATCGATATGATTTACAAAATCCTCGGCTACGTCATTATTATCAGTCATAATCGCCTCAGAATGACGTGACCCGTAGCGCGCTATATGCTTCATTGCCTCTTGACTACCACGCACTACTTTTATCGCCATTTCATAACCTAAAAATTCTTTGCCGAAATCGGACTTGGTCGCTTTAGTTAATAAATGCTGGGGATAAATGTGCTTTAGAATAGAAAAACTGCGCTCGTCGGCGTGAATTAATACACTGTCCGCGATTAACGAATCTGCCACTGCTTTTAGCAAGACTTCCGCGACTTCTCGATCAACAAGCAAAGTATCAAGGGCATTACATACGCTAGGTCTGCGTAATTTGGCATTTATTACACTGTTTTTAGCCCATTCAAGATTTGCATTTCTATGCACATAAATATGGCAAACTCCCGCACCGGTTTCGATAATCGGCACGCTTGCATTTTCTCTGACATATTCAATTAGAGACTGCCCACCACGAGGGATAATAACATCAATAAAGTCATTCGCTCTCAACATTTGCCTGACCAATTGACGATTTTTCGGATTAATTATGCTAATAATTGAACGTGGGAGTTGGTGTTCATCAAGCACTTTGTGCATAACCTCAACTAAACACACGTTGGTATGATATGCGTCAGTCCCACCTTTTAGTACCGCAACATTACCAGATTTTATGGCTAAACCGCTAATTTCAATAGTAATGTCTGGTCGAGCTTCGTAAATAATTCCAAGCACGCCTAGCGGCACACTGACCCGCCGTATCATCAGTTTGTTTGGCATTACGCGCGCCTCTCTTTCTACGCCCAGAGGATCAGGCATTTTAGCGAGCAGCGTCAAAGTTTGCGCCATTTTTTTAATACGTATTTCAGTCATCCACAGCCGATCGGCCAGTGCATAATTAGAGGGCAAAACCGCAAAATCTTTGGCATTAGCCGCCATAATTTTAGATGTGTGTTTCATCAGCGCTTCTGCTAAAGATTTTAATACACCATTACGCTTTTGAATTGAAAGTGTACCGACAATATCGGCGGAATCGCGCGCGTTTTGTAATATTACTTTAAGATTGTGATCCATTTAATCCCTATTGATTATTATACATATTTTGGAGTTTAGTGCAACTGAGGGCTGATTCGTGCTTGTATTGTTTCATATGAAAATCGAGGGTATATTCAGTGTATGATAAAGCCCATGGTGTTAAATAAAAATGATATCGTTGCTATTTTCGCTCCTTCTCGTCATATCGGCGGATTCGAGAAAGTAATTGAAGCTGGGATCAATTTGATTGAAGACGAGGGTTTTAGGGTTCGTCGCACTAAAAGTCTCACTTGGCATTATGGTGAAGCGGCTGGCAAGCCGTTAGATCGATCTAAAGAGTTTATGTCTTTGGTAAAAGACCCGTCCATAAAGGTAATTTGGGCTGCGTTGGGAGGCGATGCATGCAATCAACTTTTACCGCTTTTGGATTATAAAGCAATCGCATCTAACCCAAAAATCATAATTGGGTTTAGTGATATAACCACTTTGCTTTTAGCTATTCATCACAAATCAAATCTAGTGACCTTTCACGGGCCAAACGTTAACAATTTAGCATCAATCGATCGTTCTTCGGTTAATTTCTTATTAGATATGCTCACCTCGCACAACCAAAATGTTGAATATCCAAGTTTTGATGTCATCCGACACGGCTTGGCAAAAGGAAAATTGATAGGCGGAAATTTGTTTATTGTTAATTCACTTTTAGCCACCCCCTATTCCCCATCGTTTGATGAGACAATTCTTTTTATAGAAGATGTTGAGGAAGGAATGCACACTTTTGAGTACCAATTATATCAGCTCAAAAATAGCGGGGTCTTAAGCAAAATAAATGGTCTGATAATTGGGCATATAGATCAGTGGAACGACACAAAACGATCCATTTCTGATTTGGTTCTAGCCGTCATAGGAAATCGAGACATTCCGATAATCCGAGCCAATTACTTTGGTCATCACTGCAAGGCATTTTACACTATGCCGAATGGGGCGTTGGCTTATTTGGATACTCAGAAATTGATCTTGAATATAAATTATGGACGCGAAGCATGAAATGACGACCGTCTAACGAGTAATCTTTGCGAATATTGAGTTGAGCTTTGATATAAGAGAAAGAGACACCCCGGAACCGGCAAGCCGATTACGGGGCGGGGCGGATCTGGCACTAGTTGTCGCAACATGCGAGTCTAGCACTTGATCCAGTTGGAGCGGGTACCGCGCCACGAAGCGTCTTTGGCGGCGGCGTTCTTCTTCTTGAGATCCTCCAGGACCTTCAGGATGAAGTCGCGCTTCATACTTTTGTTCCTCCTTTCTGTAGAGTGGGATCACCGAGCACTTGCGCAAAGGTGGTCTTAACCAGATTGTACAACTTCTGGCGCTCTCTGCAATAGACGTAGACGCCAGAGGCGGCTATCTGCCCGCTGGGAGTGATGCGGGTGGCTGGGCAACCGTTGCCACACCATTGTTGAAAACGGCAGTTGCTACACTGGTCATTCGTAGCCAGAGTAGCCTGACGGAATGCCTGGTATGTGGGAGTAAGTATTATGTCTGCCAAACACATCTCCATAATGTTGCCGTAGGAGTGGCAGGTGCGCAAATACTCACACGGGTAGAGATTGCCATCAGGGTCGACGGATACCCAGTTGAGGCAGGTCTGGTCACTAGAGCAAAGTGATAACGATGATCCGTCCAGCCATGCAATCACCTCGTCGAGTTCCCGTATATGGATGTCTGCGTCGGCCAGTTCAATCCATGCTAGAAACACCGCCTTGAGGTAACCGAACCACTGGTTGCTAGTGATACTGAAGCGATCCGTGGCGGAATCGTAAACAGGGCTGTACTTGATGTCCCGAAATCCGTTTTCCACCAGAAAATGGAGGGTCTCTGTCGGAAATGGCAGGGATGACTGGGTGACGGTGGCGATAACTGCAGGGTTAAACCCTGCGGATCGCAGTGTCTCGATGCCCTTACTCACCTGAGCGAACGTTGGTCTTCCTCGTCTATCAATCCTATGCAGATTGTGCACATGCTGAGGTCCGTCGAGACTGATACTTACCTCAAACTTGGCGTTAGACAGCAGTTCTGCGAAACGCGGAGAGATCAAAGTGGCGTTGGTTTGAAGCACATTCCACACCTCTTGCGATGGTCGGCGAAACTGCTCCATTAGTTCGATGGCCCGAGCGAAGAAGTCGTATCCTGCCAAAGTTGGCTCTCCGCCGTGCCAAGTGATGACTGGATATTCCGATCCTGTTATACATCCAGATAAAACGCGAGATAGCACCTCATCTGACATCACCGTTAAGTGTTTCGGTCGAAACGGTGCGACGTAACAGTACTCACAGGCGATATTGCAGGCACTACCGACCGGTTTGAGTTGGAGTGAAAAGCCTTTCATTAGCTACTCCTTCTGATATGAATCGGCTAAGCGGGACTAACTTGCCTTGCGGCAGATGGAGTACCCACTCCACTCCGATTCCTTCTAGGAATTCGAGGTCGTGGCTGACGATGATAATCGATCCAACGTAGTCTGCCAACGCCGCTTTGAGGCGAACTTGTGTTGGTCGGTCGAGGTGGTTGGTAGGCTCGTCTAGAAGTAGCAGATTGGGTCTGGTCAGCATTAGTTTGCACATTACCAGGCGATTTCTTTCGCCCCGGCTTAAGGTACTTACTGTCTGTTGTACTTTGTCAGCCAGCAGAAAGTGTGCCAATGTGGCCCGAATCTGTTGTTCCGACATTCCAGCACTAGCAAGCTTGGCTTCTTCGAGAACTGATAGCTCTTCGTGCAACCCTTCCTGTTCTTGCTCATACCAACCAAGCTCTATGCGGGAATGTTTGTCCACTCTACCACTATCTGGCTTTGTGGCCCCAGCCAGTATACGCAACAGGGTAGTTTTACCAGCACCATTTACCCCAACAATTCCAAGCCGATCGTGTGGCTCAACAATTAATGATACCCCTGACAGAACTCGGTGGTCGCCAAACGACTTGGTCAGATTAGAAGCGGAGATTGCGTTTTTGGTAAGCGTGACGCGTGGGCTGAACCGTACCATTATTTCTCGTTCAGTTACGAGAGTGGGCATAGTAGATTCAAGTCGCTCTAATTCTTTTTCACGACTATGTTTGATGCCCGACTTACTTAAAGGAACGGTTCGAATGTACTCTTTCAATTTTCGTATCCGGACAGCTGTCTTTAACCGATCTCGCTCTGTTGTAATCCTTCGATTCTGGCGTGATAGGATCATCTGGCTAAAATTACCAGAGAACGACTCAACGGTGCTGGTTTGCCGCTCGAGGTAAAGAATCCGTTCAACAAACTGGTCAAGAAAGGTTGCAAGGTGAGAAACTGCAATGACGGTCTGGGCTGATTTGGCTAGGTAGCGACCAAGCCAATCCACAGCTTCCGCGTCCATATGATTGGTAGGTTCGTCGAGAAGCAGAACGTCTGAATCTTCGAAGAGAATGCGAGCGATAGCCAAGCGCGATTTCTGTCCTCCACTCAAGCTTGAAACTGCTTGATCAAGATCGACCCAATTAAGTCCGATACCTGATAGAATCTCGATCACCCGATCTTCAGCCACATAACCCTCAAGATCGAAATACTGTTGCTGTATATTTTGGTGTTGCTCAATCAGGTCGTTGATAGCATCGGGGTCTTTTGTTTCCTCCATGTGTTGCTCTATATCATGAAGCTGTTTCAGTAAGGTAAGCAGACCACGACCTTCTAGCATGTAGGATAGAACATCCATCTCGGACTGGTTATTGTCAAGCGAGAGATACTGCGGGACATAGCTAATTTTGCTTGCCCTTCGCCCACTCACCTGCAGTTTACCACGATCTGGTGCTATCAATCCCGCCAAAATCTTCAAGAGAGAGGTTTTACCGGCGCCGTTATGTCCAACCAGCCCGATCTTCTCTCCGTCAGCAATGACAAAGGATATATCGCGTAGCACCACACGCGTTCCCAGCTCCAAATAGAGCTTGTCTACACAAATCATCCTAGTGCCTTTCTGTGCGAAGTTGGCGAATGATGGTAAGTTGTCAATGTGCTTAACGGCTAATACCCGCATAATAACAAATTCAGCACATTTAGTCCAGTTAATACGGTAGGCAAATTTCGGCGATCACTTTTTGTCATCCGAACTTGAGCCAATTTCTTGAGAGCGATGATAGGCCGCCAGAATTGCCTTTTGCCACATTTCACTAGAATGATATTGATTCAATACTTCCCGAGCCGCTTGTGTACTACCACCTTTTGAGGTTACTTTATTTGCCAATGTGATCGCATCAATATTTTGTATTTGATATAGCATTGCCGCACCAACAATAGTTTGCTTCACAATTTCGCTTGTAAGTTGATCGCCCAAATTTAATGCACGAGCCGCATTAAGTATGTCGGTAACAAACATATATAGATAAGCCGGACCAGAACCTGAAATCGCAGTTATTGCATCAAGTTGATCTTCATCTAATAGATAATGCTTTCCAAGTGATGCAAATAGCCCCTCGACAATTTCTCGCTCTTCAGTTGAAATTTCAGACGAACTTGCCCATCCAATTACCCCTTCACCAACAGCCACAGCTATATTTGGCATAGCCCGAATAATGTGCGCTTGTGGGAACTCTCGTTGTAATTTTGCTAACTTAATCCCCGCCATTACAGAAACAACCATACCTTGTACGAAGCCAGCTTCCTTAAGTTGAATAAATGCTTCGTGTGAATCTTGTGGCTTAATTGCTAAAAGCACAAGTGCCTCACTCGTCTGCAGTTTAACCATTTTGGGTAGAATGTGTACACCTGGCAACGTTTGTGAAAGATAAACTCGTCTATTAGCGTCTCGTTCCACAATACTCATTTCGGGAGGTTTGCAATATTCATCCTTTATTAGTCTCTCGGCAATAGCTCCCCCCATTACCCCGCCACCAATAATCACAATCGGTAATTGCTTCATACTAACCTCATATTATTTGCGTGAATAACTTCAATATTGTAAGGATTTTCGACCAAACGATCTAACTCATCAGAAGAAATACTGGCCAAGCCTAATGCTATGGTGTTTGTTTGATTATCAATCACTTCAACTGAATCACCTTTGCTAAATTGTCCGATATGTTTAGTAATACCTACCGCAAGCAAGCTTTTGCGTTTAATGAGCGCGGCCTTAGCACCTTCATCCACTTGAATAAACGCCCCGGAGTTATGGGCTGAAATAATCCAGCGGTCACGCGCATACAAATGACGAATTATATTCCCGTGGGCAACACATACGGTACCACTCGGTTTTTTCTTGATGAGTAGGTCCACCAGACTGTGTTCCAAATATCCCGTAATATGCACCGTAATTCCGACTGCAGTGGCAATACGCGCCGCCCGCAACTTACTGGCCATACCCCCTCTGCCAAAATCATTCTTCCCATGAGCTAGTTGTTTTATGACTTCTCCACTGATGCTCGGTATAATTTTAATTAAAGCCGCGTCCGGATTTCGATCTGGGTTTTCCGCAAATACTCCACCAATGCTAGTTAAAATAACAATGTGTTCTGCCTTTGCGATAATAGCCATAACAGTGGCAAGTTGATCGTTATCAACAAAATTTGGCGCATTCAGCGCCAATAATGCGTCGTTTTCGTTAATGATCGGGATAATATTATGAGCAGTCAAGTCTTCTAATGTTTTTTCTAAAATTCCATATCGGTCGCGATCCATAATATCGCTCCGCGAAACTAGCAACTGAGCAACGGATAAATGACACGTTTGGGCCGAAAGTTGTACGGCGGTGCTTAACATCATTTGACCAATAGCCGCTTGTGCTTGCACTGAAAGCTGACTACCAGCAACGCTACCAGACGCCACCGCGCCTGAAAGCACAATTAACGGCTGAAAGCCACCTTTAATCAACTGTGACACTTGATCTAATAATCCTAACAAAAAATCTCGATGTATGCCACGATCACCGACCACTAAGCGCGAGCCAATTTTAACAACTACCCGACCGCCATTAGACGAGGCAAGTGCAGTATCATATTTTGCATCTATTTTTACTTTACTCATGCCCACACTATACCACAAAATTGGCACAATGTCGGCTATTTTTGTCATCTGGCACGGTTATGAGATATAATATAAACAATGCTCAAAAAAACCAATAACATTATTGATATCTTTATCTGGGCTGGGGTGGTTGTGGCGGCGGCTTACTTTGGATTCTTAAGCTACGATCCATTCGCCTCGCGTATGACCGTGATTGCCTTAATTTGGCTGGCTGGCTACTGGACTTTACGTACTCACATAGCCATGAAAGAATCGGCGGGCGAACGAGCTGAAATCGAAACGGAAAGCCGCGAGATTAAGTTTCAAAAGGAACGCCTGGAAGCGTTTTTAGAGTTGAGCCACGACGGCATTATTATTTTGGATAAGGATAATCACGTTTTGCGCATTAATGACTCCGTCACCGCCATCACTGGCTACACCAAGTCTGAGGTGATCGGTCAGCTAGTTTCCAATGTATTTAGATGCGAAAAATATAAAGAAACCGGCTTAAGCTTCGGGCTGGCGTTTTTGACCGACCAAAAACCAGATTACTACGAAGAGGTCATATTTACTACCAAAGACGGACGACCGATTGACCTAGGCGTCCACTTTGGTCGGGCTAAAAAACACGAGGGGCATCGCGGTGCTAGTTTGATACTAATTCGCGATCTGACCAAAATTCACGCCGCCGAGTCGCTTGAGCACGATTTTGTGTCCATGACCTCCCATCAACTATTCACCCCACTGTCCATCATTCGTGGGCACATTTCCATGCTGATCTCTGGCGATATTGGCAAAATGAGCGAAAAACAAAACTATTTTCTAAATCAATCTCTGCAAGCTACTAAACGGATGGTGCACCTAGTGTCGGAGTTGTTGTCCATCTCGCGTCTCGAGGAGCGAAAAATTACCCTTAACTTCACCACTATTAAAGTCAACGAACTAATTCCACCTTTGATTGATGAAATGATGCCACTCGCGGCACACAAAAAAATAAAGATGACCTACAAAAAACCATCGGTTAGTTTGCCCGCAATTTCGATTGACACTGAAAAAATGGCCCAAGTTCTGCAAAACCTGATCGATAACGCCATTAAATATACTCCAGATGGTGGCACTGTAGAGGTGTCTAGCGAACCGAGAGCGCATGATGTTCTCATTAGCATCACGGACAATGGGATTGGCGTGCCAACGGGTGAAACAGCCAAACTGTTCCAGCGTTTTTATCGTTGCGCCAACGCCGTTAACGTTGATTCAAAAGGAACTGGACTCGGTCTGTACATTGCTCGGATTATTGTGGAGCGTCACAACGGCAAAATATGGGTTAAAAGTACTGAGGGCAAGGGCTCGACGTTTTATATAGCACTTCCCAGATGATGATTGATATGGTATGAATAAGTAAACTACAAATTGGCGAAAGGACTGAAAAATGGCAAGCGTACTCTTGATTGACGATGAACCAGCGATTCTCGATATGTATCGTATGAAGCTCGAACAGGACGGATATACAGTCTTTATGGCGTCTAATGGTCTTGACGGCATTGATATCGCCAAAAAGGAACTGCCCAGCGTCATTTTGCTGGACATTATTATGCCGAATATGAACGGCTTTGACGTCTTAAAAACACTTAAAGAAACCGAAGAAACTAAAGCCATTCCGGTGTTCATTACCACCAACTTGCCCGAGCACACCAGCGGCGAAAAGGCGCGCAGTTTGGGCGCGGTTAACTATTTAGTCAAAGCCGAGTACGAACCGGGTATGGTGGCAGATATATTAAAACGTTATCTGCAAGACCATCCAAGTGATAGTGCCAAAAATTAAGACCTACTTTATATCACTTTCGTCAAACGTAACCACTTGACCACGCTCAAACTGACCAGTCAGCAGTTTCTGGGCTAGTGGCGCTTCAATGTGATCCTGAATGGCTCGTCGCAAAGGTCGCCCACCATATTGCGGATCGAATCCCATTTGACCAATCCGCGCCGTGGCCGCGTCGGTAAATTTCAAGACGATACCCGATGTATTCTTGACCCTAGTCACCACATTATTAAGCTCCAATCGAGCGATTTCAACGATCTCCGCGACGGTCAATGTCTTAAACACTATCACCCCATCAAACCTGTTTAACAGCTCGGGACGAAATACCTTTGGCAATATCTCACTGGTTAATTTGGCGCGCATATCGGTGTAGTTCACGTTGGCGACAGTCGCCTGCTGAATTTCCAGCGATCCGGCGTTAGATGTGGCAATAATGATGGTGTTTTTAAAATCAACTAAGTGACCCTCGCCATCAGTTAACCGTCCATCATCAAAAACAGATAGGAACAAGTTGCGCGCCGCGTCACTGGCTTTTTCAAACTCGTCTAAGAGTAGTAAAACAAACGGACGGGTACGCACCGGGCTGGTCAGCGAACCCTCTTCGCCGGCACCACCGATCAGTTTGACACCGGCGTCGGCGCCTCTAAATTCAGACATGTCTAAACGCACAAATGCGTCCGGGCTCTGAAAGTAAACTTCGGCCAACGCCTTGGCCAGTTCGGTCTTACCTACACCAGTTGGTCCGACAAACAAAAATACCCCAATTGGACGATTAGCATCGCCTAAACCAGCCCGAGACCGTCGTAGGGCTTCGGAAACCGCCACGACCGCTTCGTCTTGCCCAACTACGCGGGCGTGGAGTTCGCTTTCAAGATTAAGTAACAGGCGCTGTTCGTTTGTCCCCACTTTTTCCAGTGGCACTTTAATTGAATCACTTAACACTTGCCTGACCACCTCAACTGTCACTACCTTATCGCCTTGAGCCGATAACCCCGCCGCTTCATCCAATAATGTAATGGCCTTTTCGGGTAAAACGTGATCGTGAATGTATTTAGCGCTCAAACTAACAGCCGCTTCAATAGCCGCGGCTAAAATAGTGACATGATGCCTGGCTTCAAGTGTTAAGGCACTCTCTTGGAGCGCTTTTACTGCGTCCTGCGGGCTCATTTCTGGCACTTCGACTACGACAAAAGCGTCCGCCAAACTGGAACTTTTTTCAATGTTCAAGTGATATTCTTTCATGGTGGTAGCGGCGATTATTTGCATGCGTCCGCGTTCTAAAATTGGTAGAAGTAGCTCGGCCGACGACATACCTTCCACATGCTCGGTGGCCAAATCTTGTAGCTCTGGGATGAAAAGAATAACGTTTCCGGCCTGCTCCGCCTCGCCAATTACCCCTTCAAAGGTGCTAGCGAACCCACGCTCTCCACCATGCAAAGCCGCCGTATCCAATTTAATTAACCGTTTATCCTGCAGAGCCGGTGGCACGTCGTCAGACAGCATTTTTAGGGCAATTGACTCAATAATGGATGATTTGCCGACCCCCGCTTCTCCCACTAGCAACATACTATTTTTGGTGGCGCCCGCTAACACTCGTATTGCAAACTGCACTAGCTCATTTCTGACGTTTATTAGCGGGGCCGCTCCATAAGCGGCGGCGTAAGTCATGTCTGAACTATAGTGGTTTAAGTGGGGCGTCGGTATTGAAGTCCAAGCTCGATTTTTTGTCCCAATGTGTTGTCGTTTTTGGTGCATCGTCAAGTACGATTGTCGCAGATGATCGCGTGTTGATAGCCAACCAAGCACCATCTGCCATCTCTCGGGTGTAATATTAAGTGGTGCGAACTGCTGTTTAATAACCTCATCTTGTTCCAGCATAGTCAGAAAAATATCGGCGACACCAAAGGAGTTGTCGCCCCTTAAGAGCGCCCTGCCCGCGCTCACAATCAGATACTGACGCATAGTTTGAGTTAATTCACCCTTGGCATCGCTGCCTTCGTCAACATTGGACTTTATTATCGCGCCTTTTGCCGCTTCAGCGCTAACTTCCAATTGTGCTAGCAAGTTTACCATATAGTTACTACCCAACATCATACTCAAAGCATTATTAACGCCCAAAGATTGCCCGGCAGTTTTTGACGCCACCAACATTTGTACCATCAATATTTTGGATATAGGATCAAGAAAAGCATATACATCGTCCTTCGAGGTATACTTACGGCGTCGAGAAATTTCTTGCAAAATGTACCCCGCTGGAACATCTAGTAGAATGGTTAACCAAGTTATACGCGATGTAGTAGTACCATCTAATAATGAGATAAGTGGCAATTCACCGTTAGATACAGAAAATACAATATGTAATACGAACACCAATCCGCTCAACGCCAGCGTTAAATATGAAGTTACTCTTCCAAAATGGCTTAAAGATTCGCTAGCTCGCCATTCTTGAATAAAGCGTGTGGTAGAGGTGTGAAATTGAATGTCTGACGCAGTCATTTGACCACTCCCGCTATCGCAATCAGTGGCAAAACGTACCAGCCAATTAGTACGCATCCCACAAAAATAATCGTCGTCAGCTCAGCAAACGCACCAACACCAATTCGAGCTAAGCGAATAGCAACGCCGATCAAACGCCCTTGCCAAGTTGGGTCCTGAAAAATGGCTTCGCCAAGGTGTGTGGCCATAGCTTTAACGGCAAAAACATCGGCCACCAAAGCCACTAGTCCCTTACCCCATTCGATTATTCGCAAGGGGAAAAGCCTAGCCCACCAATTAATAAAACCAAATTGTCCGGCAATTAGCCCCATACCCCTCTTTTAGTTACTGATTTTAGTATACCTCAAGAGATAAGTTAAACAAAAAAATGTCGATAAAATATCACCGTCCGATGTACAATCAAACAATTTTTATTGTGCCGAGCGTATGCGAGCACTAATGAGCCGTGTGGCGAGTATTGTTCGAGCGCCAGCGATAGCCAATGCACATATTCTATATTCCATATTCTATATTCCAAATTAGTAGATCAAATGTGCCAATCGTGATACAATATGGCGGTTCGGCCTCATCGTCTAGCGGTTAGGACATCAGGTTCTCATCCTGAAAACCGGGGTTCGACTCCCCGTGGGGCTACCATTCGACTCTGGTTCGACTCTGTTCACCATCGCTCACGGTTTTCAACCATTAAACTTCGCCAATAGCTGACAATTCGAAATTAATTGACACCAAGCTGTTCTATAAAATCACTCGCTTTCATTATGGGAATGCTTTTGTACTGTCCCAAAATGAGTAGGTCATGATCACCGCTAATAATATAATCGGCAGAGCAAAGTTCTGCCGATGCCAAAATATGCAGGTCGCGTGTGTCGCGTAGCTCTGTCACCTTGGGAACTTTAGATGTTGGAACTACAACCAGAGTGTCTCGAAGCACCTCGGCAATCATCATCCACTCTGCAGGGGTAACCTGAAACTTCCGCAAGAGCACTTCCTCGATCTCCTGCATGGTGATTCCCGATGTAAACCCAGCAACGTCGCCTTTATTGATCGCCTCAAGTAGCTGACGAGGTACACCGCCAAAGCGCAAAGCAGAAATGATAATGTTGGCGTCAACGACAACATTCATCTATTTGCCGTGGATCTTAGTTTTCGCCTGATTTAACGCATCCTCAACATCTTGAAGTGTGTTAATTCCAGCAGCCACGCCTCGGCGTGCAACGATATTATAAACAGCACGAAGTCTTTGTCGTCGCTCGATGTATGAACGTAGCGCCGCACGCACCAGCTCGGTACGACTACTGCCTTCTCGTTTTGCCATTTGATCACTTTCATTTATCAGATTCTGCGGCAGACGCAGATTAATTGGTATTAGTTTATTTGCGGACATAAAAATCCTTATTTATTGTTTGTATCTCTATTGTATATACAGATCATTAGCACCGTCAAGATCTAAATTATGTGCGTAGAATTCTAAAACTCATACCCCTTCGCCGCTTTGTAGGAATGCTTGATCCAGCCAGTGATTAAGATAATCGTGGCACCAGACCACAGAATAATGTGTAAAATGGCCGACGTATAATCCCCGTCCAGCATTCGCGCCGCGTCTTGACGGACTGTTAGCGCAGATACGGTAACCAATAATAGACTAATTACGACCGCCACCAAGCCTGGGCCGGTGGTGCTTAACGCCCCCGGGTCAGATTCATGAAAATTCGGGTAGGATAAACCTAGCCCGAGCTGAATTGACCCAATCATACCAGCTAAAATGAGCAAATAAGCGAAAACTAGTAACTTTATTGGCAATGCAAACGGCAACATTATTAAACACAAAATACCCAAAACGCTGGCACAGGTAATAATCAATCCCAAACTCACCACCCATTTTGCTAAAATTAATCGTTCTACACTGACTGGGCAAGACCAAGCCAGCCATATTGACCGACTTTCCAAACTAATGGATGGAAAAATAAACCGTAGTGACAGCGTAGCCAAACAGTATCCAAATATACCCACTAACAACGCTAAAATACCAGCTTGCCACTGCACCGGCACATCGTGCGCGCGATAAGTAAATCCGAGCACGAGCAGACAAAACGCCAGCAAAATAGCCATAAAAGCCAGTTGTCCACCACTGCGCAGGTCGCGCAGGAGTTGGATGATTTCACGCTTTTCCCACAACATCCGCCGATTGGCAAAAAAAGACGTGGCAGAGATTAAACTGACTTCAGGTGTTACCTCGTAGGCGCTTTGCCAACTTTTGAGGTAATATTTATCGATCAGCCACCATCCACCGCCGCAAACTGCCACAAATATGAACACTAATTTTAACAAATTAGTGTAATCAGTGGCTATGCCAACCGTTGAGCCAACCAAAGAAGCGAGCTGATAAGATGGTAACCATTGCACTAGCGGACGTGTCACCGACTGTAAGGTGAATGGCAAATCATTTGATATAACACTATCAATGCGAGCAATATCTGGAAGAACAATTAGCCCAACCAGTCGAATAACGACCAAAAAGACGGCGAACGACAACACGCGGATAAACAGCTTGGGCAGTCCTGCCAGCATTAATCTAATCACCACCGCCAAGGCACTACCGATCAGGGCCGCCAGAACAGCTATTAGTATCAACGCCAACAACGTAACTACATAATAATCTGGTCCACCATGTTCAACCAATCCAAACCCGATAATAACGGGCAAACCAAGGCACAAAATGCCCCAACCAGAGATCAACAAGTTTTCAATCAATTTTTCGGCAGCGATTTGACTCGGCTTAAGAGGCAAGGAAAAAAACAGCTCGAGATCGGTGGCGACAAAAGCCAAACTTTGATAGCTCACGAAACTCGCGACGACAAAAAGAGCGAAAAGCAAGGTCAATCCGATTGACAATGCGTATAGCTCTAGCTCAACCCCTCCACCGTCAGAAATGTGTAAGAAGTTAAATGATAGATAGGCAAAAGCGCCTACCCCAAACATTACCGCTAAAAGTACGATTAAAAACGCCGAGGCGACCAGTTTCTGCACGCCCGAACTTTTGGTCCAAAACAGTCGATTAAGATGGAGGCGCAGGGCCAAAATTTGCTGCATTATTTTATTCCTGACTTTACGTTAAATGTAAAAACACCGACTCTAAATCGGCCGATTTTTGATGCGTTTTGTGACGCAACTGCTCTAGTGTACCTTCTGCCACCAGTCGTCCATGATCAATAATGGCCACCGTGTTACAAATTTCTTCGGCAATGGATAATGTGTGAGTGGACAAAAAAACCGTCACACCGCGTTCTTTCACCTCACTTTTGAGCACGTTTTTAACCGCGCGAGCACTTAAGGGATCTAGTCCAACCATCGGCTCATCAATCACTAAAACTTGCGGCTGATGCAATAGCGCCGCCATAAACACCAATTTTTGCCGCGTTCCCCTCGAGTAAGTATAAAATGGCGCGTCAAGCGATTCGACGTTCGGGAAAATGTTTTGCAGATGCTTGATGCGTAATACCTGTTCGTGATGCGATACCGCAAAAACGGTGCCGATAAAATGCAAAAACTCCCGTCCAGTTAAATAACGGTAAACATACGGCTCGTCGGGAATGTAGCCGATCATAGACTTTGCTTTAACTGGATCTTTGGCGAGATTAATACCGCCAACACTCACACTTCCGGCGTCTGGTGATAAGATGCCGGTTATTAAACGAATTGTGGTCGATTTACCAGCTCCATTCGGACCTAAAAAACCGTAGATATTTGCCTTTGGTACGCCGAGCGACACCGCATTAACCGCCATATTCCGCCCAAAAGATTTGGTCACATTTTTTAAGTCAATCATCGCTTCCATAGTTTCCCCCGTTTGATTACACAGTTTAATTATACTCGCAAGTAAGCTCGTTAGACAGTCGGAATTTCATTCCTCGCGTCCATACCCTTGCGGATGGGTTGAATGCCACTGCCAGGCCGTTTTGACAATATCATTCACGTCGGTAAACTTAGGTTTCCAAGCCAGCTCGCGAAACGCTTTGTCGCAGTTGGCGAAAGATTGGGCTGGATCTCCGGGGCGCCGCGGATTGAGCTTAATTTTAAACTGGCGTCCGCTCACTTTTTCGATGGCAGTGATAATTTGCTTAACACTAGTGCCATGACCAGTGCCGAGATTGTAAGCGGTGCTTTTGCCACCATTTTCGAGATGCTCCAAGCTTTTTACATGCGCCTCGGCTAAGTCGCAAACATGAATGTAGTCGCGAATGCAAGTACCGTCTGGAGTTGGCCAATCGGTGCCGTTAATTTCAACCGGCTGGTGTCGCAAAATGGCCGTGATAGCCCGCGGAATTAATTGAGTCGGGTCAGGTGTATCAAGACCCATCGTGCCATCCGGGTGTGCTCCAGCGGCATTAAAATACCGCAAAGCCACCGATTTGATACCATGCGCCAATTCAGCCCACGGCAAAATTTGCTCGACCGCCAACTTAGTTTGTCCGTAAGGGCTTTCGGGGTGAAATGGAAAGTTCTCAATTATCGGCACATGGTCTGGTTGCCCGTAAACGGCGCTGGTAGATGAGAATACAAAGTGCTTGACGTTAAATTGTGCCATGGCAGTGAGTAGACGAATTGATCCGACCACGTTATTGTCGTAGTACTCGAGTGGTTTATAAACAGAATCGCCCGCCGCCAACCAAGCGGCAAAATGCAGGACCGCACTCGGGCGATGTTTAGCGAATACTTTGATTAATTCAGGCAGATCTCGCGTGTCGCACTTTTCGAAAAGCGCGCCTTTCGGCACTGCCATCAGTTTCCCAGCTGACAGGTTATCTAAAACCACCACTTTGCGCCCCGCTTCCAGCAATACACGCACCGTGTGAGAACCAATGTACCCCGCCCCACCCGTCACTAAAATTGTACTTTCCATGTGCTGATAATACCACATCATACACAATTGTGAGTAGGGGTGGCGCACGAGCCACCCGTTTTTAGTAGCCAGTAGGGGCGGCGTCCTCGGGTAGCGCTTTGCACTACTCGCTGGATGATCAAAACGGCCAACACGAGCCGCCTGTTGTATCAGGTATCAGGTATAAGGTATTAGGCGCGGAAAAATGCGTAGTCATTGCGATCCATCCGTCGCCCGAAGGGCTCTGGAGGAGAAGCAATCTTGCAATGTTATAAACTTAAAGATGATGATTAGATCGCTACGTTACCGCTCGCGATGACAACAAAAAAGAGCACCGAAGGGTGCTTTTGTGGTTTTTGAGATATGTGAAAGGGCTCGTGCTTGGCAGCTCGAGCCCTCGCTTTGTTATTCGATGATAGCTCATCCCCGCTGAAAAGCGGGATTTTGGTGTGAGAGATGGACAGGAACGACTGTGTTGTCGCCCCGCCTCCGACCCATCTGTGTCAGCCCGGATATCCGTTGATTGGGTCACGGGCTACTTCCCCCTCGGCGTCGATCTCGGCCACTTCGGCCTTGACCGACTCCCGAGCTCTACGGGCATCATTCTCGACCCACTTGTCCAACGGGGACGTCGAGGCTGATTTGTAAAGAACTACGCCTAGACTACTATCGTCGCGTTCGACCCTCACGATATAAGCGACTTCGTTCGGGTTCACGTCCATCAGGGATTCACCGACTGATAGCCGGTGATCGGTCAAGCATGCCAACCACTGACCGTCGCCGTCAAAAAGGTACACAGTCCGCCAATCCTCGATATGACTGTCCCATGGGTGTATGCCCATGGCGTCTTCATTGACGCGGCGGACTGCGAAATCAGTCATCGCATCAGCGACGACGTGGTCGTGGTACTCGGTATTACTACAACCGAGTACCCCACTGCCGCTACTGCATTTCCATTCGCCAGCATAAAGGTTAGCTAGAAATGGAAACTCCGCGATAACAGCGATTCTTTTCTGCTGATACATCACGATCTCCTCTGTGGCGTCTCGCCACGGTGTTGGAGCCAGCGTCTCGCTATAAGCTCCAGGAGTTCTGCGGACGAATCCGCAGGTCGCTCTGATTTTGATTTAGAGCGACAATTTTGTTGAGAAGTTAATAGTGTTTCTCCTCAAAACTGTCGCTCCAATTAAATTATTCATGAACTTCTTTGATCAACCACAAGTTTGAGCCTGAATTGATCGTAACTCAACCATACTAGCACACTTTTTGCACTTTGTCAAGTAGCTGGGCTCGGAATAGGGTCTCACCCTATGAGAGGGAGAGACCCTTGGGTAATTACACACTCTTTGGCTCCCGCTTTTAGCTATTTGCTACCTACTACCTGCTACTAGCTACTTCTGCTATAATCCCCTCATGGACAACTTTTCCCTCGTCATCTTTGGCATTACTAGTAATCTGGCACAAATTAAGCTCATTCCGGCACTGTATGATATGGAAAACAATGGTCTACTGCCTGAAGACGCGCGCATTATTGGCGTTGCTCGAAAACCGATGAGCGATGATGCCCTAGAAGATCTGATCCAAAAAGCCCTTATAACCGAGAATCGCCATCACAAACACGATATTGATGAGAATGTCCAAAGTAAACTAATCAGCCGTTTTTCATATATCGCTGGCGAAGTGCAAAGTGATGTCACATATCAACAGCTAATTTCAACCTTTAAGCAAAATGGCACCGTCAACTGCATTTATTACTTGGCCACTTTTCCTGACCTATATAAAACTATCTTTGACCAACTACATACGCACGGCCTATCCAAGCCAAAACACGGTTGGACACGTTTGATGATTGAAAAACCGATCGGCAATGATCTTCAGTCGGCTCGACAATTAAATCAATTACTACAAAAATACTTTACTCCGGAGCAGGTGTTTCGCCTCGATCACTATCTCGGCAAGCAAACTTTGCAAAATATCTTAACCTTTCGCTTCGGCAACGGCGTTTTTGAACCGTTGATGAATAATCATCACATTGATCATATTCAAATCACCGCCGCTGAAGATTTTGGCATCGGCGCACGTGGGGGCTATTTTGACTCCGTCGGATCATTAAAAGACGTTGGGCAAAACCATTTATTACAAATGCTGGCGTTTGCTACTATGAACGCGCCGTCTGCTTTTACCAATGAAGCTATTACTAAAGAGCGCGTGCACATTTTAGAACATCTTGTGCCCAATAAGAACAGTTTGGTATTAGGTCAATACCAGCACTACAGCGAGGAAGCTCGAGTGCGGGATCAATCAAACGCCGACACTTTTTTTGCCTTTAAGACCAAGTTAAATTTACCGCGCTGGCAAGATGTTCCAATTTATGTGCGGGGCGGTAAGAAATTACAGCAAAGCGCCACTGAAATATCGGTTGTATTCAAGAATCCAGTCAATCGTCTGTTGTCCCATTTAGACTGCGGCGATGAACCAAACGTGTTGATCTATCGCATTCACCCCAATGAAGCTATCGTACTAAAGATATTGGTCAAAAAGCCCGGGCACGATGAAGAGCTTGAGCCGACGTATATGCAATTTTGCTACCGCGAACTAACCACCGATTTACCCGATGCTTATGAAAAATTACTGTACGATGCTATTCGCGGCGACCAGACGTTCTTTACGGATGCGGAGGAAGTTGAGGCAGAGTGGGCGTTTATTGATGCTCTGAAGGCAAGCAAACAAACCCTACACCCGTATGAAGCTGGATCATGGGGTCCCAAAGTGGCCGATGATTTAATCGCCCGCGACGGGCGCGTTTGGCTCACCCCCTCAACCGCATTTTGCAAAATCTGATCTTTTCCGTCTTCTGTCGTCTGTCTTCCGTCCTCTGATCATCTATTGACTTGCATAACTACATTTGATATAAATAATACATAAACGCCTCGCCTATGCCACGCAAGTGGCTCGGTGAGGTTTTTTGGTGTACCATGATGATTATGCCAAACCGAGTTACCTTATTCATTGACGGCGAAAACTTTATGCACAAGGTTCAAGACGTCATGCGCCGTGGCAAAACAAACGGCGCTGATTTTGATATTACTCGAATAGATCTAAATCAATTGTTGGATCACGCTTTAAAAGGTTTGGTGATATCTCGCAAGATATTTTACGCCGCGCGCTTGCACCAACACGCCGAAACTAAAGAAAAATCTAAAGAATTAATTCTTTTGCAACGCAATCTGAAAACTAATCTGGAAAAACAGGGTTTCGAATTTATTATCGCTGGCAACGTGCGGGCGCAAGTGATTAAATCCAAAGGTGGATCAGACGTTTTATTTCGCGAAAAAGGGGTAGATGTGCGCATAGCGGTAGATATGGTTACTGGTGCCTGCGATAAAGTGATAGACATGGCGGTGCTGTGTAGCTCGGATTCAGATTTACAACCGGCCGTGGCGGAGTTAAGAAAGCGCGATGTTGAGGTAATATATTTAGGATTTGAAATGAATCCCAACAAAGGTCTCACCTTTACCTCAAACCGGACGATTCTTTTGCGTAATAGTGAGATTTTAGAGGCCCTGCCAGCAAAACATACGACGGATTCGGGAAATAGACAATGAGCACGCTATTCTAAATTACGCTTAATATAAAACGATGCGATTCTATTGTTATTTTGAGTCGCATACCCGGCACTAACCCCATCTTACGCCGAATCTGAATCGGTATCGTGATTCGACCATAATTATCGATTGTAACAGTGAAGTTTTGAAATTCGATCATACCTTTAGCATAAATCGGATTTTGATTTTGTCAAATTTTAGAACACATCCAAAAACAGTTGACAATCCCATACAACATCAATACAATTAATGTATGAAAACAAAAACTTTCAACATCTCAATGCCTGAAGAGCTGGTTAATAAGTTTGATGTCCTGGCCAAAAAACAGTACTCATCTCGAAGTGATCTATTGCGCGAACTGGTGTATAACTACACACAACGGCTTCAAGAATGGAATGAAATAAGACAAATTGGTCGGACTAATGCCAAAAAGACTAGAAAAATGGGCATACGTGGTTATGATGATGTAACACGAGTAGTGCATGACTTTCGACACGATAATAAATAAAGTGTGGCGTGTTGTCCTTGACACAAACGTTCTAATATCAGCGATCGAGTTTGGTGGCATTTGTGAAACTATCTATTTGCAGACACTGAAAAATAAGATCAGAGGCATCACTTCTGTGATTCTTATTGATGAATTAGAACAGACGCTGAAAACCAAGTTTGGATATTCACCCGAACAGATTAATTTTATATCTTCGACTATTCAAAAACATTTTGAGCTAGTAACACCAATCGTTACCCTAGAACTGTTACGAGATAAAGATGACAACCGCGTGCTTGAGGCGGCGGTGGCGGGTGGTTGCTCATTTATTGTCACAGGCGATAAAGATTTGCTGTCGCTGGGTATATATAAATCTATCAAAATCCTAACTCCCCGCCAATTTTTGGACCAGCTGTCGCACACTTAAATACCCTCTCCTTTTGGGAGAGGGCTTAAGGTGAGGGAATAAAAAAAACCCGCGTTGGATCACTCCAAGCGGGCCTCGTAAAGTTCAAATGTAACCGGATTGGTTTCCATAGCATTCGTGCGCGCTACTATCTTGTATCGGAAACCATACTGTACCAGTAACTTCCGTAGCCACTTCACATATCCTAGGGTATTAGAGAATCCGATCAGCAGTCGTCCGCCAGGGTTGAGATACGAACGTGACTCCTTAATATACTGGCAAAGGTGGAAGTAGAATGGATCGATCACCGACCTTTCCAGCAGACTAAGGGTGGGCGTGTCATCAATACAGGCAAATGGCACGTTCCAGAATATAGTGTCAAATCTCTGACCCTTCGGTAGCGGGCCAAACAGGTTGCCCTCATAAACGGTCACACTCCCTGCCGTCAAGTAAGCGCTGGCATTGTCCCGCGTAGTTTCAACAGCAATTGGGTTGATGTCTACGGCAACCACTGGGCGGGCACCTTCCAAGGATTTGGTAATACAGACTGCGCCACACCCTGAGCCGATTTCCAGAAATGACTCGTTCGGCCTAACCTTCACTTCACGCACAAAGAACTCGGTATCCTCAAAGTACTTTGGCGAGAAAATGCCTGGCCGAACAAGGAATTGTCGGCCAAAAACCCTCACGTAATATGGTGCTCTCTCCGTTTGACTGGCTTTGAGTACTTCGAGCGTACCTTCAAGCATTTTTCGTTTAATCCGCATCCTATCCGTTCCTTTCTGATGAAATGTGCCCCTTGCGGGGACACTATTAAAACGTGGTGGTAAGCTCAAGCCGAAAGTTGTCTGGAGCTTTGCTACCAAACACCAACGCACGGGCGCTCAAACTGATTGACCGATTGAGCTGTGCTTTCAGCACCGGACCGAAGTGCATCGGATTGGATGCCCCGCGCTGGTGCCAAAAAGCGGTAGCCAACCCCAAGCTCACACCGTTCCCGACAGAATGAACCAGCGAGGACTCGTCCGAAAAGAAAACGGTCGGTCCGCCATTTAGCGGGACGTATGACCCTAACTGAATTGATAACGTGGTTCCGTTGCTTGTGTTCTGATAATAACCCCACGGCAGGGCGAAGTACTGGCGGGCGTTCGGCCAACTCACTGCGTATCCGCCCACTAGGAGGGTATCATTGCCGCGACATTTCACCGGGAACAACTTTCCAATCTCTACGTCGGGATAATCGGGCAATGCTAAAGCCCACACTTCAATCTCGGGCCTGACAACACCAAATCCGTAGCTCGGCGAGCTACCGCGAAAGCCATCAAACCGTGTGATTATGCTTGATTGCGCCTGTGCAAACTGAACGACGCATATCAGAATTGCCGTGATTACAACCTTCATCATGTCCCCCTCACGACTGTTTGGGCCGTCGTCGCCACTGGATTGTTAAACATCAGAGTCAAAGAACTTCTTCTCTGCTCAGGGAAATGGTCGAGGAAATAGCATCTCCTCGACCGGCTTCTCCTGAAAGGAGATCTTTCCAATCCTATTTCGTGAGCTCTTCGAGCTTCTGAAAGACGTATCTGTCAGCTCTGCCCTGCACATCAACTTCTGCAGACCATTCAACACCGTTGAAAAACTTAAGATAGGGCCGTGACCATCGAAAACCGTTTTGCACATAGCCCTTGTGGGTGAGAATGACGCGGTGTCCATTCGGTAGCTCATACACAATAAAAACGTTATATATGGGGCCCCGATCATACCCATCATAATACTGTACAAGCTCATGCGTTGCTGTCCTATACGCGCCATATTTTTTATTGAGGCGCCTTTCAGGAAATCCATCGATAATCAGGACAACAATCAACGTAACTACGAAGATGGCGATGGATACTGATATAACAATGCTTTCGACAGACATCGAATCATCCTTATGCCTGCCTGTCCGAAGATCAGGGCTTACAGCTAAAAGGTACATTTTTGAATTTCTTGGTTCTTCACGGTGAGTTAAGGTTTTAGCCGACCCTCATCGTGACGCCACAATCATACATTATTACTGACATATTGTCAATACTTGGTGACGATATATTATGGCTCGTATTTAGTATTTGATATTGACAACCGCTATTTTGAGCGTAATATTGAATTATAACGTCGTAGTTTTGTGACGTATTTGTCATCGCGAGCTATTGAGTCGTAGACGAAAGGCGCGGCAATCTGATTCCGCCAGGAATCTTTGGTCGAGAAGGTTGCTAAAGCAACAGATTGCTTCGTCGTGGTTCGACTTGCTCACCACTTTTCGCAATGACAGGGAAAAGGAGTATATCGTGGAAATAGCGACAGTGTTAACCGAAATCGGACTGGAGGAACGCGAAGCTCGCGTTTATTTAGCTTGCCTTGAGCTTAATCAATCAACTGTGCTACCAATCGCCACCAAAGCCGGCATTAAACGTACTTACACCTACGATATTTTGGAGTCATTGCAAAAAAAGGGGCTGGTCGCTTACGTAGAGCAAAAGGGTCGTCGTCGTTATAGCGCCGAAGACCCTGCCAAGCTTGAAAATATCCTAAAAACACGCCTGCAGTCATTTCGCGACGTTTTACCAGAAATTAGATCAATTTATAACCGCTCCACAAGTAAACCAAAAGTACGTTTTTATGAGGGGCAAGAGGCGGTGCGACCGCTTTATGAGGAGTTAGCACACACCAAGGAATACGCGTCACTTGCCTCACCCGATCACTTTTTTGAACTTTTAGGCAATGAATACATTCATTATCTAACCAAGCACATTGTCAAAAATGGCACCCGTGGGCGCGAACTGTTCGTCCATTCGTATAGCGAGATCTTTTTTGAGAATGATTATGCAAAGCCGTTACAAGAAATTCGCTGGCTGTCACCAGATATTGAGCTCGATACCGACATGCTGTTACTACCCGGTAAGCTTATATTAATCTCTTATAGCGGCACGGTGCACGCTATCGTCATTGAGGGCTCGAGCATTATTGATACGCACAGAGTAATGTTTGATTTGCTCTGGGCGTCTACGCCCCCGGGAAAGCCCAAATATTAGGGTGTCACCTGTAGCTTTATGAGTAGGGTGAGTCCCTGAATTTATTAAAAATTCGCTACCCGTGCCTAGGAGAATTGAGTAGAGCCCTTTAAGTACTAATATAGTCG
>CAZQEC010000005.1:0-37166 GCA_964591565.1 uncultured Candidatus Saccharibacteria bacterium | reverse complement strand
ATTGTAGTGATTGGAAGAATGGAGCATTTGGTATCACGCCTTGCAACCCAACTGCTAATATGGCCACCAGCGCAATTTGTGCTACCCATCCTTGTCTGACACGTTTTTTGCGAAAATTAGCGTACCTGCTGGCAAGTATATTCTCGGGATAGCGCTTAAAAATGGCAATTGAACGCGACTTAAACGTGCCAAAATTAATTAAATTATTGAAGACACCACCGGAGCGTGACTGCTGATGATTGACTTGTTTGTCATTGTTCGTGGGCTTGACAGATATTGGCACCGCTATTGCCACCGACAACTTCACAATCTTTTTGCGATCATTGAGTGTTGACTGACGTGATGTGATATCGTTTAGCATAAGTCCCCTCCATCGCACATCCTTAAATATTATGCTTGCTTATTCACGCTTGGACGGACGAAGATTCTCACGAATGAATACGGAAAACAACCCGAGTATCAGCCCGGTTAAAATACTGATTAATAAATTAAGCCCCCAATATGGTTTGACGACCGCACTGGCCACGCCGCTATCGTGTAGTTCAATTTGATCGCCGCCCTTAACTTGGCTTAAATCGAGCGACCGTTCTTTCAGTTCGGCAATGGTCGCCTTCAACAAAACTTGACCATCAGATTCATTGTCGCTACGAATGGTAACACTGACTGTAGCTGGCGGTAGTTTGCGCACCGTAAAAATTTTTCCGAGAGACGCCACCTTGCGCACCTCAGGCAGAACCACTCCAGCCCGCGCGTAGATCGCTTTGACGATACTCGGTGACGACGTCCAGTTAATAATAGTATCCGCCAACAAGCCACTTGATTGTTGTGAATAATAGTTATCGTATAAATAATAGTTAACATTTTTTTGATCAATCGAAATTGGGCGATCAACCGTAATTGAGGTTGTCGCATCGTATTTTGAGGGGCTAAAGTAAATAATGGCCGTCACGATAATGGTAAAAATAGCCGTAATACTTAAAATTATGCCGAAGCCACGTTGCAAAACAACCAAATATTGTCTCAGTTCCATTTTTAATCCTTTATTTCTAATTTAGATATTATCAATGATCGCAATTGGGTGACGAAGTGATCAGCGCTAAAACGTTCTGATGCAATGGCTACGTCGTGACTATCAAAATTATTTTGATTAAAATCAAGCAGGATGTTCGAGAGATGTGCAACAGACATCTCATTTAATAGTACACCAGTTTTACCATGTTGCACAATTTCGGTCGCGCCGCCTTCCGCGCGTGCAATCACCGGGCATCCCGCCGCCAACGCCTCAACCATTGTTATACCAAAATCTTCAATTTGTGGCGCAATTAAGGCTCGCGCACCGTATAGTAGCTTATCTCGATCATTGTCAGCAACAGTTCCTAAAAATTGGATTGAGCTTCCCGCCATTCGCTCTAATACATGCTGATGTGTGCCCGTGCCGATTATTTTTAGCGGGATGTTAAGATTACTGCACGCCTCAATCGCCACTGCTAAATCTTTATGTGGTTCCAGACGGGAAACAATCAAAAAATAATCTTGCGGATCCCTTTTGGATATGTCAAAGCGTTTTAGATCAACCGGCGGATAAATAACTGTAGATTCCAGACGATAAAATTTGTTAATCCGATCTTTAGTGGTGTTAGAGTTGGCAATTAAAACGTCAGGACGGCGCGCCGCAATAAAATCCCACTGACGCAAAGAATGAAGGACTAGTGGTATCAGTTTTTTAATGACTCCCAAAAACTTACCGCGACTGACGTGCCGATCAACATCAAACCATAAAAACCGTGTCGGAGTATGAATGTACGAGATATGCAAACAGTTTGGTTGCGTAATGGCTCCTTTGGCAAAGCTGGACGAATCGGAAATGACCAAATCATAATCGGACAAGTCGAACGACTCGATCGCTTGCGGCATTAAGGCACGATAGTAATCAATCCGTTTGAACTTTTGCGGCAATTTCATCATCCCCGATGTGCGAACGTCCCACCCATTGTAATGATTATTCGTTGCGTTTTGATCATACAATAGCGTGTAAACTGGCGCCTCTGGAAACATTTGATGTAAAACATCTAGCACTCGCTCCGCGCCACCCATTTTGATTAAATATCGTGCACCAACGCTACTTTTAATTTGGCTAATTCCATCACACGCCTGATCGATCTTTGAATAAAACAATGAATGGTGTTTTGAGTAAAATCTCGATGTCTTTCATGAGTGACCAATTTTCGACGTAATAGGTATCAAGTCGTACTTCTTCATCGAACGTTAAATCAGAACTGCCCGACAGTTGGGCTAATCCAGTCATGCCTGGTTTTATGGCTAGCACTTTACGATGATGCGTTTGATATTGGGCAATTTCTTTGGCTAAATGCGGGCGAGGCCCAACTAAACTCATCTGTCCAGCTAACACATTAAATAGTTGCGGGATTTCATCAACGCGTGATTTTCGCAAGACACGACCGAGTTTTGTAACGCGGGGATCATTTTTCATCTTAAATAATGGCCCGTCGGAACGCTCATTGGTTTTAAGTCGCAGTTCATCTTCCAACATCTCGGCATCTTTTATCATCGAGCGAAACTTGAATATTTTGAACGTTAGCCCCATACAAACCCGACTTTGTCTGTAAAACACCGGCCCGCCGTCTTGCAGTTTAATCAACATGGCAACCACAATCATTACCGGTAATAAAATTACGCATAAAATGATGGCTACCGCTACATCCATCAGGCGTTTTAATATATTACCCCAACCGTCTAGTGGCGTACGACGTAAATTAAGTAGCGGAATGCCGCCGATGTTACTGACGGTCACATTGGTCGAGAGCACCTCAAACAAGTTGGGGGCAAATGTAAAATCGATGTGCGATCGATGTGCTACTTCAATTATTTGCAGTGTTTTTTCGTAACGTAAATCTGGGTCGGCCATAATAATGCGATCGGGTTTGAGTTGTGAAACTATGGTGGGTAAGTCAGACAAAGACCCTAAACTGCCAGTCAGGGTTTCGCCACCGTTGGAATTCACAACCCCAATGATTTTTAAACCGATACTATTATCTAATCGAATTGATTGCTCCAGAGTGCGCGCTACTTCAGTGTTGCCAACTAAAAGCACGCGCAAACAGCCAAATCCGCTTGAGTATAAACTTTGAATGATTGAACGATAAAACCAGCGCAACGCCGTTAAAACCACAATTGTGGACAGCCACAGATAAAAAACGGTCAGAAGCGAGGTGCCGAATGCCCAAGTAGACCAAGCCGGAAATTGCGTCGTGATGTAGGGCGTACGACCAAATAATACGGCCATAAACAGTAGCATAGCGGCGGCTCCGCTGGCAGAGACGATCCCGAAAAGCTGATTAACCCGATGCGGCAGGTTGGATAATTGATAAAGCTGATGCGTGCCAAGCAAAAAAATCAGCGTTGGCGCATACCAAATCAAAAAAAATAGGCCAATAGATACTTCGCGACCTTCGCCGATCGGTAAAATGTCGAGAGCAGTGCGTAAGTTAGATGCGATCAGAGTAGCTAAAATAACGCCGCATAGATCTATCGGCACCAACAAGCTAGTAAATAAGAGCTGTAGTTTTTTCATAATTTAAGCGCGGACAATTACTGCGCTGGTTTAGATTATACCACAAGTTAATGAATAATTGGTAACGCAGAATAGATAATGTTCAATGGTTAGTAGAACTTAAAACCATGTCAGGCATATACACACTTAGATATTTAACACGCTTTAACTCTTTCAAATTATCCATTATAAATTACATTATGATTTATGCACTATGCATTATCCATTTCTTCTTAAACCAAAACACCCCCGTTTTTTAAGGACGAGGGCGTTTGGTTACTAAATGGCAAGCTTATTTAACTACGCGCCAATTCTAAACATCTTAGTTCCGCATACTTGGCATGTTCCCGTTGTAGCCGGCTTACCGTTTTTCATGGTAATTTTTGTTGCATTAACCATTTCACGATCCTTAGCTTTACACTTTACACAATATCCTGTTGCCACTTAAAATCACCTCCCTCCGAAATTATTTTTGCTGATCAATTGAGCTCGCTTGAGCTCAAGCTTCACTCTAGGCGATATGCCCCACGCTTGTCAAGCGTAGCAAGCAATTTGGCTGTGGATAAGTGGTGATAGCCAGTAGCTAGTAGTGGGTAGCGGGTAGCGGGTAGCAAGAAAAGGCTTGGAGTTCTTTCTGTCCTCGGTCTTCTGTCATCCGTTCTCCGTTTACGGCCATAACTGTTTCCCATCCTTATCTGTAACAATAATCGCATCGGTTGGACAACTTTGAGCGGCCTGTAAAACCGTATCAAGATTGTTCCCATTGGGATTGATTATAACCGCCTTTTGCTCTTCATCTAACGCAAATGTCAGCGCGGCAATAACCGAGCACGATCCAGCACCAATACAAGCGTCGCGGTCAACTTTGATCGTGACACCGTCGGCCCTAGTCATCGGTCCCGAAGTTGGTGTAATATTTTCCGGCGTTTCATTATCCATATTCATCCCTGACAAAGTAGCAATAGTTCTCACACGGTTCGAATCATAATTATTGTTCGAGCGTGAGCGAGAACTCATTCCTAGTCATTATCCATTATTCATTACATTATAGACGAGAATAATGAAATTATGAACATCTAATGAGCGCTTGCGATTATGCAGTATGATTTATACATTATCCATTGTGTCTAGTTACTTTGGCGATCTCGTTGACAGTTTTGACTACCGTTTTGATATTTTCCTCCGTCGTTTCTCTGCCCAAACTAAACCGCACACACTCAAAAGCCTCCTTGTCGCTCATGCCAATCGCTTGCAATACATGCGAGGCTTCTGTGTTTTCAGCCGAACAGGCCGAGCCAGCCGAAACGTAAATGCCGCGCTCATCTAATGCTTGGATGAGATTACCAGCTTCGATGTTATCAAAATGCAGGGTGATAATGTGGGCGACGCGAGATTTGGGGTGGCCAATTAGTTTAGATTTGGTACCAGATGTGATCCCATTGATTAGATGATTTCCCAGCGTTCGTAGACGCTTACTTTCAGCTGCTTTTTCTTTTTGCGCCAATTTCAACGCTACAGATAAACCCACAATTCCCGCCACATTTTCGGTACCGCCACGCCGTCCCATTTCTTGCCCGCCACCAGGCATTACGGGAATAAAGGGCGTGCCACGTTTAATGTAAAGCAAGCCGATCCCTTTTGGTCCGTATATTTTGGAAGCGTTTAAGGTGAGTAAATCGACACCGAGTTTAGTTACATTTAGAGATTCTGTTAAGGTGGCTTGACAAGCGTCGGTATGAAAAAGTGATCCTTGTGCGTGAGCCATTTTTGCCAAAGTTTTGATGTTTTGCATAACGCCAATTTCATTATTAACATAGATAATTGATACGAGAGCGGCTTGATTATTTATGAGCCGATCAATTTGATCAATTTTAATTAACCCCTGCTCATCCACTGGTGCGTACAGCGATTCCTTGCCGAAGTTGGACAATGACTCGGCGGCGGATAATACGGCGGGGTGCTCAACTTGGCTGGTGATGAAATGAGAACGATCTGACGCCATCGTGGTGCCAAATATAGCCAAGTGGGCACTTTCGGTACCGCCAGAAGTGAATATTATCTCGTCTGGAGCACAACCAAGTGCTTCAGCGCAAACAGACCGAGATGTCTCAACAGCTTCACGAGCCATTCGACCCAAAGAGTGCGTGCTGAACGGGTTAGCAAAAATTTTATTTAGATATGGACTCATTGCCTCGAGTACTTCATCTCGAACAGGCGTCCCCGCCGCATAGTCCATATATATTTCTGACTTTTTCATGCCCTCATTTTAGCACATTTTTATAGCACATTTGCGAAAACCTTGTACGGTTGTCAACCGTAGGAGCCAAACTGTACAAATAATTACCTTGGCATAAAACTACTCTATGCCTGTGGCAGGCAGGCACACCGAGGTGTTGAGATATGATTTTATAAATACTTGCTAACTCGAGTGGTAATTGGTACATAACCTAAATTAGCATAAAATTTCGTAGCAATTTTATTGAAATTAAATGTAATAACCGTAAGCTCTTTGATTCCTTTTTTCACAGCCCATTTTTCGATACTTTGCATTAGTTGCCTGCCAATACCACTTCGACGCTCTGGTTGATTGACACATATATCATCTATTGAGACACGATGATAAGCTTTTTGCCAACGATCTCTACCATCTTTTTCAATCGAGGCATTTATAAAACCGACAATCACTTTTTCTTTTTCAGCAACCATCATAAGCTCGTTTTCATCTTCGAGAATATTCAAAAAACTGCCACGAGATAGTGGAAATTGTGGTGCTGGATTAAAGATTCTAGGGTGCGCTTTATGATGCAATTTGAAAGATTCACGATATAATTTGGTAACTCCAATAAAATCTTTTTCTGTGGCAGGGCGAATTTTAATAGTATTTTGCATATTATTTAGTTGTAATTATACTAATTTATTGATTGATTTTGCTATTTCATCTCATATATTATGCTTAATTGCAGTTGAATGCAACCTTGAGACTAAAATTAAATAAATAATGTGAAGATTCAACTAAGGTGTGAAGCTACATCACGTCAGGGGTGATTGAATTGGGTAGATACGATAATTAGTGACCGTACGGATATAGATTATCGTATCAAGACTACTATATGCCATTGCTTATTTGAGCATAGTGCGGTACGAAGATTTTGGAAAATTAAAAAAAGACCGTTCTCGGTCAGCGAGCCGCATCCGCGGCAGGATTGCCCTACTTGCGCTTCACCTGCAGGAGCGCGTAAAGCGGTTTTTTGTGAACGTTGTAGACGTTGCCCTGCTTGTCGCAGAGCCGTACGTCCATCTCATATAGCCCGTCCTTTAGCTCCTTCGGTACCACAATCGGCATCTTGACCCAGAATGTGCGACCTGGCTCGACACCGTCTCTGGTGTCATTCACTGGAATCGGCTCGGCAGATCCCTCTAGCCCTTTCCTACCCTTATTCCATTCTATCGGAACAACTTTGACGTAGGCATTCTTAATTGTCTCTGAGCCATCGTCAACATCGCACTCCCACTCCATCACGATATTTGTGCCCGGACTGACAGTAACGCCATCTTGAGGCGTCTGCCAACCAGTGAATGTGGTGGATATGTATGGGTCTGCAGTCTGCAAATCTCGTACGTACCAGACAAACCCTAACACACAGGCCACGAGCATTGCCACAAACAGCATCGTCATCTTAGTCATTATCTTCTCCTCACCTGATACGAGGCCTCAGGCGGGGCACCGGAGTTGTGTTCTGTCAATCTTCGATTCGCCGCAATTCCGCGCCGCACTTTTCGCAATGCTTCGTGAAAACGCTATACGATTTGCGACAATTAGAGCAGATGTAAGACACCTCGACACTGTTCGTTTCATCATGCCCGCAGTGCGGGCAAAACTTCGCTCCGCTAGATATCCACTGGCGACAATTGCTACAACATTTCATCGTTGCATCATCCCCTTTCGATACACGTTGTTTAGCTACGTCGAAACATCGTCAAAATGTTAGCAAGCGCTCCGGGGGTCCGGCATTGCTCGCATGACACTATGCTAGCGAGTCCTGCTATTGCCCCGAACTTATCGAGCCAAGCGTATATGACGAGCTTGGCAGAACACAATGTACACGCTGTAGAAAAAACCGGGTAAGGGTGGTTTTCTTCTTCATGCCACATTGCCATCGCGAAATTGTGCCCGAGTTTCTCAGCGCACTCGATTGCAACAGGAATACGTTCCTGAAGTCTTGGATGCTTCACGAGAAAATAGGTTGATTCCGACAACTGGTCAAGCATGGTATTTCCTCTCAATCTTTCGCGTCGTGACACCAAGTATCAGCGCACCGACCGCGACAAAAACGGATATAATCACGCTCAATACGAATACTCGATCGCCGCTAATGCGGAATAGAATGAACTCGGTCACTCCACAAAAAACCGCGAACGCGCATAAGCGGAACGATGTTTGCGGCTTGACGTCTGTCAAACAGCAATAAATGCCGAAGGCACGCTGTGGCACCATTAGTACCACTAGCAATACACCTATGGTCTGAACGCTCACTTTATAGCTCCTTTCGTCCTTGTTGCCGTATCACCCCCGAGCTTCGTATCACCTCCGAGGTGATGGACGTGAGGAGCATTCGCTCCGACCGTCTAATGAGCGCAAGCGAGTATTTAGCTTCACCCTCCTACGCTAGTCAAGAAAGCTACGGAGGGCAGGCACCCTCGATCAATGCGACCTACAACCCCTGTCGGCTTGCCCACCACGCCCGCAAACGAGCGGCGAAGCGGAGTGGCCATGCTAATGAAGTACTCCAGTCATTATCCACCGCGCTGACAGCGAAAAAGGCCGTCTTATGTACCAATGGGTAAGGTGCTGGCTCGCCACTTTCGTGACAAACCGTTTTTGCACCCGAGCACCGTAGTGCCAGCTCAATCAATCGATATTGATCTTGATGACATACGACGTAGATGAAGCCGACAAATGCCTCACCATTTAGGGTTGTCATGTCCCCAATCTTTTTGGCTGCCTTACGCACGTCGCACACAGTGCAGACGTCGTTTTGGTCGGTATGGATTCTCGTCCTCAGCCGAGGGTAATGATCATCAATCCATTTTTTGTATGCTTCGGCTTCCCGACCGATCAGCAACAATTGGAAGTTCACATTCTCGAAAAGAATGGCGGCGGCTTTACGTATCCGCCTCTCGCCCGCGACTGACGGTACAATCTCGCCATCAATTCGCCGTCGCAAACCCCCCGTTGGGACAAGCGCAACATGCACTTTCGTCACCTTTCAGTTGTTCACGGACACGCTTACAAGCCCTGTGCCCAAAAGCGAATGAGGTCATTATGCCAGATTTGGTAGCAAGTAGCAAGAAACGACATAAGAGCTGATTAGGTGATTAGGTTATTAGCTGATCGGGTAAATATTTTTTGTCAATTGATACGCTGTATCACCTCCGAGGTGATTTAGCTTCACACCTAAGTCATTTTCGTACGATCGTGCTCCTACGGTTGACAACCGTACATTTACCATCAGGCAGGGAAGTAGCTAACACTTCGTTTATTTAGTCCAAAATACGCTTACCACAACCCCAACATATCTTTTATTTCATCACTCGCCATGGTGCTGGCGTCCCAAACGGGCTCCCAGACTAGATTGATATTGACCGATTTTACGGCTGATGATTTTAATAAGTGCGATTTTATCTCCGCCTCAATTTGCGGTGCTAACGGACATAATGGTGTGGTTAAGGTCATAGTTACAATGGCGTTAGATTTTTTCAACTCAATGTTATAAATCAACCCTAAATCAACCATGCTTACCCTCAATTCAGGGTCTTGAATCGGACGTAATAGTTCAAGTAAGTCGGATTTTTTCATAGTTGATTTTTGCCTATCGCCTCATCTAACGCTTCCCATGCCAACATGGCGCAACGCACTCGATTCGGAAATTGCGAAACTGTGCATAATAAATCTAATTCCGCGTTACGATCGTCACTATTTTTACCATCAGCGATTGATCGTGTAGCGTTTTTGATAGTAACGCGTACTGTTTTTTCTGACCGATTTTTAACTGCATAACACATAATGCCAGCCGAAGCGGCGCAAATAACACATCCCCTGACTGATACAGATACATCGGCGATCTTCAACTGATTCATTTTGATCTGAACCAGTACCTTGTCACCACAAACCGCGTTATATTTAGTCACTTCAGATGTAAAATCTACAAGTGGTGCCATTTGCTTAACCTCAGCCGCCAAATCTAGCAGTTGCTCACGATATAAATCATCAATTAATTCACTCATTTAAAACCGCCTCATCGCGATCTCAATTGCCTCAACCGCGCGGTCAACATCCGCCAAATTATTATATAGTCCAAGACTTATTCGCACTGTGCTCGTGATATTCAAAAATTGCATTAACGGCATAGCACAATGATGTCCAGCCCGCACAACAATCCCCGCCGCATCCATCACTTCGGCAACGTCATGCGGGTGAATATCGCTGACGTTAAACGATATCGCCCCAAAATGATCTTTCGCACTCTTTGGCGCCAATATTTCAACACGATTGATGGTTTGCAGTCGTTTTTTAGCGTAATCCATTAGTATTTTTTCATGCACCATGATTTGATCAAAACCGACCGAATTAATGTAATCAATGGCTGACTTAAATCCAACTACCGCCGCAATATCCCCAGTGCCGGCTTCAAAACAATGTGGTGGTCGGGCAAAAGTTGATTGATCTTTGCCCACCGACTCAATCATGCCGCCGCCAAATTGCACTGGAGACATCTGACTTAATAACTCCGACTTCCCATACAACACCCCTACACCGTTTGGCGCGTACATTTTGTGTCCCGAAAAGGCGTAAAAGTCAGCGTCAAACTCACTGACATTTACCGGCAAATGCGCCACCGCTTGCGCCCCGTCTATTACGACTACGGCGCCGACTCGATGCGTGGATTTAATTATCTGATCCAATTTTGATTTTGCCCCAGATACATTAGACAGGTGCGAAACTGCCACAATTTTGGTCTTTTTTGACAGCTTGGTTTCAAAATCTATCAGATCAATTTCTCCACCACTAGTAACATCGACATACTTTATTTTAGCTCCGACTTTCTGTGCCATTATTTGCCATGGCACCAAGTTTGAGTGATGCTCTAAGATTGATATTAGAATCTCATCTTCGCGTTTTAGGTGGTTCAAGCCATAACCAAATGTCGCTAAATTCAACGCCTCAGTGGCATTTTTGGTAAAAATAATCTCATTGGCGCTTCCAGCACTAATAAACCGCGCCACTTCTGCTCGCGACTGTTCAAGCAGTTGTTCCGCCCTGAAACTCATTTTTGATATACCACGCCTTGCATTGGCATTTTCACGCGTGTAATAATGGTTGACCGCGTCTAAAACAATTTGCGGCTTTTGCGACGTGGCGGCACTGTCCAAATAAACTAGCTTTTGCTCGTCGGCGTATTGCAAAAATGGAAAATCTTGTCTGGCGTCATTAATATTCATTTAATTATATCCGCGATATTTCGCTCTATTAAATCATTAAATTTCACTTTCAGTAACCGATTTTGTAACATATTGGCGACTGGCGCCAAAAATGCGTGAGCGATCGTTCGTTTTGCAATAATTGGATTTAATCCTCGGCTACTCACGTAAAAAAGCTCATCGGCCGATAAGCCAGATGTGGTTGATCCGTGCGTGCAACGTACATCATTTGCTGATATTTCTAACTTCGGCACTGAATACACTTTGGCGCGATCACTCAATAAAACGTTAGCATTTTTTTGATAAGCATCGGTGCCCACACCATTTTTGCCAACGCTAATTAGACCATGATAATGCATCCGCGTTTCATGCGTAAGCACAGCGCGGCATTCTAAATTACTGACCGTTAAGCGATCGGTGTGATCTTGGATGGAGTGAACCACCGACGCTCCTAAATGGTTTGGTATGCATACCATGCCAATTTTGGCGTTGGCACTATATCCATGCAAATGTACATTTATTTCAAGGTGATTTAGGGCCGAGCCAGATAAAAACGCCACCAATCTCAAATTGGCCATTTCCTCGCAGTATAGGTCTACATAAGTAAAATGATCGGTAGATGCATCAATCATCAGTAAAATTGAAGTTGAGCTGCATACGCCAGCACGAATAATGACCTCCGAGATGTCTGACTTTGTAGTATCTAATTTAATAATCCGGGTTGCTTTGACTCTTTTAGTCAAATTAATTCTGCGTACTTTAAGCGTGTTGCTGACTTGATTTTGAGCAAAAACGACGTGACGAAAACGCGCGTCTTGCTTTGTATTTTGCGCTGTTGGGCGAATTTTAGCCAACCGAGCCCTCCATTTGCAAATTGATTAAGCGATTTAACTCGACCGCGTACTCCAATGGCAATTCTTTGGTAAATGTTTCCAAAAAACCATTGACGATTAAGCTAATCGCCGCAGTTTCAGATAAACCGCGACTAATGAGATAAAACAGCTGATCTTCACCAATTTTACTGACACTTGCCTCGTGCTCTACTTTGGCCGTTGGTTCGTAAACATTCATAGTCGGGTAAGTGTCGGACCGAGCATTTTGATCTAATAATAAGGCGTCGCACCGAACGTGCGATTTTGCGTTCAAAGCGCCGCGATTTATCTGCACCAAACCACGATACGAGGTGCGACCATTACCTTGACTGATCGATTTAGACACAATGTTTGAGCTGGTATTGGGCGCCAGATGAATCGCTTTAGCTCCAGCGTCTTGGTGTTGCCCATCCCCAGCAAAGGCGATTGATAAAATATCGCCTCGTGCGCCACTTTCCATTAAATAGACGCTCGGATATTTCATAGTTAGTTTCGAGCCCAAATTGCCATCAACCCACTCCACAAACGCGTCACGATAAACGAAGGCGCGCTTGGTCACTAAATTGTAGATATTTTTAGACCAGTTTTGCACTGTAGTATAGCGAATGTGCGAGCCGGGCAACGCGATCAGTTCCACTACCGCCGAGTGTAATGAGTGGCTAGAATACATCGGTGCGGTGCATCCCTCGATGTAATGAACGCTCGATCCTTCATCGGCAATAATGAGAGTGCGCTCAAACTGCCCCATATTGCGCTCATTAATACGAAAATAGGCCTGTAGAGGTAAATCAACTTTAACCCCTTTAGGCACATAAATGAAACTACCGCCCGACCACACCGCCGAGTTAAGCGCGGCAAATTTGTTGTCGTGAGCAGGGATGACCGTCGAAAAATATTTTTGCACAATTTCGGGATACTGTTTTAACCCCGAATCCATATCCAAAAATATCACGCCTAAATCGGTCAGTTTTGATTGAATATTGTGATAAACTACTTCGGATTCAAATTGAGCCGAAACGCCAGACAAGAACTGCCGCTCCGCCTCAGGAATACCCAGTTTTTCAAATGTATTCTTGATGTCTGATGGTACATCGTCCCAATTCGATGCCTTGTCGTCAACTGATGCTAAATAATACGTTAGCGTGACAAAATCTATTTGACTCAATAACTCCGTGTTTCCCCAAGTCGGCATCGGTTTTTGCAAAAATGTTTTAAGCGATTTAAGCCGAAACTGACGCATCCAATCTGGCTCCATTTTGCGTTTTGAGATCTCGTTGATTAAATCATCGTTTAGATGATTTTTTGAGCGGTAAAATGATGATGTTTTAGTCGCTGAAATCATGATCTTTCTCCAACCGAGGCAGATTGTATCCATGTAAGTCAATTTGCTCGGCTAACTCGGCGCCGCCATTTTGCGATATTTTCCCGCCGATCATAATATGAATTCGATCTGGCTTAATTAGTTTTGCCAGTTTGGGATAATGCGTAATGACTACGACCGATCTTTGGCTGTTCATAAATCGCTTAATAGATTTAACTACGAGTTTCAGTCCGTCAACATCTAGACCTGAATCAATTTCATCTAATATAGCTAGCTTCGGCTTTAACATGTGCATTTGTACTAACTCAAGTCGTTTTTTTTCACCACCCGAAAAACCGTCGTTGACCGACCTTCCTGCAAACGTTGGATCGAGACCATGTAACTTTAATTCGGATATGAGATTTTGGCGAAATGTTTTTGGATCGTAAATTGAATGGGCTTGTAGTGAACTTTTAATGAAATTACCCACCGATACCCCGGCGATTGTTTGCGGATATTGAAACGCTAAAAATAGACCGAAACGGGAGCGCTCGTCCGGCGCTTTTTTTAACAAATCTTTGTCGTCAAAAGTAGCGGTACCAGACACCGGTTGATAGCTCGCGTGGCCAGCTAGCAAAAGTGCTAACGAACTTTTACCCGATCCGTTTGGACCCATTAACACATTTATTTCGCCTTTGGACACATTTAATGAACAATCATTCAGCACCTTTACCTGTTCGAGTTCTAAATATAGCGATTTAACTTTAAGCATTATGCTCCTATTTAATAGCGTCAATCACGCGCGTTTGACTTAGCGATGCGTTTAGCTCTTCAGCAATTTTTTGCCAACCACTTTGTATCGGACAGTTTTGATGATCGTATTGACATAAATGATCGCTACCATTACACAAACCAAATTGATTCGACTTAAACTTACCAATGACATCGCTGACGCTGATGCTGTCCGGCAAAACCGCCAAAGCATATCCGCCGCCACGACCCTCTTTACTAATCACTAAACCGCGTTTTTTAAGAGTAGTAAGGGCTAGCTTAACCAGTGATTTAGATAGGTTGTGCTGGAGAGCAATATCATCAACTCGAACTTGCGCATTCGGACTATGAGTCAGAGCACGCAAAACAATTAGGGCGCATTGTTCTTGTTGGTTGAAATGGATCATATCAAAACTAGACACCTTTCGTATCTAGTTTTGCATATTACAGATTTTAGGTCAAATTATCGGTGAAAATGGCTGGCGTGATGTTTATGCGTCCGCGAAGAATGATGGTTATGTATATTCTGTTTTGGCACAATGTGCGACCTGGTCATATATCTCGGCACTACAGACCGCTCTGCCGCATAAGTACGCCCAACCAACCCAGTCCCCGCTAACGCTACTCCAATTGCCCCTATCGCAATGGCTCTTTTGACTCGATTTGATCTTCCCATGCTCCCCTTTCATTTTTTTGTCGTTATATATCGACGAAATGGGTTACATTTTGTACAGTTTGGCTCCTACGGTTGACAACTGTACAAAAAATTATTTTTTCTTTGTGGCGACTGCCGTGAATACTGTACCTGATAATTTCGCAGCCGCCTCGACCCCGATTCTTTTAATAGTACAAGTATGACACAACACCTCGCCCTGTTCTTGCAAAAACTGTGAATCTACCGCTTCGTCACGCGAAAAAGCGCGAGCTGGATAAGTCGCATTCGCCAAAAACGGCTCACCGACGTCAATAATCCGTCCGCAAGATGTACATGCAAATTCATGAGCCAAATGAAACATTATATATCCTTAGAGTGACGCAGTTTATGCCACAACGCTATGTCGTAACGAGTCATCATTCCAATGACCAAAAGGGTGATAAAGAACAGCGAGATTGGTCCAATATAAGGCACCATACGCAATAAAGCGACCAAAATCACACCAATTAACAGTCCAAGATACGGGGTCATTTTTTCGCTAGATTTGATACCTAGTTTTTGTGCCACTGTTATGCCCAACATCACACTAACGGTCACTGACGCCACATATAGCATCAGCCCAAACGTTACCAAAACGGCGAAAGCGAGTGGTAGAGCAATAATTGTCATCAGTAATAGAATGATGACAATTGGCGCGCCAAACAATACCAACGCACCGATACCTACGTCTTTTAACGGCGTCTTTGACGCGTTTGCAACTAATCGCTCAAGTTTGTGTCTTGCTAACACAATAATGACAGAGCCAGACACCAAAGTCATCAGAATACCCAAAAATGAACCGAAACCATTAAATCCATTTGGACTCGGCGTGTTTTTGTAGTTTATAGCGCCTTTAATCGTACCCGGGGCAATGGTGGCTTCGCGGTTAGAGTAATAGGTTAGATCGCCCGAAATCAGCGCTGTATCTGCAATGGTAATGTTCGCCCCTTCAAGTACCGCGTTGCCATCAACTGTGCCGTTGATATTGATCGTCGCCCCAGCCACGTAAACATTACCGCTGACTCGACCGTTCAGTTCCAACATTCGCCCCAAAGCCTGCAAATCTCCGCCTATGCTAGCGCCCTTGGCGATCACTAATTTTGATCCAACGAGCGTCGCGTCTTCAGTAACTTGATCGTTAATCGTAATTTGATCACCAACTAATCGGACACTGCGGCCGATTCGCGCTGAAACAGTAATATCTTTAGCCGCCGCAAACACACTTCCGTTGACCAACTTGCGAATATTCAAAGTGCCAGAGGCGGTAAAAACATCACCCGGAATTTCGGTGTCAAGTGTCACAGATTCAGCGGCTGAGTAAACTGAATGCCCATCTTTGACGCTCGATAATGTGGTATCGCCAGTTTGACTGCTTTGGTAAGTAGATGCTCGCGCTACAGATGCAAACATTAACCCAAACACCAGAACCGCGAGCCCGCCGAGCATTATTTTAATTCGCATCTTGTTCCTTTTTAAGTTCTGATTTTATTATATACATTTTTTTATGTTTTACGATGTAACATTGCGCGCACTCGAGTATCTAGTTCTTTGCCAGCTGACATAATGTGATCCTCAATTTGCGGGTTGAGCAACTTAATATGAATCATAATGTCTAAATCGTGCGGATTTTCAGCGATGCGTGAGATAATATGATCATGATGCTCAAGTGCGATATTTTGCATAATAACGTCAATAATGTGGTGATGATACATTGACAAAATAGTTTGCTCAAGTGTCTCGCGCTCATTATCGCTCAAACTATATTGATCTAACAGAGCGACGCTATCATCGAGTGGCACCAGATGGGCATAAAATAATTCAGACATTAAACCTCACTTTTCTAAAAAATACATGCTATTTTCACGGTTGTTTAAGGTTATCATTTAATGGCCCAAGCTCGCTTGCCTGTTTGCGCTCACCAACCTCAGGTAGCATTATGGCCTTAAACTTAGAGCTACGCGCCGCCGCTGGACCAACATGATGAAAAAACTCTGGCGCGGCGCCAAACACTTTACCAGTACTGCGACCCGGACCGGCATCCCACAACGCACCTCTAGCGACCATTGTATAATTACCGTTGGCGTCCTCTGGAATTTCAATCACAATGTAGCGTTGACCACCGAGCCCTTTGGTGGCAGAGGTGCCAAACTGCTCCGAAAGAAACGTTTGTCCGACGACGTACCATTTTTCCTCCGCTGGGGCAACGTATCCCCATGCTCCTCTTCCCGGGGTAACACCAGATGCCAGGGCCGTTGGATCGTCTGGGCTTAAGTGATTTTTGGCTTTGTCGCCAACATGGGTCGGTAAGTGCTGCTCCCGTCCATTGTATCCATAATGCTTATTTAACTCAAAACCATCATCGGTTTTTTTGCTCACCTCTACCCCAATTTGATCACGTAATAAATCTTTTATTTGCTGATACTGAGCATCAGACAATTTACCGTCCCGAGCACTGCCTTGCATAATCTCTTTTATTTTGGCACCAAACTCTGTTTGCGTCATTTTGTTCGGATTCGGGTTGTCGGGGCCAGCCAGCGCTACAATTTCAGTCGGTGGAGGTGGTATTTGTGCTTGGGCTTGATTGGATTCACTATTCGGTTTGACTTTATTTGCACCCGTGTGCGCCGGGGAAACAAACAAAGCGCTAGCCAGCGCGGCGCCAGCGGCCGCTTTTGTACCCACATTTTTTAAGTTATCAAACGTTAGTCTGTGTTTACGAAATAATTTTTTGGCATGGCGATGAGTTTGATGCAAAGAACGCTTAACTAGAGAGTGGTGATAGTTTAAGTGGTCTGAAAGCATCTCAAAATCAGTCTGATTTTTTTTCTGTGACGCCAAGCCAACCAGCCATTTTGTCACGGACATACCAATTTCGGGTAAATTAATTATGATCCCTCCTTGGCCCACATAACCGATCTCATTATCTCCGGTGTCAAATCTGAAACGCTTCGTAAGGTGAAGTAATGTGTCATGCCGGCAATGTGCAGGCGGGCCGCTGATGTTAACGACGGTGCGATCGGTTTATCCTCTGGCAAGCGCAAGCAAACCTCTATGTGATCGGGAGCAACGCGGGCGATAGCAAAAATTGACTTATCTGACAGCGTGATAAACATCTTTTCCGACAAAACTGCAATCGGTCCCACTTTTTGAAATTTATGCAAGAAAGCGTTAAATAACGGCTTCATTAAAGCCCGCCGACCTTTAAAATGCGACGCTAATTTATCAGTCGCGCAAATATGATTGTAGTCTTGCTCCACAAATCGCTCACTACAGTGTTTACATTGCCACATATAATTATTGTGAGGTATTTTGAATTAATTCGCAATTATCTGTGTTGACCCGTTTCTTTCTTAGCGTGGCAGGGTGGGGATTGTTAAGGGGTAGGGGGCGCTATCGCAACGAGCCCCTTACCCCTTAACGAAAAAAATTGCTCTTCCCCTTATTCCGGCGGCAATATCTTAGGCGTACTCGATTCAATTGTGTCTAGGCGTCCGCCAATTTTATCAATCTGGCGTTCCGTATCTATATATTTAGTCTGAGCGTTTTGCAAATGCCCGCCCAACACCGCATAATCTTTGGAAAATTTGCCAAACTCGGTGCCCAAAGTCTGCAGGTGTTTGAGAATGTTTTGCGCTTCTTCCTCAATTCTTAAGCCGCGAAGACCGAGTAAAATGGCTTGTAGATATATATAAAGGGTGTTTGGCGATACCGGAATAACTCGTTTTTGAAACGCGTACGAAATGAGAGCACCCTCGCCTTCGTCACGCATAACCGTTTCGTAGTACACATTTTCGGCTGGAACATACATTAAAGCAAAATCAAACGTTCCTTCCGCCGGTAATATATATTTATTGGCAATTGCATCAATATGTTTTTTAACGTCTGATCTAAACATTTTGCGCCATTTATCTTGCTCATTTTTATCGTCGTTTTCAATCATCCTTTTCATATTTTCTAGCGGGAATTTGGCGTCAATCGGCACTAGTAGTCCATCACGCAGTTTAACAATGGCATCTACCGTTTCGCCGCTTTTGAAACTGTATTGCAGTTGATAATGCTCTTTGGGCAGAGTTTGCGCCAACATATCGCTCAAAAAAAGCTCGCCCAGAGAGCCGCGTAGTTTCGGCGCCTTGAGAATGTCTTGCAAACTAGCGATGTCTTTACCTACTTCGAGAATGCGCTTACTGCCTTCATCTAGCTGTGCCAAACGCTCATGCACTTTACCAACCACGTGCGCGGCGTTATCTAAACGCGTGCTGATATTAGTGTTTGTGGACGCCAAAGTTTGGCGATGCTCCGCCAGTTGCGATTGAATAAGCTCCTGCAAGCCCTGCATTTGCATCATCATCTGATTTTGCAAAGCATCAACTTTGGTTTGCAAACTGGTGTCAGATGATGGCACTGTTCTGCGTCTAAAAAAAATAGCGACGATTATCACAGCCGCAACGACGACAATAACAATAGTTAGCTGATTCATACTAATAGCTTAACACACATTTTAGGTGATTAGGTGATTAGGTGATTAGCTTATTAGCTGATTAGCAAAGGGGGCTAGCAGAATTTTCCTTCCATCCTCCATCATCTATCATCCATCTTCTAATTAGGATTCGGTTCGCCATAACTGCCACGGGCAAAAATTTTATACATATCGTTCTCACCAGCACCACATGCTTCGTTATAAGCGAGAAATACTCCACTATAATAACCCGGTGCCTCAATTCCGTTTCCTGGGAATTTTTTGCACGTAGCGCCTGCGGGGCTACGTTTTTCACCCTTATTTTCAAGTGCAACGTAAACCCAATAAAGATCACGCATCGTCGTCAAACGGATTCGGCCGTTCTTAAGACTTGTTGGAATCGTATTCTGCTCAAACAGACATGTCGTAGCCGATTGAGCGTCTGCCACTGCACCGGAAATAGTGGAGGGAAGCGTTTTTGGTTTACCCATAAATTTTAATAAAAATCCACTTTCGGGTTCGTGCAGAGGATCCTTATCAAAAGCGGTGTCTGGTGTATCCATGTTATCGTCTGATACTTGAGACACGCAGACACCATTTCCACCGTAATTAGTCGTAACTCCACCACTTGTAACACTACACGTGCCTGCGAGCCGAAACTGACAATACTCCGGTGCGTAAACGCCATTTGCCGAACGATATCGCTCAATCGCCGAAGATATATTTAGCACCTGTGCCTTGCGCGTGGTGTCACGCGAACGACGTTGGGCACTGGCGAAGCTGGTCATGCTAATTGTAATCAAAATGCCAATAATGGTAATAACTATTAAAAGTTCGATAATAGTAAAAGCACGGGACTTGGTGATAATCAATTTTTTCATATTATTATTGTACCGCTTGACTAGTAATTATTGCAAATAATGTCTATTTTTATTAGCATGATACTGGCATGACAAACTTAAATTCAATAATTAGATTCGACCACGTTAACAAAACGTACCACACCGGCAAGCTTAAAATACCAGTTTTGAAAGATGTTAGCTTCAATATTCCAGCCGGCGAAATAATAGCCATTATGGGACCTTCTGGTTCGGGCAAAACCACCATAATGAACATTGTCGGTTTATTAGACCGAGCCAGCGCTGGCCAAATTTGGCTAAATGGCAAAGAAGTGACGTTGGATATGCCAGACGCTGTTTTAGCTCACCTTCGCGCCGCTACCGTTGGTTTTGTATTTCAATCGTTTAATTTATTACCAAAAATGTCGGCACTTTCGAATGTAACGTTGCCAAGCATATATTCGAATAATAAAGCATACGCCCATGCTCGCGCCGTCAAAATATTACACCAAGTTGGGCTGGGCTCGCGCTTGCTTCACAAGCCAAGTGAGCTTTCCGGTGGCGAAAAACAACGCGTCGCCATTGCCAGAGCATTAATGAATGATCCGCAGATAATTCTGGCCGATGAACCAACCGGTAATTTAGATTCAACCAGCGGTCAAGAGATTATGAATGTTTTATGCGATCTACAAGCAAAAGGCAAAACGGTGGTAGTGATCACACACGATGAGGCGATCGCTAAACGATGTCAACGAATAATTAAACTGCTAGACGGGCGCGTCGTATCAGATACCAAAAAGGGGCTCTAGATGTTTATTTTCGAAAATGTCAAAAGTGCCTTCAGCTCAATTTGGCAAAATAAGGTGCAAAGCTTGCTCGCCATCACTGGAGTTATTATTGGTGTAAGCGCGGTTATTACCCTGGTGGCGCTCGGACAAGGCTTAAAAAACGACGTTTCTAGCATTATTCGCGGTTTTGGCACCAATATCTTATTCGTGGCATCTGGCAAAATTGACGTTAATGGCGGTAATTTTAATACATCTAATCCAGCCGCATTTATTGCCAGTGATATTTTGACGTTAGATGATTACAATACAATTACAAATAATTCAAGCATCGAAGCGGCTTCACCTATTTCGCTTGTTTCAGCTACAGTCAAAGTGGGTATTAAAGAATCTCAAACCACGATTTACGGCACATACCCATCACTTTTAAACATTCAAGAACTAATGAGACTGAAGTCTGGTCAGTTTTTTAAGTCTAGTGACGCAGGCGATGTTGTTGTTCTTGGTGCAGAAACAGCTAAAGATTTGTTTGGTGATACCGACCCGATTGGCAAAAAGGTCGAGGTTAACGGCACTGTTTTAGAAGTTATCGGGGTAATGGCGGCCCTGTCCAATCAATCAGTATTTTCTTCAGAATATCGCAACATTACCGCCATTCCATTTGACACAGCCACTAAATTAAATAAAAATAGCGTTAAAATATTCCGATTTATTGCCAAAGTTAAAAATGATGCAGACGTTAAAACAACTAAAACTGCCTTAACGCAAAGTATTATTTCAAATCACCATGGCACCGAAGATTTTACTGTTTTAACTCAAGACGACCTACTTGGCTTAATTGGACAGATATTAGATTTAACCTCAAGTATGGTTACCGCCATCGCCGCTATATCTTTGCTGGTCGGAGGTATTGGTATTATGAATATTATGCTAGTTACAGTCACCGAGAGAACACGTGAGATTGGTTTGCGTAAAGCGCTTGGAGCGACTAAAACGTCCATCTTGGGTCAATTTTTGATCGAAAGCTTGGTCATTACTCTTTTCGGCGGACTTTTAGGACTATTTGCTTCATTTATCACAACTTATTTAGTTGAAATAAAAACTAGTCTAACACCTGAAATTAGTGTTGGCACGGTGTTGTTGGCAGTTGGTATGTCGGCTGGCATTGGTATTCTATTCGGGCTTTGGCCTGCCGCCCGCGCCGCCAATAAAGACCCAATTGAAGCGTTGCGCTACGAATAAGCCACGACTTACTTAAAAACACCTTAAGATGTCATTGCGAGAAGCGAGGCGACGAAGCAATCTCATCAGATTGCCGCACCTTTGGGGGCTCGCAATGACAGAAAATGCGTATGTCGTGTAAGCGTGTCATATTTACTCATACAAGATCTCAAAACAAGTTATTGCTACGCGCATTCGCGGGCGGGACAGCCTCTAATAGATCTCTTTCAAAACCCAATTAATCAGTCATTTCGACCCCGTGAGTTTTGTCTGCCCTTTCCGAAGCCTTGGCGTAGGAGGGTCGAACGGTCGCCTGCCTGCCGTCAGGCAGGGAGAAAACTCTAGTAATTTTTTTTATAGATCTCTCCACTACTCCGCCAAAGGCGGATACGGTCGAGATGACAATATCTATCAGGGTTTTGAAAGAGGTTTAATACAAAAACAGACGCCTTAAAACGTCTGCTTTTTTCAAATATTGATAATTGTAGGCCGCAAACCTCATGCCTTTAGGCTGGGGTAAAGGCCGCCCCGAAGCGGAGCGGAGGCAATTTCGAAGCCGCCCGATACCACGGGCTTTAGCCCTCGGAGCGGCTTCATTAGATATTTGCCCTATTTTTCCATTCCGACTTTCAGGCCCCAAACTCCCAAAGCAAGATATAACACTGATTGTAGATATTCTAAATTAGCCACATCAAAATAGTTCAACTCTTTGGTTGGGCTCAAAAACAAGCCGTGAACACCAAAATAAAGCGCCACTACTCCAACTAATAACACAAGGTTTTTTTGTATATTGGTGTTGGCGAAGTAATATGCAACCAAAGCTACTGCTCCCACTATCAAATGGGTGATATTTTCGTTGCGGTTAAACATTAAGACATCGTTTTGTTTCAAAACGTCAGAAAACCCCAGCAGGGCCAGTACCACCAAAGCAACTCCAAAAGCCATCAAAAACTGTTTTGAACGCATTTCTTATCACCTCCTCTCAAAAATTATGCTTGATATTAATTGCACTGTAACATATCTAGCAGAATATGGAATATAGAGGATGGAAGATGGAATAGATAATGATGAATGATGAATGATGAATGATGATTCAATTTTGAATATTTAATGTTTGAATTGAGATAATTTATTCAGCTTTTCTAATCACCTAATCACCTAATCAGCTAATCACCTAATCAGCTATCTCTTATCTTTTCGGTATAAATGTCAGCGCATTGCCGCTTTTACCAGCACGGCCGGTACGGCCAATGCGATGAATATAATCATCGTAATTATTCGGTTGATCAAAGTTTATGACGTGCGAGACGTTCGGAATATCCAAACCCCGCGCCGCCACGTCGGTTGCAACCAACGCCCGAACCACATTATTTTTGAAAGCGGCAAGCGCGCGTTGACGTTGCGGCTGTGATTTATTACCATGAATGGCTTCCGCCGATACACCTTTCTCTATCAATTTTTCTGATAATCTTTGTACGCCATGCTTTGTTTCGCCAAAAATTAACACTTTTTCAAACGCGCCACGACCCATCATGCCAAGCAAAAGTTCCAATTTATGTTCGGCAGTTTCGTATTCAACAACATCTTGATCAATATGATCACTGGTTTCAGTGGATTTTACCGATACCGTGACAGCATCTTTGACTATTTTATTAATTAATAATTGAATATTAGGCGAAGTAGTGGCGCTAAAACATAAGGTTTGACGCTCGGTTGGAATTAAATCAACCAGATGGTTAATATCTTTACTAAAACCCATATCGAGCATGCGATCGGCTTCGTCGAGAACCAGAATTGATACGAACTCTAATTTTAAAAATCCGCGAGTTTGCAAGTCTTTCAAGCGCCCGGGGGTACCAATAACCACTTGCGGATTGCGAAATAAATTACTTATTTGGCGTTGCATATTGGCACCGCCAACACAAACACACGAATAAAGACGCAGTCCGTAGGTAAAAGCGCGCCATTCTTGGTCAATTTGTATTGCGAGTTCGCGAGTTGGCACAATAATCAAGACTGTCCCACGGCACTGATTATTGAGTAAACGATTGATGATAGGCAAAAGAAAAGCGGCCGTTTTGCCGGTGCCAGTATTAGCTAAACCAACGAAATCGCGCCCTTCAGATATTGGCACAATGGCTTGATCTTGTATAGGCGTTGGCGTTTGATAATTATGAGCACGAACATTGCGTAACAGCGCGCCATCTAAGCCAAAATCACTAAATTGATGCGTGGGCGTATAGGGTGCCTGACTTTGCAAAACCACACCCTTGTTAATAAATTTGTCGGGACTAATGTAGCTTCCACGAAAACGTGGACGAGCGCTTTGCATTGGGCGACGACCAAAATTACTGCCTCTGGAGAAGCTCGAGCCACGAGACTTTGGGCCTCGATTGTATGAGTTTTGGAACATTAAAAAATACCTTTCGTACGGTTGATATATATTTGTTGCGCATGAACAACGAGAATATATAACCATACCCGGTATTCAAAGTCACAATCTTATTTTAAATATAGCATATAATGATTTGGGTGTCAAATTTTCGGATGTTATTTGCTCACAAATCTGAAGTTGCATTAATAATCATACTTGTAGGGGCGATTCACGAATCGCCTGCGGGTGGCTCGTGAGCCACCCCTACGAGAGAATAATAATTATTACTTCGAGGTTGTGAATAGTTACTTCGGATGATAGAACACTGGCTCCTACAGTTGACAACTGTATATAGGACTACCCTGTATTTTGGGGATAGGGACTTGACAAACACATATTAACGAGTACAATGTAGTTGTGATAGCACAATCCTGTTGGGGCTTTAACATCGCATCGAATCCCCCTTTATTGCACAGACACAGTCTGCGGCAAAACAGGCAATTGCGCCACTCTGGCCAGATCGGCCGCGGGCACTCGGTTCGCCCTGTATGTCTAGAGTCCAGCCGTAAGAAGCTGGGCTAACGAGCTCCCAAGACGCCGATAAGGGGGCTCTTTTTTATAAATATTATAACAAGTCCAATCGTTAAGATGGTGGACTATTCCCGCACCTCTGTTATCACCAAAAAATGCCCTTCGGGGTCTTTAAACCAAGCGCAACGGCTTTTGGGGCTGGTTTGGGCAATACTATTGACTGTTTTAAATCCGGGCGAGTCGTATTCCTCAAACTTTACCCCTTTCGCCTTCAACTCCGCTACTTCCTGTTCAATGTTTTCAACCGTAAATCCGCCAATTGTGTGCGCCGCCACACTTTTTTCGCCGCGTGTGTACAACTCAATCATTCCTCCACCGGAGGCGGTAAATATGGCAATGCCATCAACGTCTAAATGCTTGATCGAGCGCTCGAGCCCAAGTGTATTTTGATAAAAATCGAGCGACTTCTCAAAATTTGTGGTCGGAATGCCGAGGTGAATGCTGGCTTGACTTAACATACAATGCTCCTTCGTTTGATCTTTTTATTATTCAATAAATATATGCTGATCGTTACAAAAACGCAATATCACCAAACAAAACCCCGCATTAACCCGCGAGGCTTTGCCTAATTATCTAATTATATATATCGTGCGTAACTTAAACTCTAACCTTCTTTACCCGTTTTCATTGCACCGTACAGCATATACAATGCCGACAAGCCAACGAGGGAGTAAATAACTCGAGCAAATGTGGCATCCATGCCACCAAATAGCTCCGCCACTAAGTCATATTTAAAGAAACCGACCAAACCCCAGTTTAAAGACCCGACGATAACCAACACGAAAGCGACCCAATCAACGCTACTCATTTTTTTCATTGTGATCACCACCTCTCGAGATGATTAATAGTGTCAACCTAATTGTATAGCACAATGGTTTATAGATACAAGGGGATAAGTGGAAAAGATAGCAGGTAGCCAGTAGCTAGTAGTTCGTAGTTCGTAGTTGGTAGTTCGTAGTTGGTAGCAAAAATCAAAAAAATGGCGCGCGAATGATAAATAAGTTCAGCCCCCGCCACGCGAGCGTGTTGGGGGCGTATCTAGCTTATGCTCGCTAGAAGAGCAAGACTGTGTGGTGTGGCCCGAATATGAGATCGGCAATCCCCATATTGCCATCCGACACCACACCGAGTTTTCCTACCAGATACAACGAAACCGATACTGCGCTTGGGCAATAGACGTTCTGCATATTGAGGGCCAGGTAGCAGATGTTCACACTTGCTGTGAATCTGATGTAGCCCGGATTTGCCTCGCCGTCCGCGTTTGTGAACGGCACGAACGAATGCAACATCTCGGCATGTCTTATGCTGCCGTCTGGGCGCGTGAAGTCGGCAACCACCCACAACCCGACCACCCCCATTGATGGTCTATATACCCCAGAGTACATTACTCCAATCGCGCACCAGTCCGAGAATAAGTCTTGTGGATCTGGTATGAGAGTGGCCTCGATCGCTAGGACCGAGCCAGTTGGTCCAGGTAGCTGCGCCCGTGTCTCCAGTGATATCAACAACAGACACACACCGATAAGCGCAAAAAGCCCACATTTCATCTAATTCTCCCCCCATACAACAAAATGTCCGAAGCTGTCGGAGCCGCAGTTATGTTAACAAGCCTGCGCTTGTAACAATCGAACTGTTAACGTCCATCGCGTCTGAATCGTGGCAAGCTTACTCTATTTTACTCATTCTGTCAATCATAAATACTTGACATTTGAACAAAACTGTGCTATTCTTTCATTATGCAATTGTGGCAATCGTGCGTATGTACTTTGTCACATTTCAGCAGTCTTTCCAATTCGCTTCGGTCTGTCAATGATCGAGAAAGGTGTATCAGATGCTACACTTACTAGGATGTCTAGTTGTTTTCGCGATGCCCGTGCAAGTCAATCCGAATGAAGTGATCTCTCGAGGGATCGTAGCAGAACAATCAGCTAGCACGGATGCTGGTGGTCAGAATTCTAGTGATGTATTCGCTCGCGGGTATCGGCCCAACAAACACGACGCGATTCCGATCATGTCAGCTCCCGCCGAAAAACCAACGCGTGCACAGATTGCAACAATCCTTCAGCTATACGCAAAGAAGCTGAAGAACACCTACTTCGACCTCAACAAGTTCGGCCACAAACCGGTTGTTGGGACGGTTCTCAAAAGTAGGGTCGGAAACAGCGCAGGATTTGTCGGAATCCTGTTCCACCACCCGGAACAGCGCGAGAGTATGCGTAGTATGATTGTACTGTTCCGGCCAAGAATTCCTGAGCGGTTCGTACTTACAAACGCCAAAGTGTTGGCGGGAACGAGCCGCACACTCGTGATTGATGGCTCATATATGTACGAGAGCACATTCGTTCCAGAGCCAGTCGACGGAGTAATGCACGTCGACGAGTTGCGTAACTTGCAACCGCGCGCGGTTGGATCGTACGAGCTAACGTTGACTCCTGTCAATAAAGCCGACAAGAGCACGGCGTCAGTCAAAATCGGCAAACGTATGGTGATCCTGAAAATCACGTATGCGCCGGTCTAGTCGGATTCATCGCGCGCCAAAACAGCCTGTTCCCCCTTGTGGGGTACAGGCTGTTAACATATTCAATCGAGCCAAATTCATAATAATCAGTTAATGGCTGGGGAGGAGGGATTCGGACCCCCGAATGCCAGGACCAAAACCTGGTGCCTTACCACTTGGCGACTCCCCAACAGAACAATTGACTTTTAACCCGTCCTTCGCATTAGCTGACGAATTTCTTTGAAATTCAGCGCCCAAAGGGCTACGGAGGGCAGGCAGTTTACAATTAACACAAACTAAAAAAAGAAATACCTTCTCAATCAATACTTTACGTTATTTTGCCAATTTTTGCAACGAATGTCTTAAAAAAGTTGACATCATTCATACCAATAATGTATACTTTTGGTATGAATGACTACGCAATCATCAATCTCAAAACCGATCCTGAACTGAAGAAACGGGCAGTAAAAACTGCGAATCGGCTTGGAATTAGTATTAGTGCTGTATTAAATAATGAACTGAGGCGTTTTGCAATTGAGCAAAATGTAGTCTTTGAAATTCCTGAAGTACCTAATGCTAAAACTGCCAAGCAACTAGCGACTTCAAAAAAGCTTATAGATAGTGGGGATCTCCATACATTTTCCTCAAATGAAGAGGCGCTTCAATTTTTGGCAACTGAGCTGAAATGATCGTTTCGTATTCCAAAAATTTTATAAAACAGTCAAAAAAATTGGATCCGGATATGCGCTTGAAGTTGTATAAAAGTATTCAAATATTCATTAATAACCCACTCCATCCAACGCTTCGCAATCATTTGCTAAAAGGAAAATACAAAGCATACCGCAGTATTGATATAACTGGAGACGTGCGGGCTTTATATCTTCAAAACGAGCAGTTAGTTATTTTCGATGCGGTGGGGACGCATAGCCAATTATATGGATAGAAATTACGCGTACTGCACGCGCTTAATCGGGTATATTGAATGATGAATGAAATATCGCTATTATAAACCAAATGTTAAAACGTGTTTTACTAAAACTTTCAGGAGAGCAATTTGCGGGCAAAGATAAGTTCGGCATTGATGCCGATTTTTTGAATAAACTGGCCATCGAGCTCGCCGAAGTGACTGGGGCCACTCATGCCCAAATTGCAATTGTGGTGGGTGGTGGCAACTTTCTTCGCGGTGCCGCGCTCGCAAACAAACAAATTGAGCGCGCCACAGCCGATTATATGGGCATGTTGGCCACCGTCATGAACGGTATGGCGCTCGTAGATGTGCTTGAAAGCAACGGTCAACCAGCCCGTCTGCAAACTAGAGTACAGGTAAACACAGTCGCCGAGCCCTACATTCGCCGTCGCGCTATTCGCCACCTCGAAAAAGGTCGAGTGGTAATTGTGGCTGGCGGTACTGGCAACCCTTTTGTGACAACCGACACCGCCTCAGTTATGACCGCATTAGAATTAGATTGTGAAATGGTCTTAAAAGCCACCAAAGTAGACGGCGTGTACAATAAAGACCCACACAAACACAAGTCGGCTCAAAAAATTGATCACGTTAGCTACCTCGAAGCACTACAAAATAGTGAAATAAACGTAATGGATAATTCGGCCATTTCACTAGCCATGGATCATCATTTACCTATTGTGGTGTTTGATTTGCTGACGCACGGCAACATTGAGCGCATTGTGAGAGGCGAAAAAGTGGGCACCATTTTAAGCCATGAAATATGATGATAATTTGAAATCGGCGGTTGATTGTTTGCAAAAAGGCGAGGTCATTATTACCCCGTCCGAAAGTTGTTACGGTTTTTCGTGTGATGCTTTAAATCCCAAAGCGGTGGCAAAGATTAATGCACTTAAAGGGCGAAAAAATATGCCCCTGACCGTTTTGGTCTCTAATTTGAGTATGTTAGATCAAATAATACGCTTGGATGAGGTATCAACAAAGCTTTCGCAGGCCTTTCACCCTGGCCCGCTCAACATTATTGCCGATTTTAAGACTGTGGATAAGTACGCTTATTTAAGCTCAAATGGACTGGCGTTTCGCATTCCCAAGCATCAAATGTTGGTAGATTTGATCAATGCTTTCGGCTCCCCAATGACCACCACATCCGCTAATCGCCACGACTGTCCAGCTATTTATAAAATAGATGAGATCAAAGCCATGTTTGGTGATAATGTATGCGCTATTTTAGATGATGGCAATTTGGATGAGTCGGTGCTACCGAGCACGGTGTTTGATGCCCGCAATAAAAAAATGGTCAGAAATGGACCAATTAGTTTGGATGAGATCAAAATGGCACTTGATTAAATATAAATATGGGAAACGGGGCAAATCCATCGGAAATGCCCCGCCCGTGTCAAGTACAGTACGGAGTATGAAGAATGAATTAGCACCTGACGCCAATATTATACACAGTAGTTCCTGTTTATGCAAACTTCATCTGATTCTGTCTATCTGTCCTCCGACCCTGAATATATTAGCTAAAATTATCTTGTCATCTCGAGCGTAGCCGAGAGATCTTTAAAGATTTCTCTAACCCTGAAACAAGTTCAGGGGGTCGAAATGACACCGAGTTTTTATATTTGCGTCTCCGTCTATTGACAAAACAACCGTCATTTTGGCATACTTTTTTCGTTAGGAGGGTCAACCGATGTCCTCACGACATAGGAAGGAGGGGATCCCGGTCTAGCAGTGGAAAAGGACTCGGCGTCAAAGTTTGGCGCCGAGTCTGAAACTTTGATTGCCCCTAAAATACGTTATGATAATGATGAAGTAGGAATATAATGCTCGAATCGGCTGAGAAAAAATTAATTGAACCATTCGTCACTTCACTTGAGGCGCCAGTGTTTGGCTTTACTAATTTGCCATCAGTGGTTGTGGGAGCGTTATTTGGCCGTTATTCGCGCTCCGAGCTTGGTGCTCGCGAGTTACTGGCGCGCGAGTTTTTGGCCAATCAAGATTTTACCTCAGCAATGGGTGATTTATCAGCCCATAAATTGACGGTTGATCCGGCTAAAGCCGATGCGTTTTTTGGACGAGTCTTAGATCAGTATGGCGACGATTCGGTGGCCGAGCTCGGTGGCACTGCCATTGCGGTCGAAAATGTGTCAAACGTGTTAGCGAAATACATTGAAGATCGGCGTATTGGCCTTTCGCCCCTCGAAAAATCGTCGCGCTACGTTCGTTTTGACGTTAAAGACGCGCGTGGGCATTATCCATTTTTTACTGATCCCGATATTGCCCAAGCTGGATTAGCAAAAAAGTATAATGAGATCATGGTCGCGCTTTTTGACACTTACTCGGAAATGATTCCGCTATTAATGGAACACTTAAAAAAACGGTTTCCGCAAGGCGAAGGTCAAAGTGACAAGGCCTACTTAAACGCTCTGCGAGCACAGGCGTGCGATGTGACTCGTTATTTATTGCCCATGGCGACACAAACAAACGTCGGTTTAGTTGGCAATGGCCGCGCGTTCGAATATCTCATTTATCAATTGCGGTCATCTAAACTTGCCGAAGCGCGAAAATACGCCGATATGATTTCCAACGCCCTAGATCAATTAATCCCAGCTTTTATTCGCCGTTCGAAAACTGAGCGCGGTACTGGCTATGTCACTCATCTTTCCGATATGCGCAACACAATGAAGACTCACTCTCAAGCACATTTTACGCACCATTATTCGGGTGATCAGCCAACGGTGCGATTAATTGATTATGATAAAGTGGGCGAGGAAAAAGTAACGGCTGGGATATTGTACGAACACTCTAACCAGCCGTTTGACGCAGTACTTCGGCACGTTATCAAAAACAAAAAGTTAATTAAAACGATCATTGAGGACACGTTGACCCATCGCCAACACCGCACCCACAAGCCACCGCGTGCTTTTGAGCACGCTTACTACCAATTTGAGATCACCTGCGACATTGGTGCGTACCGCGACCTACACCGCCATCGCATTTTAACGCAACAAAGACAACCATTTACGACTAATCTCGGATATTCAACACCCAGCGATATAATTGAGGCAGGGCTGGCAGATAAATATCAAAAAGCAATGGACGACGCCGCCATATTACACCAAAAAATAGAGGTAAAATTGCCCGAACAAGCCCAGTATGTAGTCCCTTTTGGCTATTTAATTAGATTTACGATGCGCCTAAACGCGCGTGAGGCATATCATTTATGCGAACTACGCTCGACCATTCAAGGCCACCCCAGTTATCGTTTGGTCGCTCAAGAAATGGCGCGTCAGATTGCCAAAGTTCATCCCACTCTCGGCAAAGGCATGATGATTACGTGGGACGGTTACGATGCATTAGCGCGGGTTGATTCTGAAATGAAAATTGAAGCCAAAGAGCGCTTGCGTAAAACTGGCACATAATCGATTATTTTATATAGTTCTCACGTGCGTTCGAACAATAATCAGCAGTATATTGTTCGAGGCACAGCGTGCCGAGAACTACTGTGATCACATTACTAAGTTTGATTTTTTCACGACGTTCCACACCTTCTGTGCCACCTCTTCGCGAGATAGTTCGCGGTTCCCGTCGGCACAATTGATTACCTCCCAGCCAAATTGTTCAGATAAGCGCAGATATTCACGAGCCACTTTAGTCATAAAACTAACGTTTTGTTCGTGAATATCGGTGTAACTGACTTTAGCATTAAGACGTTGTCCCGATTCAATACCCTCTGCTCTTCTCATTTCCGTACGTTTTGTCGATATTTCCGTCGGTAACGTCAAAATAATCACATTGTCTGGTTTAACCACCCCAAACAGTTCATATTCGGTCGAAAAAAGCCAGTCTAAATATTCGGATTTTGCCTTAACATCGTCAATTTTAGCCGCCTGAAAAGCGGCGTTGGAACAAATATAGCGGTCACATACAACCCAGTCTCCTGCCTCCAACATCTGATTGATTTCGTCGGCGTGATTGGCCCGATCGGCGGCGTACATTAAAGACGCCATGTATGGATTGACCTCACCTAGTTGACCTAATTTTCCATCTAAATACTGCCGAATTAACACCCCCCACGGCTTTTCTAGATAATGCGGAAAGGCGATGTGATGCGCTCGTTTACCTTTCAATAAATCGGATGAATTCAAGTGTTTGATTAAAAGCTCGACTTGCGTCGCTTTACCGACACCATCTGCCCCATCTATTACCCACAATTTTCCACGATTAGTTTTCATATTCTAAACATTAGCAGAATTGACATCAGTATTACAGTTGGTTGGCTTGTATTTGTTTTTCGTTCTTTCTGGAGCGTGTAGGGGTGGGGATCGTTAAGGGGAAGGGGGTGACATCGCAACGAACCCCCTACCCCTTAACTAAAAAGACTTTTTGTATCGGTCTAAAACTGCGACGATGGTGTAGTGTTAACCCAAATTGTGTCAATTTTACTCGATGCTCGCGCGTACCATAACCAACGTGGCGATCAAATCCGTAGTTTGGATATTGTAAATGCATGCGTCGCATTAAATTATCGCGATATACTTTGGCGATTATGGAGGCGGCACTAATTTCCAGATAAATTGCGTCGCCTTTTATATAAACTTCTTCTAAAATATCGGTACCGCACGAAAAACCGTCAATTCTAACAAGCGTTGGGAGCACCTCTAATTTTGAAATCGCTTGCCTCATAACCAGCCGATTAGCTTCCGCAATGCCTAATTCGTCAATTATGCTAGATGAAACTTCAGATATGGCGTAGGCAATACAATTTGCTTGGATTATTTCAGCCAACTTCTCCCGAACAGCGCGAGATAGTGTTTTCGAATCTTTCAGTCCAATTATCGGCTGATGCAAAATGACCGCCGCCGCTACAATTGGCCCAGCCCACGCCCCCCGTCCCACTTCATCCACTCCAGCGATTAATTGAGTCATTCTCCAATAATATCACACCAGACTTGATACCTAATACGAATGTACGGTTGTCAACCGTAAGAGCACAACTGTGCATTTATTTATTGCATTTTACACCGAAATTTGATATAATAACAGTGCTTAATCGTATCGGACCGTTGCCGTAAATCGCGCAAGCGAAGCGGAGGAAAGTCCGGGCACCTGATAAGTATTGCACTTGCATATCCCCGCTTGCCCTTAAAAGTGAGTGAGAGGGAGTAGCAAGCCGTTGTGTGTAATAATACAGTGCGGGAATAGTGCAACAGAAAGTATACTGCTCGCCAATGCTTCGCATTGGAAATCCGAAACACCGACCTTCGCTTAAAGCTACGGTCGGCAGGCGAATATCGAAATCCGAAAATAATTCCGATCGTTTCGAATTTCGAGTTTGAATATTCGAATTTGCATTGCGGAGCAATGGTAGCGATGGTGAAAACGAGGTGTAAGAGACCCCGCGTTTCTACAGTAATGTAGATCTGTGAAAACCCTGCATGGTGCAAGTTTGGTGGACTACTCATTCTAATCGTCCTTATCCGAGGGAAAAAGTAGCCCAAACGCGATAGATAGATAACGGTCCCGTGTACCAAATGGTACGTGGACAGAACCCGGCTTATAGATACGGTTCAGCACACATTTGCGAATGAGTTTCATTCGCTTTTGTGTTTGAATTTAAGTAATATAACTACATGATTCCATACTCCGACAACGTGGCGCGACGTAACAATACCAGGATTGCTGTTATTGTATTAATCTTAATTAACATCGTCATATTTATTTACGAATTAATACAAATATCCAACAATCAAGCTGAGTTCTTACGCTTTGCATTAACTAATCAGTCCAGTTTTTTCACCGCAATTACATATCAATTCTTGCACGGCGGCTGGGTTCATTTAATCGGCAATATGCTCTATTTATGGGTGTTTGGACGCACCATTGAGGATTATATTGGATCATTTAGATTTTTGTTGTTGTTTTTGGTTTCAGGCGTGTTTGGTGGTTTAGCCCAAACGTTTTGGTTTGACGCGAATACGCCAATAATTGGCGCCTCCGCCAGCATTGCTGGGGTAATGGGTGCATACGCGGTCTGGTTTAATCGCGCTCAAGTTAAAGCCATTTTACCGATCTTTTTCTTTTGGACCTCCATAACTTTGCCTGTTCTAGTAACCCTCGGGCTGTGGCTTGTCACCAATTTATTCAATGGTTATGCCTCTATTATTGACCAAAGCTCTGGTGGTGTCGCCTATATTTCACATATTGTGGGATTTATATTTGGAGTTTTGATCGCGCTCGCCCTGCCTTTAATGCATAAGCCGATCTACCTGAACTCTTGACTAGATCGGGCGTGGTAAGGTAAGGTAAAGATGAAAGAAGGTATTATGGATATGGCTGAACAAATTTTGCGACTAATACAAAGTCGCCTCGCACCGATCGAAGCCAAGTTGGCTTTAATGGTGGCGCGCACCGATCTATTAGAAAAACGCATTTCGGAGTTAGAAAAACATATTGACGAAATTGAAGCAGATGATGATGTGGACGAGGTAGCGGAAATGGGTGCCGAGATAGAGCACGACAGCTTACTTAATCACCTAATTGAAGACAATTTGCACACTATGTCAGAGTCCGCAAACCATATTTCACTGACGGTTGATTTATCGAAGAAAAGAAGCTAGTAGCTAGTAGTTAGTAGCAAGTAGCCCTCACAATAGACTGATCATTCTTTGGCTTTGGCTGAAGTTAATCGTATCATGTATTTGGTATCATGTATCAGGCAGGTATCGAAATTTCCTCATCAGACATTTAGTATCCGAACGAATAGCCCCATGATCTTTAGTTGCATAATACCTGATACCTTATACCCGATACGTTTTTGATTGATAATTTTTGTTTGTTGCACTCCTTATAACAATTGCAAAACAAACAGAAATGATCACCCGACTTATGACTTTTGGTCATTTAACATTATCCATTACATTCTGCATTATACATTATCAATTATGCATTTCTTTCAGATCGCCACAAACCGCCCCACCAGCACTCCAATTGCAATAGCCGAGCCACCTAAAATTAACATCCGTAAACTGCTTTTAATAAGAGAGATGTTGAAGAGCTTGGCACTTAAAACACCGAGTGCCAGTAGTGCGATGAGAGTTAAGACGACTGAACTTGCGATCGTTCTCGAACTATTGCTTAACAAATAAGGAAATAGTGGTACAAAGCCAGATATTAAATACGAAACAAACATCACCAATGCGCCTTTGAGCGATTTACTTTCAGACACTTTGTCACGCATGGCTTCATCAACCGTATCCTCCGATAAGTAACTACCAACCCCCATCGAAAACGCCTCGACGCAAATAAGCACAAAGCCAGTTAAAATAATGGTACCAGATTCCACGCCTGCCACCGCCACACCCGAAAGTAATCCCACCGTTGAGACTAAACTATCTTCCACGCCGAACACAAAATTGCGAATGTAAATTTGATTAATTTTAGTGATAGCAGTCGTTGACATACCCTTTATTTTACAACATTGTGGCGCTTAAATAAACGAGCCAAATACTGCCCAGTGTACGACTTAGTCACTTTAGCCACGTCTTCTGGAGTGCCTTTTGCCACAATCAACCCCCCAGCTAATCCCCCGTCTGGTCCCATATCTATAACATAATCGGCGCTTTTAATAACGTCGAGATTGTGCTCAATCGTCAGCACGGTGTTGCCTTTTTCAACTAAAGCTTGCAAGACGCCGAGCAAGCGTTTAACGTCAGCAAAATGCAAGCCCGTCGTTGGTTCATCTAACACATAAATCGTACGACCAGTGGCCCGGCGTGAAAGTTCACTGGCTAGCTTAATCCGTTGTGCCTCACCGCCCGACAGTGTAGTTGCAGATTGACCGAGGTGAATATATCCTAAGCCCACTTCATATAGCGTTTGCAATTTAGCCCGCGCCGCCGGTACGGCTTCAAAAAATTGCAACGCCTCTTCAACCGTCATATCCAAACAATCCGCGATCGTTTTGCCTTTATAGTGAATTTCCAAAGCTTCATTATTGTAGCGTTTACCCTTGCATTCCTCGCAAGTGACGTATACGTCGGGCAAAAAATGCATTTCAATCTTAATTAAACCGTCGCCATGGCAAGTTTCACAGCGCCCGCCTTTAACGTTAAACGAAAACCGCCCCGACTTATAGCCACGCATTCGCGCGTCAGCTGTTAAAGCAAATAAGTCGCGCACGATAGTGAACAATCCAGTGTACGTAGCCGTATTTGAGCGTGGCGTCCGTCCAATTGGCGCTTGATCTATGGTAATGGCTTTATCTAAATTATGCAGACCCAAAATTTCTTTGTGTTTGCCCGGAATAGTGCGCGCGTGATGCAATTTGGCTTCAAGTACGCGTGAAAGTATCTCATTAATTAAGGTGGATTTACCAGAGCCAGAAACACCAGTCACACAGACAAATAGACCGAGTGGAATATCAACTGACGCGACGCGTAAATTGTGCTCACTGGCTTCAATAATAGACAAGTTTTTTTCTGTACGTGGCCGGCGCCATTTTGGTATCGGTATTTCCTCGTCTCCGTTTAGATATCGCCCAGTGATCGAGTTTTTATTTTTAGCCACTTCATTAGGAGTGCCTTCTGCCACCACATTCCCACCGTGCTCACCAGCACCGGGACCAATATCTATCAAATAATCGGCCGAGCGCATTGTTTCTTCATCATGCTCAACTACAATGACCGAATTACCTAAATCGCGCAGGCGGTACAAAGATTCGAGTAAACGCTTATTGTCACGTTGATGCAGG
>CAZQEC010000004.1:5456-40652 GCA_964591565.1 uncultured Candidatus Saccharibacteria bacterium | reverse complement strand
ACCTTTCAGCTCCTGTCCCTCGATCTTCTTGGCAACACCACGAGCGTACCCCGGATTGCCTTCAATGGTCACGGTGGCTACGCCACCTTTGCCCATTTGAAAGCTTTTGACAACTCCGCCACTACCCTCGACGAGGGCTTTGACGTCTTGTGGCGTTACCTCACGCGGCAAGCCGCCCAGTGCAATCTCCGCAGTGGTAACGGTCTTCGCCGGCGAACCATCCGGCTTCTTTGCCGGTGAATCATCCTTTTTGATCTCGTCAGACTTCGCGGTAGTAAGTTCACCCTTGTTGGGTGAACCACCCTTGCCGCTATATCCTTTATCGTCTATGTGGCCCTCCTTGTCGTCGGACTCTCGTCCTCGAGATCCAACACCACGATCCTCTGTATACCGACTCGGGTCTACAGAGATAGAGCGCCCTCCTCCAGTGAGGACAATGGTCGGCGCACTAATGTGCATAACGTCGTCGGCCGGCATGAATGTGCGAACCTTCTTCCGCCTTATCACATAGCCGCCGTCCACAAACTGCATTCCTCTTAGCGTCTCCTCACCAACCGACTGTCGCTGGATCTCACCAAGATCTGGGAGATCACCACCAAACCCTGCCGCCGCAAAAACAGTGTCTATCTGAACAGCTGGTCTGGCGGTCGGATCCAAACGCGTGCTGTGCGACGCATCATTGTTGGCAGCGACCGCCGCTGTAGCGGTAGCCCGCCGCGGTGCAAACCGAAAAACGAGCAATGCGACTCCGATAATGATCGCCGCAAGGACGATCGCAGTGTTCATGTCCATCGTGTTATCTCCTTTCCGCTTGTTAGCGGTCACGTGAAGCCGCAACTAGGGCGACTCCAAAGATGAAAGCTACTACGACAATGATCGTGCCAGGTGATACGACACCCGACGGGATCATTTCCGACTGAACAACATGGGACTGCAACATCGGCACCAGAGGTGTGCCGTTTTTGAGACTTTCCACCTCACTGTTGAGGCGATTGATCCCAGCGGCATTTTCGCTACCAAGCCTCAGTGCTTGAGTGACTCTGTCGCTAGCAAACGTTGACAGGCTGGCAGCCCCACTGGCCATGGTTTCGACGCTATCCAAACGCGCCTTTACCTTGCCAATGCTCTGCTCAAACTGCTTTTTCCAAGAGGAGTAGAGCGTATTGCGACGCTTTTTCTGCTCCTGCTGGCTACCCGAGTGAGACCAGCGCTTGTAATACAAATTCTCACTCTTGGCAAGCCAAGCGGTGAACACTGGGCCCATTTCCGGACAGGAACGCCCGACTGGTCCTTGCGGGCCTACGTCGCCTTTTTCACCCTTCTCACCTTTCAGCGGAACGGGTGGGGCGAGATTGACCGAGTTGTCCGGCTCGGATGGCGGGGTTGCCCCCGCTCCAGCGGCCGGAGTTTCCGGCTCGCCGAACTTTATCTGCCCGTGTGCGGGCGGAGCCGTCACCACCATCACCGCCAGCATGGCGATGATTAGACTCAAACGAGACATTGTGTCTCCCCCTTCTCCGCCTTCAGGCGGAACGAAATTTCGGTTGTTTAAGGCCAGTAAGCTCAATAAATGGCTTTGAGGCCATATATCAAGCGCAATGTTACATATTAGCACATCTTTTATAATATGTCAATGCTTCGACCAATTATAACCAAGGTGTATAGCTACTTACACCTCGGGGGTGGAAGTAGCTATACACCTAAGTCACTTTGATTATTCCACGCTCCAAATTGCCGTTTGCGCATGGAAAAATACCTCGAATCGTCCTTCAATAATCGCCTCCCGAGCCCCGCTCATCAAAGTTTGCAAAACATAAATGTTATGAACTGAAGCCAATTGCAGAGCCAATGGCTCCTTTTCCATAAATAAATGATGTAAATAAGCGCGACTAAAACGAGTGCAGGTTGAGCACAAGCAGTTTTCGGATAATGGTCGTGCGTCAGTGCGATATTTAGCATTTTTAATCTGTTCCCGGCTCCCTCGCCCCTTTTCCACAACCCATACCGCCCCATTTCGCGCCAATCGTGTTGGCAAAACACAATCAAACATATCAATGCCCCGCGCTACGAAATTAAGCAAATCGAGCGGGGTGCCCACTCCCATTAAATAGCGTGGCTTATCCACAGGCAAATGAGGCACCACCCACTCCACTTGCTCAATTTGCGCTTGTTTAGACTCCCCTACCGCTACCCCGCCAATGGCGATGCCGGGCAAATTTTGATTCGCCACGAATTGAGCTGATTCTTCCCGCAGGCGTTTCACCGCACCTCCCTGCACAATGCCAAACAATAACTGATCTCGAGGAATATTTTGCTTGATTAAAATGTCATCTCGACCCCCCGACGATTCTGTCGGGGTCGGAGAGATCTTTGAAAAATTATTATAGATTTCTCCACTGCTCCGCCAGAGGGCGGATTCGGTCGAAATGACAGCTGTTTCTAGCTGCATTTTTCTCACAATACATCGCTCAAGCCAGCGATGCGTACGATGCATCGATGTTTCAAAATAATCTTTGGATGATGGGTGAGGCGGGCACTCATCAAACGCCATAATGATGTCTGCTCCTAAATTGGCTTGAATTTCCATTGATCGTTCAGGAGAAATAAAATGTTTGGTGCCATCTTTGTGCGAACGAAACTCCACGCCTTCTTCTGTGATAATTGCATCAGGAATAACATCGTCTGAATTAACATCGCGACCCTTTTTCCCCATTCCCAGTGAAAACACCTGAAATCCACCCGAATCGGTTAAAATGGGCTTATTCCAAGCCATAAATTGATGTAATCCACCCAAATCGCGAATCAACTGATCCCCCGGCGCTAAATAGAGGTGATAAGTGTTGCCTAGAATAATCTGGGTGCCCAATTGATTTAACACATTCGGATCAAGCGATTTGACACTCGCTTTGGTACCCACCGGCATAAAAACCGGGGTCAAAATTGCCCCATGTGCGGTTTGCAACACCCCAGCCCGTGCAAAACCATCTTGAGCATCTAAATTGAATTGACCAATTTTCATTAATTCCTTTGTGTCATTGTATCAAGAAAGACGGTTTCGCTGTGACCGTCTTTCTTGTCATTTTGGACTAATAACTAACTAGATCCTTCGACTACGAGACGTTAAACGTCTCTGCGCTCAGGATGACTCTGGTAAGGGTCACTTTAACTCAACGGTCGCTCCGGCGGCTTCGAGTTTGGCTTTAGCAGATTCAGCGTCGGCTTTAGGCGCATTAACCAAAACATCTTTTGGCGCACCATCAACCAAGTCTTTAGCTTCTTTTAGGCCTAAATCTGATCGTACTTCACGCACCGCTTTAATGACGTTAATCTTTTGCTCGCCGCTGGCGGTCAAAACTACGGTAAAGTTAGTCTTTTCCTCAACCTCTTCTGCGGCGGCGGCACCTGCGGGCACAGATCCAGCCATCATCATAGGCGCGGCGGCGGAAACCCCAAACTTTTCTTCCATCGCTTTGACCAACTCGGCCGCTTCAAGCAAGCTCATTTTTTCAAGCTGATCCACAATCCCTTTAATCGTCTTATTTTCCTCAGACATTTTGTCTCCTAACTTATTTGTTTATTTGATAATGATTAATTAGGCGGTTTTTTGACTTTTCACTGCATTTAATGCAGTTACTAATCCGCGCGCCACACCGGAAATGCTAGTGGCTAACCCTCGCGCCGGCGCCGAAAGCGAGCCAGCCAACTGTCCCATTAACTCTTCACGCGATGGTAATTTGGCTAACGATTTAATCACTTCAGCCGAAACCATCTTCTTATCTAAAATACCACCTAAAATTTCCAGTGCTTCAAAAGTTTTGCCGAATAACACAATTTCTTTGGCTGGACCCACTTCATCGGCGTAGCCAAAAATAAGGGCTAGGGGCTGGGTAAATGCCTCACCTGAAACTTCAATGCCAGCATTTTTTAAGGCAATTTTTGCCACCGAGTTTTTTGGCACCACCATATCCATCTGCAAATCGCGGAGTTTGCCACGCAAACTCTCTGAATCTTTAACCTTTAAACCCTGATATTTAAGCAAAACCGCCACTTTTGCACGCGCCAGCTTGTCCTCTAAACTAGTCAGTAACTGTTCTTTTTGTTGTCTGGTTTTAGCCATAATTTCTGCTCCATTGTCATCGCGAGAAGTGAAAGCGACGTGGCAATCTATAAATAATCTAACATAGATTGCTTCGCTAATCGCTCGCAATGACTAATTAAAAAACTGCCTCATTTCCGAATGATTTGGCAGCTTCAATAGAAAAATCTACTTTTGCTCCTCGGTGAGTACCTTATTCAAGGATTATTGCTTTCGCACCTCACGGTCTTCGGAAATCTATTATTGATCATAGCACAATGTTGACCAGCAGGTCAATAGTTTCTAGCCAGTAGCAGGTAGTTAGTAGCTCTTGATGGATTTCTTTCTTAGCGTGGCTAGGCTTAAGGATTGTTAAGGGGTAGGGGGCGCTATCTTAGGCGAGCCCCTTGCCCCTTAACTAAAAAGATCCTCACCTAATCAGCTAATCAGCTTTGACTTTTATCCCTGGCCCCATTGTCGCCGAAAGCGTCACTGAAGCAATTTTTGGCGCCGGCAAGGCGGCTAGCAACACATCCAAATTTGATAACAGCTTTTCGGCGTCAAACGACACCTTACCAATGCTTAAGTGTATTACGCCACCTTTGTCTTGTTTATATTCAACTCGACCCGAACCAAACTCTAGCTTCGCTTTTTCAATATCGGCCGTAACCGTACCCGATTTTGGATTCGGCATAAGCCCCTTTGGCCCCAAAATTCGTGCTACTTTGGCCAATTTAGACATAACATCTGGCGTGGCTAACAAAACATCAAAATCCAATTTCCCCGCTTCAAACTCTTTAACCATATCTTCAACGTTAGCGCTGGTAACCGCCATAATTTTACGTTCCCGCCCAGTTCCAGCCGGCAGGGTAATTACACCGCGTTGATTTGAAATTGATACTTTTATGTGCGCCTCAACCGATCCATCAAATTTGGTGTAAGAGGTTTTCTTGACTAAATCAATCGCTTCAGCTTTGGTATATTTTGTGTTCAAATCAATATCATTAATAATATTACGATAATTTTTGCCATGTAGGGGAGCTTTGCGAACAGATCCCGTCTTGCGGTGACTTTTTGGTTTGGCTTCATCCTCAGTCACACTTTCAGTTTTAGAGGTTTTCTGATCTACCGACGCTTGACTTATTTCGTCGGACGGCTCAACTTTTTCCACCTCTGCCTCAATTTCCTGCTCATACGCTTTTGAAGCGTCTGGCGCTTCAATGTCCATTTCAGATTCAGTCGCACCCGCGCCTGCTTCAGTTAACACTGCGTCTAGTGCCACATCGCCAGTTGTCTCAACCGCGCTCGATCGCTCATCCGATTTTAGTTCGGCAACGATTACACCGTCGTCCTTTAACACATCCCGTTTTTTTGCCATCATACACTCCCGTGGTTCAAGCCCCCACTTTTAGATGAGGTCCCACTTTATTTTAATATTTTTGATCTTTTAGGTAATATTTATCGTTTCTTCAACAAACTTTTCGGAGCCAGTGGCTAATGATACCACAATTTCCGCCACTTGGTCAATAATAGTCTGGACATTCTTTTCACTAAACTGTGATAGTACATAATCTTCAGCAGGAACGTGCTCCGGTGGTCTACCAATGCCAATTTTAATACGACCAAAGTGATCGAAACCTAAAATATCGATAATAGATTGCAGGCCTTTGTGACCGCCGCTTGAACCGCCATAACGCAGGCGCACTTGACCAACCAATAAATCCAAATCGTCGCTGATAACGAGAATATCCTCATCTGATACTTTGAAAAACCGCATCAACTCCCCGACCGCTTCGCCGGAACTGTTCATAAAAGTAAGCGGTTTAACCAACAAAACTTTGCATTCTGGACTAATGTCCCACATCCATAGTTCATAATTCTTATTTTTTTGCGGGTTGCCCAAGTTGTGCTTGACTACAATTTGATCAATGACCATAAAACCAGCGTTATGCCGAGTCTTAAAATACTTTTGACCCGGATTACCGAGTCCGACAATTAGTTGGATTTTTTTCGCCACTTTTTACATTCCCGGTATGTTCAAACTACCAGCGATCGTCTTCATTTTTTCGGCCGCCACACTTTGCGACTTCGCAATCGCTTCAGCGATCGCCTGTTGCATCGCTTTTTCAAGCTCACGTTTTTTACCCTCAACTACATATGATTCGTCAATCTCCACCCCTAAAACGTGCTGTTCCCCATTAACACGCACCGCCACCATTCCATCGGCCGCCCGCGCCTCAATTTCGGTCTCTTTCAACTCTTTTTGAATCGCCCGCGCCTTTTTTTGCAAATCGTACATCTGCTTCGCTTTATCGAACATGGTTTCCTTTCATTGATTATTTCTAATACACTCTTTTAGACAAATGTACTAAATCCGGCTTCAATTATTTCGCATCAATGATGAATCATGAATGAAAAATGATGAATTAATTAAAATTTCAAATTAAAAATTATAAATTTCTTATTTATTTATACCAAAAACCGAACTCAAAAGATAGATCGCACCAGCAAATACCGCGATCACCAATAAAATAAATAACGCCAGCGTCAATGCGGGTAAAATAAATATCGCGGATTGATTGACGGATTCAGATAAAGAACTGGATCGTAAAATAAATATCACGGCAACAATAATCAACAAAAGTGGCAGCCAGCTATTTTTTATGTCCTGCCAACTTGGCGCGGCTGTGGCGCCAATTGATAGTATAAAATAAAGCCACAACCAGGTGATGGGTCGCCACCAATTTGTGGCGTGAACCACCGACCATAAAAATGACGGAAATTGACCCAAAGTGATCGTCGCATCAATGTTTTGCAAGTCTGGCGCCGCCAAGCGCGCCATTAAGATAATTAAAACCAGTCCAATTACCAAAGGAGCAAATGTAATCAGTAATGGACCAACAAATGGGATTTTAGACGGTTGGTGTGCCACGTCTCCCCCATCACGGCGAAATAAGCGGATGCGTTGAATTTTAGCGCCGGTTAAAAAACAAAATAAGGCGTGTGACAGCTCGTGCACAATCACCCCGGGGATCACAAACACCCTAAAAACCGGCCCAATCACACTGCGTACCAAAAACTGCGGGATCAGCATGGCTACAAACATAATGGCTAAAATGAGTAAGGCAAGTTGCAACATAATATTATCTTATCAAGAAAATGTAGGATTGAGACAAATTGTCAATTTTCAATTAGCAATAAGATCGTATCAGGTATTAGGTATCACGTATCAGGCACGGCAAATTAATTCAAAATTCATCATTAGTGCTTCATTCATAATTCGTCATTAATCATTCATAATTCTTTCTTCTACTCACTACAAGCTACTTGCTACCAGCTACCAGCTACTTGCTATCCCTTAACTCCGCTTGAATAAACATCTCTAAATCACCATTTAAGACCGCGCTTACATTAGCCGTTTCTACATTTGTGCGATGATCTTTGACCATCGTATACGGCTGAAGTACATACGACCGAATTTGATTTCCCCATGAGCCCTGCACACCCGGTTTAAGCTTGGATAATTCATCCGCGTGTTCCTGCTCCATCATCACCGTTAATCGCGATTGCAAAATGCGCATGGCCGTGGCTTTATTTTGCAACTGTGAGCGTTCATTTTGACATGTAACCACCGTGCTGGTCGGAATATGGGTAATGCGCACCGCCGAATCGGTTGTATTCACGCCTTGCCCACCGTGTCCACCAGCTCGATACACATCAATTCGTAAGTCTTTTTCCGGTATATCTAAATTAGTTTTGATAATTTCAGGAATCACTTCTACCAGCGCAAAGCTGGTTTGACGCAAGTTTTTAGCGTTAAATGGCGAAAGGCGAACCAAGCGATGCACTCCTGCCTCACCTTTCAATAGACCGTATGCGTTCAGGCCACTTATTTTAACCGTGACGCTTTTAATGCCCGCCTCCTCACCTCGACTAATATCATAAGTGACAACACCCCAACCTGCCTTTTCAGCGTATTTTAAATACATTTTAAGCAACATTTCCGCCCAATCCATGGCGTCCACCCCACCAGTGCCAGCGTGAATTGATAAAATGGCGGCCGCTTGGTCGTGTGGGCCGCTTAAAAATACAGCGGATTCAAGCCCGATTATCTCTACCTCAATCTCGTTTCGATCTGTTTCCGAACCAGCAGAAATCATATCGGCTACATTTTGATAAATCTCAACTATTTTTTTTACTTCTCCCAATTCTCGCGCGTTTTCAGACGCGACGTCTGGATTATCCCACGCGCTTGGATCATTAACTAATTTCTCCAATTCACTGATACGCAAAACCTTCACTTCAATTTGAAGCGATTTTTTCAATTGGGCTAATCGTTCAACCAAATCCTGCATACCAGCTTATCCTTCATAATCATTATTGGGTCAACGAGATACAGCTAACAACGCGGATCTATTCCGCCTCATTTTTATTCTACATTATCCATTCAAAATTACATTCTGCATTATTGTATATGCATTATGCATTTGCGATTAGAGTTGATAACAGTCAGGTATTACTTCTTACGATCTTAGATCTATTCACCACCGCATACGCCAGTCCTACTATAACAAACATGACGGCAAACGGATTTGCGCCAGTTGGCGGCAAAGTACTTAAAGTCGGATTAGGGGTTATGGTTTCGGTGGCGTTAGTTGGCGGAGTTTCTGGAATTTTTGGCACCATTACCAACGTGCTGGCGGTGTCCGTTTTGGATTGATTATCAAACGTCACCGTGGCTTTGTTAATCAAATTTGTGCCATCAGCTAAGTTTACTAATGTCTGTACTTTAAACATAATTGTTACAGTTTCACCACCGGATAAATTCCCAAGCGACAAGTCGGTGCTATTGATAAATAAGTCAGATGTTGGATATGTAATGCCAGCAGGACGCTCCACCGTAACTGAACCAGCTATCATTTGCACGCCACTTGGCAAAATATCGCGTAAAGTAGCATCAATTGCTCCCGTGCCGCTATTTTTGACTATTACCCGATACCGTAGCACATCACCCGGATTGGCAGTGTTTGCATCCACAAATGCGGTGTCACCTAATGTGGCGTTAAGCACATCTTTTTGAATAGTAATTAGGGCAACACCTAATTTTTCAATCACCACAACCACGTCGTTGCCGTAAGTATTAAACATAACCATGTCAAAAGCGTGCCCGTTTAGCGGAGTTGTAGGCAGAGGATTTTTGACCTTAACTACAAATGATCGTGTTATAGATTGTCCGGCTTTGATATCAACGGCTGGCCATTTGACGAGATACTGATTGTCGCGATTTGGATCACTCGGCACTGCTACTTTTTGCCCAATGTCCGAAATTGAGGCAACATCGGCGTAGTCCAAAATGTCGCCAATGCCGTCTTCGACAACATAATTTGATTGATCCGAAGTGCCACTATTTTTAGTGCTCAGGGTGTAGGTAATTTGATCGCCAGCGCGGGCGAAATTAAGAGTAGCGTCCTTATTAAGTGTGTCGTTCCAAGCTTTTTTCGCTTTCTCAATGACCACTTTACCATCTGTCACTAAGCGCATTTTGAACATCACGAAACCAGCGTGGGACCAACAGCCAGCAATATTGCCAAGCTTTAGTCCGCTAGCACCAAACAACTCGCTACCATTTTGATTAAACGGCAATGGGCTGGCAATAGTTTCATTATCTTTAAACCAACGCACCGTGCCCGGCAGAACTTCTAAACGCGCCGGAGTAGACACATTTACGGTCAAATTACTTTTACCAACCACTTTGCCATCAACTACAGTATCAGACACTTGCGCTGCATTATCGGCTTTAATACTGGCCGAAACTAGGTGTGATTTAGCGCTGATGTTGGATGATGGCATGCCTACATTGACTACTACATTTTCAGCCGTTTGATCGTTCACGCCGTTGTGATAATAAATAACGCCTTCTACAACATCACCCGAATCTGCTGAAACTGGGTCGGTTGTGATGGTTTGATTTTTAGTTAAATTACGCCCCGTCAGCAACTCTAAGTCACCTTTAAGGTGATTCCACTCTGAGCCAGCCGCACCAGCGGAAGTCGCCAAAATAGTGGTGAGTAATCCGACCAGTAAAACAGAAATAATAGATTTTAATTTCATCAATATCATTTTAATTTCCTTAGCGTGGTACGTTTGGTGCACTGGCGGTCACAATCACGTCTGCAGTAGCAGATTTATTTGGCAAGCCAGTGGCTGTCGAATCTACTTTGTTAGTCAACGTGTAAGTGCCACCGGGAGGACAAGCCCCGATTTTGGCTTGAAAAGTGATGATCTTGAAATTACCCGCCGTTAGATTTGGCAATAATTGACCAGCACCAGTGGTTATCCAAGCGTCGCTAATTGATACTCCGTCTTCGCGTGAACTACCCAAAACGTACGTGACGTATTGTGGCAGGGTGTCTTTTAAAACAATGCCAGTGATTGTAGTGTTGCCAGTGTTACGCACCATTAAACGATAAGTGACAACGTCGCCCGGTTTGGCAGACATTGAGGTGACCCAAGTGGCATTACTGGCGTTCCACACTTCTTTGGTCAGAATTAAGCCGGTTTCAGATGTAACAGTGGTCAGTGCCGTTGAGGTGTCTTTTTTGACACCGGCTTCAAATACATCGGCACTATTGGTCAAATCTTGATTGCCTGAAGGAATTACGTTAGATACTTTGACGTCAAAGACTATGAAGCGATTGCCATTTGGCACGCCATTCATGACCTTGCCAATGCTCACGCCAGCTATGGTGATGCCATCAGGTAAACTGGACCCATTATCTAATGGATTAGAAGTGTAGATTTTTGTAGAACCAGGAACATAAGAAATATACTGTGGCAAAACATCTTTTAGCGTCACTTCGCCAGATTCTTTGGTGCCTTGATTATAAACAGTCAAGCGATACTGCATTGAATCGCCGGGCTTGGCGGTGTTAGATTTAACCCAGCGCGCACTACCTTGGCTAATGTTGGCTACTTCTTTGAGTAATTTAACGTCAGACACTGGGGTTGGCGTCACGGTAACCGTAGTCACGGCAGATGCGTTTACGGTGATGGCATTATCTGCCAATAAATCTTCGATATTGGTTAAGGTGTAAAAACCGACAATTAAGTTTGGATCAATTTTAACGCGGATGTAAACATAACCGCTGTTATTTTGTCCGGGCAAAACATCGCCCACTGGAATGGTCATAGTTGAGCCAGTAAAAGTAATTTGGCTGTCTGGAATAACAATATCTTGATCGTTCCCATTGCTATCTAACACACGCTTGACGGCCGTATTTGGCACGTAAGTGACGTGCTCGGGCAAACGATCTTGAATACGCACATTTTTAGCTGTTCCATTGCCAGTGTTACCGAACAGTATTTGATAGCGCAATTCATCGCCAGCGTTGGCAGTATTGGTCTTAACCCATTGGTTGTCGCCACCATATTTAGCCACCCATTTTTCGGTCTCTAGTAATGGCTGGCTGGAGAATGCGAGATCATATAAAACATAGCCGGCAAAAGACCAGCAACCTTCAATACCACCAATGTTTAAACCCGCGCCCACAATACCATCTGGCATTTGAATGCCGGGCTGGTTCGGGTTTTGCTGTAGATTGGGAAACCACTTGGTGCTTCCCGGAACATATGATAATTTTGCGGCTTGGTCGAGATTAATGGTTAAATTAGGTGAGCCAACAATTTGCCCGTTTACCACCGTGTCATAAATAGTACTAGCGTTGTCGGCGCTTAAAGAGGTGGTCACTACGTGAGTTTTGGCGATGTTAGTCGGTAAAATTGATTTAATGGTGACGTTTGTGGCGGTAGTGCCAGTAATGTTGTTGTGATAATAAACGGCCACGGTCACGCGATCAGACGTGGTAGCACTTACGGGATCAGAGTACTCGGGCTGGTTTTGAGTGCGACCAACGGTAAACTCACGATCACCTTCTAGTTTATTAAAATCTGGGTTAGCGGCAAGTGCGCCAGCGCCATTGGTAGAAACACCAAAAACAGTTAAGCCAACTACGGCTAAACTAATTACTTTTTTGAAACGCTTCAGTAAGTTCATAAAATGCTCCTTCATTCGCGTAATTTATTATTTCAACACCTTAACGAGTCATTGTATAGTATTTGTTAATGCTTGTCAATAGCGACTGTAAAAATTTTCACAGGGTCTCTCCCTGTGCAGGGTGAGACCCTTTTACCACACTTTTACCTACCACAAAAAAAAGAGGAGGCCGACGCAACTGCGTCAGACTCCTCTGTTTGTAATACTGCCCGCGATAAGACTACCGCCGCGGCGCGGTTGGTGGCGGCCCCGAACCCCAGTTCACGTCTTGGGTATTCGGTCTCGGCGGGATGGGCAGATCTATTGGTATCGGGGGCGGTGGCCCCGGACCGCCCCCCTTTGGTCCGGGTGGCCCCGGAGGACCGGGCGGGCCAGGTGGTCCTGGTTTCCCGTCCTTCCCATCACGGCCATCTCGGCCACGGACGGTTGGGAAATAGTTGGCCACCAGCACGGTCTGCTGAATGGTCTGCTTTGTTCCTAACACCGGTGCCGAACCTCCGTAGACCGGGATCGGCATTGGTACAACCGATACAACTGGGTAAGGTACATAGGTCGTTTTCTCGACGACCTCCACCCTCACCCGTTCTGGCCCGGAGATCAGCATCTGTTGGTATTGGTGCGTGTACCGCACCTCGGGAACGGGCTTATCAACCACTTCCTTGTGGAAGAAAATCCGTTGCCCTGTTAACCCCTTAACGGGGTTGCCGCAGACACATAGAAAATCTGCGGTTTTGCCGGAACTGACGCTCACCCGATAAAACTCTACCCAAAAGGTGATTGTGCCAGTCCCGACCGACTTGCTCCCCGCTCCCCACATGTCGGCGAATCGACTGCCGGGAGCGACTTGCCATAATGTGATCTCTCCTTCGGCCGCTTTCGCGACCGCTTCCCGAACATCGTTGTCCGAAAAGCCGAAGAAACCACGTAGGGCGGCCGCGAATTGTGGCTCTTTGGCAAAGTTTGCCATCGAAGCCCCGTCTGGTGCTAATCCCACAGCACGATATGGATCGCGTCGCGGCTGGTCATACTTCACTTGCCCTAAGGCTGGTAAGATGACAACCGCCAGACATGCTATCAGTACCATTCTCATGGCTTTTTGCCCCCTTTCTGGGTCGGTACAGTCATCGGGAATTTCAGCTCGGCCGTCGACACGCTCGAGTCAACTTTGACCCACACCGCGTTCGACCACGCCGGTTTCCCATCCGGTCCCGTCCCCCGCATCCACGCAACTATAAAAACGTCACCCGTCGCTCGAACACTAACGTCGACGACCGATTTAGCCCCAACGGTTTGCCCGTCGGAATAACCCGACGAGGCTTTTTCATCGGGACCAAAGTTCGGCCGCAAGTCGAGGGTTGGCTGAGCGTCCGCCACCCGCAAAACCCAGCGCATATCACATGGATATTGTTTCCCAGTGTCCGTGCGCCCATCATGCACCGTCGCCTTAATAGTGGTGGCGACTGACCACTCCTTCATTTTTGGAAGTTCCGCTTTTGGCTCGGGCTGTTTTGCATTCGCCTCCAGTAGCGCCTTTTGCAAACGCTCAATCTCACCCTGCATCTGCTGGATGAGCGGATTCATTTGCGACGCCTCCGCCACAGGTGCTGGCGGAGCGATCAGGATGTTAAAACCAGCCAGCTGGCTGGCCATCTCCCAATCGCTCGAGGGCTTTGCCGACTCCCGAACGGCGAAGTGAAAAGAAGATTCAATAATCTCCCCGCTCCGCTTTCCCCATCCTACGATGAATCGCCCGGACGAGTGCTTGGCGGCGCGAATCCGCAGTGTGACGGTGTAACCGCCGACACCGAGCTCGCCCGCATTGAAAGCAGTACTGAACAGCCGGTTCTGTTTGGCCTTCGCAGCCAAAACATTACCGGTGATTTCCGTGTCCATCTCCTTCAGGATCGAGAAATTACCCTTTTGAAATACGTCGGAGTAAACCTCGACCTGCACATATTTCCCGCCTTCATCCCTCATCTCGACGTTATCGAGAATAAGAGTAAAGACAAGGCCAACGTGCGCCGTCGCGATTGCTTCGCCGTTCGCCACATATCCAAGCGTTCGCCCGGATTTTGGCGCGACCGCCGTTACAACCATCCCAGCTCGAAAGCTGGGGTTGTGCGACTTGTCCGAGAATGTGAGTATTCCGGACAGTCCCAACCCACCTCCGCCAAACTGCGCGGACGCAGGCGCAACAAACAACATCGCCATCGCGGCGACGAGCGATTTGAATCGCATGTTTTGTTCCCCTTTCAAGAGAAAAAATCAGACCAAACTAGGGTCTCTCCTTTTACAGGGTTGCACCCTGTGCAAGGAGTCTCCCTTTTTAGATATGTTCAGGTACCAGCGAATGCGCCGGCACCTTTAATGCGCGACGAATACGACTCCTCATATTACCACCGACGCTCCCTTTTGTCAACCGACGATTAGTACTTCGTCACGCCACAGGGTCGCACCCTGCACAGGGTGCGACCCTTGAAAGGGTGCGACCCTGTTGAAGGAGACTCCCTTTTTAAGGTAAAACATTTAGATACGAAAAAGAGGCACTAGCCCGGCCGGAAAAAAGGTATTGCTTCATCAGGTGATAAGAGCGGTTCGCCCATTAAATTTAAAAGGCAAATAAAGTGCTGTTACACCTTTTAATGATGAAACGTTTTAGTTTCCCTAATTCCAGCCAGACCACTGCCTCATTTATAGAAAGCACGCGTCTGGATCAATTGTTAACAATTATTAATACCGAAAAAGATATTATCAAATAACTACGCTCATGTCAAGGGTTTATGTCGAAGGTGTGAAGCTATATCACCTCGGGGGTGATGATGGCCTTTTAATATTTCATGTTAAAACTAAAACTCGCCCGTGCCTACAATAGTGACACGGGCGATCGGAGCGGACATCGTCGTCACCGCGATTTCACTTAGTGGCGACCTGATCGAGTTTGCGCCGGATGCGATTCAGATGAAACGTCACGGTTTCCGCGGACACATATAGCGTGTCGGCGACCGCTTGGACGGACAAGACTTCCATCAGCAACATAAGTATCTCAGCCTCGCGCCGGGTGAGATCGAGTTGCACATCTTGTTCACAACTAACCGCGGTACTCATGCCAATTCTCCGTTCGAGATTTCCAAGAACACTCTGCCCTTGTGCAGAAATACTAGCACTAATATACAAAAAATCAAGGATATTCAGGAAAAAACATAACTAATCCCACATATAAGCACTTGTAAGTATTTCTATTCCGAGGTTGAGATTGCTATGGACGAGAGGAATGCAATGACGACCGTCTAAGGAGCTTACTAGCGACTATACACCTCGGGGGTGTAGAATTGCCTGAATTTGAGTAATAAAATTATCAATATCGGCCAGCGATGTAATAGTATTCGATTGCCCCCGCAATTCGCTCGCTCCAGCCAATCCCTTTATATACGCCGGCAAAAACTTGCGCATTTCAATTAGTCCGCGCTCGCCTTTTTGCTCTTGCTTCAACTTGGCATGATAGCGCAACATAGCAAACTTGGTTGGCCAACTAACCTCATGTTCGATAATATCAATATCAGATGATATCCCAAGTGCCCGTTTAACCTCCGCAAAAATCCACGGATTGCCCACGCTGGCGCGCCCAATTAAAATACCGTCGAGATTTCTCACTTTTTCCACCGCGTCCGCGCCACTAAAAATATCGCCGTTGCCAAAAACCGGCATATTGACTAGACGCTTGATCCGATAAATTGGCTCCCAGTTTGCTACCCCTGAAAAACCCTGTTCATAAGTCCGCCCGTGCAGGGCCAACATGCTAGCCCCCGCGCCTTCAATAGCCAAGGCAAACTGATCAATTAATGTATCATCCGACCATCCAACCCTCGTCTTAACCGTGACCGAAAGTCCACTGCCCTTTTTAGCCGCTCTAACTACTTCGGCCGCCAAAGCTGGATTTTTTAACAAGGCGCAACCAAAACCATTACACACCACTTTATGTGCCGGACAGCCCATGTTAATGTCAATGCCGTCTGGATTCATTTCGCCCACCACAATTTTGGCCGCTTCGGCGATTTTGGTCGGCTCACCACCAAAAAGCTGTACAAAAACCGGGCGCTCACCCTCACCAAACGCCATGAGTTCATACGTTCTACCCAATCTCTCACCTGCTTTATAACTTTGAATAATACCGTCAGCCGAAACCAGTTCGGTCACTACAAAATCAGCACCGAGCTTTCGACAAATAGCCCGATACGGTGAATCTGTATAGCCAGCCATCGGCGACAATCCAACCAGTGGTCTTCCGTTAATGAGGCGATTGTATTCCATAAGTATTATTATAACACAATCGTATCGAATATACCCAAAACGCCCCAATGCACTGGGGCGTTTGTGAACTTTTAACTGATTAATTATTACTTAGTACGGGTCGCCTTAAGTTTCAAAAAGTCGAGCGACCAGCGTTCGCCCTCGAAAAATAGATGTACGATCGCCGCCACTAACGCTCCAATTAATGGTGCCACTATGTAAAATAATAAGTGAGATTGCTGATACACATCGGCGGCAATAATTGACGCAAACGCACGAGCTGGGTTAAGTGCCCCACCCGAAATTGGCGCGGTCATTACCACACCCACAAGCAAAGCAAAACCAATCGCCAAACCAGCTTGCACTTTATCCTTCACGTGCATCACCGCTAACACCACCGATACCAGCAAAAACACCCCAATCGCCTCAGCCATCATTACTTGAAAATCCTTATAATCTGGTACTGGCAAAGCCGCACCCAAATTGCCAAGATCAGCCGCACTTGAGCCCTCCACCATAAACGTGGCCTTCGCATACAATACCGCGCCCATTGCCCCAGCCATTTGGACGATCCAATACAGCACGCCCGTCACAACGGAAGTTTTCTTAAGCACCATCATGGCAAAAGTAACCGCGGGATTAGCATGAGCGCCACTAACGTCACGAAATAACCATGTAATGAGCGCCATACCAAGACCAGCCGTAAACATAATGAACAGAAACGCCCCTAAACCAGCGTTACGCAGAGCAATTGCCGGAAAAACAATCGCCGCAGTCAGAATAAACGCCCCCAAATATTCGGCTACCAATTTTTTGCCAATGCCACTTTCGAACATACATTACTCCTTTGATTATTTTGCTTGAACTCTTGTTTGATTTTACCTTACTGCAAATGGTTTACATAATGCAAGAGCTGGTTGATTGTTGCGAATGAAATGAGCAACTAAAACGTCAGTTTATTAAGTTCGCCCGACGATATTATTTTCGGCGTAATTTCGTACCCGATTTAGCGGTAGTAACCTCGTATCCCTGTTTAATAATCTCGGCGCGTATTTGATCCGCTAATTGATAATTATTATTGATGCGTGCTTGATCTAACTCTTCGGCTTTTTTGATCATCTCATTCGATATTTCCGCAACCGTGAATAAATCTAAGCCAAAAATGGCGTCTGCCGCTTTTAAGACATCAGCACTCGGCTCTGCTTCAATGGCCGCAAAAGCGACTGAGGTATTGAGATCATTATTTAGCGCGGATGTTAGGATATCCACCGATCCGGCGTTTTGATGTTTAACCGCCATTTGCTTCCAGTTCAATCGTCTAGCCCGTGCTGCCTTCATCGCCTCCCAAGTAAAGTTTACCCCGGTGCGATAATGAGCTGATAAAACTAGCATGCGAAAATCGGCTGGTTCAAACCCCTTGTCAATTATATCTTGCAGGCGATAAGTATTGCCCAAACTTTTGCTCATTTTTTGCCCATCCACCGTTAAAAATTGCCGATGTAACCAAAAACGCACAAACGGCGTTTTGCCGCTAAAACTTTCAGACTGGGCAATTTCGCATTCGTGGTGTGGAAAAATGTTGTCCTCGCCACCAGTGTGAATATCAATTTGGTCGCCGAGATATTTCATACTCATAGCCGAACATTCAATGTGCCAACCCGGGTAGCCCTTACCCCACGGCGAATCCCATTGCTGTAAATGCTCTGGCTGATTTAACTTCCATAAAGCAAAATCGGCCGGATGTTTTTTATCTTTGTGGATTTCGACCCGAGCACCTGCTTTCAATTGTTCGAGAGAGTTACCAGATAATGCCCCATAATGTTTTGACTTGGTCACATCAAAATAAACGCCAGATTGAACTTCGTAAGCAAAATTGTTTTTAACCAATTTTTCGATGATGGCAATCATTTCAGCAATGTGATCAGTCGCTTTTGGCCATTCTTCAGCCGTAATTCCCAACGCATCTGCGTCTGCCAAAAATTGTTTAGTGTATTTTTCAGCAATTTGAGCTGGATCAATCCCTTCTTTTTTAGCCGCTTGCTCCAATTTATCTTCACCAGCCACATCCGCATCAGCCACCAAATGTCCAACGTCGGTGATGTTAATAATATGCTTAACTGGATAATTTAGATATTTAAGATAACGCTTGACCAAATCGGCCATTAAATACGCCGAAAAGTTGCCAATGCTGGCGTAGTCGTAAACAGTCGGCCCGCAGGTGTAGATGCTCACAAATTGCTGATCTTTCGGGCGCAACTCGATTTCATTTAACGTCGGAAACGATTCGATTTTTTTCGATAAAGTGTTACGTAATTTCAGCATGTATTCTTTGTACCATATTGCGCCCGTCATAAACAGCCCTATGATGTATAATCCACCTTTTCCGCAAATATAATGATGCACCGTTTGTCATAAAAGTGCGGACATTTGCGGAGCTTGTTTAAGTAAGAATGTCATTGCGAGGAACGAAGCGACGTGGCAATCTACCCATAAGTAGATACGATACTCGCTAGTGCTCATTAGACGATCGTCATTTCATTCCTCGCGCCCATAATTAACGTCCATACGGATGTAGTTTACCGTATCTATCTTTTTCAACGTGCTTGACAATGTAGGTAAATGAGGTGTACAATATCTTTCGTCTTGTGACCTTGAACATCATCAACCCGCGCTCAGGAAACAGTTCCCCGCGCATTTGAGAAGGAAAGGATTGAGGAAATTGAGTATGCTAATCATTACCGATCACAACGATCGAGGAAATGATCGCACGGTTCAGATCACCGGCGATTATGATGCTAACATCGCCAGTTTTGCCACTGCCATAAACTCGACAGCCCCAGATGTAGTGCTCTGGGTCGCCCGAAAGGTGATCGATCAGCTATTGGGCACGTGCCGAGATGAGATGGTGGAGATACATCGCGCCACAACTAGTCTGCTCAAGTTGTACAATAAAAACGACGAGCTTTCTGGCATGTGGCCTTCCGCGCATGCCGCACAAGTGCATATGAGTGGGCTGGCTTATCGACTTTTGTATGACGCACTGTGTTTGTGCGAACTCACAGTGACGATATCGCGCGACGAGCTCAACCGCAAGATCGACGAGCAAGTCACTTACATGTGACGCGGCACACTGACGAGCATCGGGACCGCCCTAATCGGGGCGGTCCCTGCTTTTTTGTCCTAGAAGAAGGGAGACTCCTTGCACAGGGTGAGACCCTTAACAAGGATCCTCCCTAAAGCGACGTCAATTCCCTAGCTCCTCATCGGCGTCTTCGGCCAAATTAACCCGCCGTAAGTCACCTTCGCGATCTTCGGTCTTGTCTTCATCCTCCGCCATCGCCTCTAAACTAGCCGTGTCGGCACCCACTTCCCCATCTTTTAAATCTAAATCGTCCTCTAAATCATCGTCCTCGAGCACGCCCAAATCGGGATCGTCATCCAAATCATCAATCAGATGCTTGGCGCGATGCTTTGGCAAAGCCACGCTATCTTCATGCTCAAAACGATCTAAATCGGCGTCAACGGCTTTAATGCTGTGACCACAAAAACTACAAGTTTCACCCACTAAACCAGTGTTGCCACACTCTTCACAAATTCCATCTATACTCGCCATTTTTATTTACCTTTCGTCGTTTTCACTAATTGTCGCCCTTCCAAGGCTCTTTGCAATGTTACCTCATCAGCATACTCAAGACTACCCCCAATTGGCAAGCCACGCGCAATTCGACTAATGACAACGGGCTTGTCTTTCAACATATCATTAATATAAAGCGTCGTCGCCTCACCCTCAAGTGAAGGATTGGTCGCCAAAATGACCTCTTGCCAACGCTCTTTATCACATCGCCCAATTAACTCTTTAATGTGCAAATCATTTGGACCAATGCCGTCAAGGGGCGAAATTGCCCCACCTAATACGTGATAGACCCCATTAAAACTACCTGACTGTTCCAATGCTACCACATCTAGCGCCGTTTCCACCACACAGACCAATTTTTGGTCACGCGACGTATCCTGACATACGACACAGGTGTCGCTCAAGTCGGTGATAATAAAACAACGAGAACACTGTCGCAAGTTTAATTTTAATGACGTGAGCGCATTGCTTAAGTCTTCAATAAACGAGTCACGACGCGACAGTAAACCAAAAGTTAATCGACTAGCCGACTTTGGTCCGATACCGGGCAAATGAGACAGTTCTTCGATTAACACTTCGATCGATTTTGGTAAAATATTTTTCATTCTGTATTTCTATAAATTCGCTTTTAACCCTCACTGGATGATGATTTATCTGTCTTTGTCTTGCTTTGCTTCGGCTTGTAGTCCGCCATGGTAGGTGGAGATTTTACGGGATCGTTCCACGTGGCAAAATCGCATTTAGGATAAGTCGAGCAACCCCAAAATATTTTACCGCGCTTGGTGCGCTTCGGCGTCAAAGGGTTTTGGCATTTCGGGCATTTAACTGATATTTTTTGCTCACTTTGTTCAATGTAGCGACATTTTGGAAACTGGCTACAACCCACAAACTTGCCGTACTTGCCGGTGCGCTCCACTAATTCATTTTGACACAATGGACACTTACGCCCAACCTCTTTGGGCTCGGGTGCCGGATCGCCTTTTTTGCCAATATTGTCGGTGTAATCACATTCCGGATACGCCGAACAGGCGTAAAACTTACCAAAACGCCCCATCTTTATCACTAAACCTTTGCCACATTTGGGACATTTTTCGTCAGTTTGCTCCTGCGTTAATTCCTTTTTATCCAGCTCTTTTTCTTTTTCTTTTAATAACTTTGCAAAAGGTACATAAAACTTATGTAACACCTCAACGCGACCCCGAACCCCCTCAGCAATATCGTCCAATTCTTTCTCTAAATCAGCCGTAAATTGAAAATCAACGATGCTGGGAAAATTCTCAACTAGCAAATCACACACTAGCGTTCCGATGTCGGTCGGCGAAAACTTTTTCTCCTCTAATAACACATAGCCACGTGTTTGAATGACCCCGAGTGTTGGAGCGTACGTTGATGGCCGACCAATACCTAACTCCTCGAGAGTTTTGACTAATGTTGCTTCGGTGTAGCGAGGAGGCGGTTCAGTAAAATGTTGCTCAGCCAACAAATTATGCAATTTCAAATGATCGTTTTCGGCCATTTCGGGCAACAGTCCCTCTACCTCATCTTCCACATCATCTTTACCCTCAATATATACCTTCAAAAAACCCAAAAATAATGGTACTTGACCATTAGCGCGAAATAAGCAATTTTCGGCCGCAATGTTGACCGTCGTGCGCTCAAAAGTGGCCTCTTTCATTTGTGAGGCAATGGTGCGTTTCCAAATTAATTCGTACAACCTTAGTGCCCCACTATCTAACTCACTTTTCAAAGTGTGCGGACGGGCTTGCAAGCGCACTGGTCGAATGGCTTCGTGAGCTTCTTGAGCGTTTTTGGAACGATTAGCAAAAACGCGCGAACGTGGCGGCAAAAAATCAACCCCAAAATCATCTTTAATCACTTCCCTGGCGGCCAAAAGAGCTGTGGATGATAACGTCACCGAATCGGTACGCATATAGGAAATGAGGCCATCTTCATACAAATGCTGGGCAACTGTCATGGTGCGTTTGGTACTAAATCCCAATTTGCGGTTTGCTTCTTGTTGCAAAGTAGACGTCGTAAATGGCGGAGCCGGACTGCGTTTAACTTCTTTTTTTTCAACAGATTTAACTGCATAATCGGCATTTTTGAGTTTGGTTTCCAATTTTTTAGCTTGATCTGCTTGCAAAGAAGTACGCCCAACTGGTTTATCATCAATTGAGATAATGGAGGCCGGAAATTGAATGTCATTGCCTTTTTTTGACAGCAGAGCGATCAACGACCAATATTCAATTTTCTTGAATGCCTCAATTTCACGCTCACGATCCACTACGAGTCGCACCGCCACTGACTGTACCCTGCCCGCAGATAAGCCGCGCGCGACTTTTTTCCACAACAGTGGTGAAAGCGAGTATCCCACCAACCGATCGAGCGCGCGCCGAGCACTCCCAGCATCAACCAAATCTTCGTCAATCGCTCGTCCAACTTTCATGGCACTTTCAATGGCACTTTTGGTTATTTCGTGAAAACTAATACGTGAGCACGTAACACGCGGTTTTAAGACTTCTTTAAGATGCCAGGCAATCGCCTCACCTTCCCGATCGGGGTCTGTCGCCAAAAATAAAGCACTGGCAGTAGCCATAGCGCGCTTCAGGTCTTTAATAATCACTTCCGCCTTCGGTGGCACAACATAAGTTGGCTCAAACTGATGTTCAACGTCTATACCCAATTTTGAGTGAGGTAAGTCGCGCACATGCCCCATTGAAGCCATCACTTTGTACCCTGAACCTAAAAAACGGCTAATGGTTCTAGCCTTGGCTGGAGATTCAACGATGATTAACGCTTGGGACAATAGGACTCCTTTTTGTAAATATGACGACTTTATATATTTCAGCTATTGACAAAAATGCTAGAGTGATATACAATGGCTATGTTAACAACATATCCCACGAAAGGGACGAACAATGGAAACGCCGGGTGGAGACACGCCGCCGGATCGTTGATGGCGGGGGATGGACGAGGGTCTTGTGCACTGCACGGGGCCCTCGAGTTTTTTATCTCTTCACATAATTGGCCGCGCCGACGTTTTTAATCAACCCCTTCACCTCTAAAAACAACAAAGCTGAATTAATTTCAGCCATTTCTAGTTTAGACGCTTCAACCAGACTGTCAACATGTAGCGGTTCATTCGATAACAATTCAAACACGGCGCGCTCTAATTTTGATAAGGTGCGATCAATTGCTTGACGATTACCCAACGCCACATTTTTGGCCAACCCAAGATAATCAAGCAAATCGCTCACACTAACTACTGGAATTGCCCCCATGCGCAAAAGAGCGTTTGGACCAGCTGATAGGGGGCTGGTAATTGGCCCGGGGACAGCAAACACATCGCGATTTTGCTCAAGCGCGTGATGGGCGGTAATCATTGCCCCGCTTTGCACGTCGCATTCAACTATCAAAGTGCCACTACTCACACCAGCAATAATACGATTGCGGGCTGGAAAGTGCTGTTTTAAGGGAGGCGTGCCTAGCGCGTATTCAGATATTATGACACCGTCTTTTTTGATAATTTCCTCAGCCAGACTCATGTGATCGCTTGGATAAATGCGATCAAGCCCGCAAGCCACAACGGCGGCGGTTTGTTGACCTGCTTTGAGCGTGGCACGGTGCGCCAAAGCATCAATGCCGTACGCTAGCCCAGACACCACCACTACGCCCCCTATGGCTAAACTCGGTACCAGCGTTTCGACAATTTGAGATCCATAATGTGTATGCTTGCGACTACCCACCACCGCCATAGTTTGCTTATGTAAGCATTTCACATTACCCTTCGCATAAAGCAAAAACGGTGGGTCCGCAATTTCGCGCAACAGCGGCGGATAAGCTTCGTCGTTAGAGGTGATCAAACTGATTTTTTGATTCTGCAGTTGTTCCAACTCGTAATCAACATCAAATTTTTCGATGAACTGCGACCATTCGCTGGCGATATTCTCTTTAATGCCAGCTTTTGTAAAGCGAGAAGCGGTCAAATTTTTCAGTGAGATATTATCCGCGGTCAATTTAGCGAACCCGCGTGGCCCAATTTTGCCAAAACACGAAAGGCCAAGTAACGTTTTAATGTCGGGCTTGATATGTGGTTTTGAATCTGTCATGTTTTAAATAGTAAGCTAAAGTGAAAAAATAAGGAAATAATTATGAATCATCACGAACATAACCCAGGTCAGTTGGAAATGGACGACCTAAGCGCTCCAACAACACGGATTCGCAATATTGAAACATATTCAATACCGACCGTTGATATAAATGATGGACTTTTTTGGGGAAAATTATTAAAGGATAATGCCGAATCATTTTTTTGTCCACATTGTGGCGCAATCCAAGGCAACGATGGATACTGCGATTGTAGTGATTCTCACCCGGAACGTGTTTTACCTCTACAAATTGGTTCTTACGAGCCCTACAAAAGTTTGATTAAGGCCAAAAACCCAATCGAACCCGCCCAATAATCGCTTGTAGCTCATTAGTGCTCGCTGGCGCTCTGCACAATAATAGGGAGACTCCTTACACAGGGTCGCACCCTGTTGAAGGAGAGACCCTAATTATCAAGCAATAACTGATCAATCGCAGACAAAGAATCATCATCAACAAACTCAACAAAGTCTTGATAGCTCGATTTGTCAGCAAAAAGTTCAAGTATTGGACGAGGATTGAGCCACTCTGGAGGGTCGGACAGGTAGTGCTGATAGCTAGAATATGGATATAATTCGGGAGAGTTATACTGATCAGGATTGCGATGAATATATCGAGAGAGGTGCATTAAATATTCATCTTGCTGAACCAATGCGGCCTTATAAACGCCCTGAAAAAGACCACCGACTCTTTTATATCGTCGATTAAAATACATGGCATATTTAGTCGTGAGACAACGCATCAGATCAGTGATGCCTTTTTCGTCATGCTGTATTACTAAAAGATGAAAATGATTTGGCATTAAACAATATGCAACAAGTTCGAGCGATCCTGACAAATCTTTATGTGGACGGAAGTTTATTTCATCTGGATCAGATTCACATAAATATAATCCAAATAATTTAAGAAATACGCGGTAATCTTGGTCGTCAAGAAAAATCGGTCGTTTCTCGACGCCACGGTTGTACAAGTGGTAATACCCGTCGTGAATATATTGCTTAATCGAATTCTTACTCGGCATTCTCCTATCCTATCACAAGGGTCTCTCCTTCAACAGGGTCGCACCCTGTACAGGGTGCGACCCTGTGCAAGGAGTCTCCCTATTTTAGTTTTTGTACCATTTGTTCGAGCATTTTAGCGTAAAGCGATAAACCGACCGCTTCCATATTGCCATGTTGCTCGCGGCCTAACACATTGCCACCGCCACGAATTTCAAGATCGCGCATAGCAATGGAGTAGCCACTGCCAAGCGTTTCGGATTCTTTCAACGCTCGAAAGCGTGCGTGAGCCGCGGGGGTTAACTCGCGCGTTTCGTATAAAAAAATTGCGTAGGCTTGCTGAATACTCCTGCCCACTCGCCCGCGAATTTGGTAGAGATCAGCCAAACCAAAATGATCACTTTTTTCCACAATTAAGGTGTTAACGCGTGGCATATCTATACCATTTTCAATAATAGTTGAGCAAACCAAAACATCTATTTCACCCGCATTCATTTGTCGCAAAACTTTTATTAATTTATCCTCTGGCATTTGCCCATGCGCCACTTTAATCCGCGCTCTCGGCACTAATTGACGCAATACAAAAGCTCGTGCTTCAATTGATGCCACGTCGTTATGTAACACAAAAACTTGTCCGAGGCGCTTCAGTTCTGCAGTAATAGCACGCTTGATCAAATCGTCATCATGTTTTTGAATGATGGTTCTAATCGGCAAGCGATTTTTGGGTGGCGTCAGTATTAAACTGATATCTCTTAATCCCGAAAGGCTGGTAAATAATGTGCGCGGAATCGGCGTCGCCGACATGGTTAAAACATCTATTTCAGCGCGTTTTTGCTTTATCATCTCTTTATGACGCACACCAAATTTTTGCTCTTCGTCTATAATTAATAATTTTAAATCATTGAATACAGTGTCAGATTTTAATAGCCGATGAGTGCCAATAATAATATCAACCGCGCCAGCGCGTAAATCTTGAGCAATCACGCTTTGCCGATCTTTGGCTATAAATCGACTCATTGCCTCGACGCGAAGTGGCAAGTTTTTTAAGCGATCCCTAAATGTAGCCAAATGCTGTTCGACCAAAATAGTGGTTGGCGCTAAAATTGCTACTTGACCACCGGCGCTTGCCACTGCCACGGCCGCTCGCAAAGCCACTTCAGTTTTACCGAATCCCACATCGCCACAAATTAGTCGATCCATTGGTTTTGCTTGTTCAAAATCGCGCAGTACATCCCCTATTGCCTTTGACTGATCGTCTGTTGGCGCATACTGAAAATCATTCGCCACCACATTTACCCATTCCAAATTGATATTTAATGACGCGCGGTGATACATCTTACGCTTGGCCGCGGTTAATAATAAATCCTTAGCCAATTTAAATAGATCCTCTTCCACTTTAGCTTTAGTTTTTTGCCAACTAATTGATCCTAGCTTAGAAAGTGTCGGACGGCGTGCGCCAATGTAATGCGTAATTTTGGCCACTTGATCGGGCGGTATAAATAGCTCTGAGCCCCCAAAATAATCGATGACCAAAAATGGTTTCCATATTTTGGATATCGTAGTTGACGCGTCCGTCGCGGTGTATGGACTAACACGTTGTTGTTCATCGCCCGACACTTCTTTTAACGCCAAGGTGCGAAACTGTCCCACGCCATGATCAAGGTGCACTATATATTGCCCTGGTTCAAACCGTGCCCCATCGCCGTCAATAAGATTGGACGCGACGTTAACTTTATTTAAACCGATGGATGATTCCAAAAGCTCGTGGATTTTTTCAACGGTGTCACCGAAAAAATCAATAGTAAGCGCGCCGCGATAATTAACGGCGCGAACGGTTATTTGATCTCCGCGCACACTAAACTGACCGTATTGATTGGCCTTTTCGTCACGAACATAATGATGTGCGATCAGCCAATCCATACAATCCCGCATTTTAATGCTCTGACCAACGGTGATCCTTATCTGATCTTTCTCTGTCATCTGTCCTCTGTTTTCCGTCCCTTCCGCCTCTTGACACTGCCGCATTAGCCATGATACAATACGGCGTTAACGAATTGTACATCTTTTTGCTCGAATCGGAAGTGTACTATCTACGATGGTCGAACAGCTATGCCCCTCCTTTGGCTCTAGGCCCCGTAGATAGTACTCTCTCTGTTCGAAAAAACGAAATTATAGTATATAATACTAAAGGAACGATCTCCAAGCGATCAGCCGCTCCCCCTCGGCTGGTCACTCGGGGATCTTTTTTTGCGCGTCGAAACTAAACTAGTTCATAGGCCCGATGAGAAACGACAGGATAACACCTAAAAATAGTATTAAATAATAGTACGTCGGCAGTTTTTGCCGATGAATTATCCACACACATACACCGATTAACAAAACCTGCAAAATCCAAAACATAAATGTAGAGAACATTTCTGAAACAGATGCAAGTGGCCAAACTGCAAAAGCAAAAAGAAATTTGACAAAATTGAACCCTGCTGCGGTCAATATTACCATTGAAACATTGAGAGCGTATATTACTAGTTTACTTTTCAACATCTACTCCCATCGAGCGCGCGGTGCCAGCGACGGTATTCATAGCCGCTTCTATTGTGACCGCGGAAAGATCATCCATTTTTTGCTCGGCGATGGCGCGAACTTGGTCTTGGGATAATTTCCCCACCTTATCTTTACGCGGAGTCGCCGAACCCTTTTCCAACTTAAGTGCCGCTTTGATCAACTCCGCTACTGGTGGCTGTTTGGTAATAAAGGTAAATGATCTGTCTTCAAAAATGGTTAGTTCAACTGGAATAATAGTGCCATTTAGTTCGCGTGTTTGCTCATTAAACTTAGTTAAAAAGTCCATCATATTAATGCCGGTGCCACCTAAAACAGGTCCGACCGGAGGCGCTGGCGTGGCTTTGCCAGCTGAGAGTTGAATTTTGACGATTTGCTTGACTTGTTTTGCCATTTTGATAGCTGGTAGCGAGTAGCAAGTAGTGGGTAGCTTTCGTAAAAACTAGACCCGATTTGAAACTCGACTAACGCTCCTTATATTTTTTTTGCTTGTAATGAATCTAGTGTCACTGGAGTTTCGCGACCAAACATATTAACCGAAACTTTAATTTTACCACGTTGATGATCAACATCTTGCACTTTGGCTTCGAAGTTCTTCAACGCCCCGTCGGTAATGCGCACTAGATCGCCAATGGCAAAATCTATCTGATATTTTGGCTCTTCAATGCCCATGCGTTTTTTAATGCGTTCAACCTCTTCTTGCGAAATCGGGGTAGGATGTGTGCCAAAACCAATAAATCCAGTCACATTTGGCGTATTTCTTACCACAAACCAGCTATCTTCTGTCACAATCATTTGCACTAACACGTAACCCGGGAAAATGCGATTTTCGACCGTTTTGCGCTTGCCGTTTTTAATCTCAATTTGTTTTTCTTTCGGCACTAAAACATTAAAAATTTTGTCGCCCATATTCATAGACTGGGTGCGCTGTTCCAGGTTTTGCGCCACCTGATCTTCGTAACCAGAGTAAGTGTGAATGACGAACCACTGGCGATTATCACTAATCGGCGCGTCGGCTAGTTTATCTAGCTGTCCAGTCGCGAATGAACCTTCAACTACTTCGTCTGTCATAATTACCCTTTAAGTAAAATTATTTTGACTAATTCAACTAAACCAGCGTCTATAGAGCCCACTATTGCAAGCGTCAACACCATTGAAACTACCACAATACCAGTGTGCAAAGCAACGGTACGAGCATTAGGCCAGCTGACACGAGCCATCTCTGCCGCCACTTCGCCAAGATATTTAATGGGAGAAATCATTTAGAAACTCCGATTGTCTCAATTTCAAGTTCAGTAAAACTTTGACGATGACCCATAGTGCGGCGGTAACGTTTTTTGGCGTGATGTTTAAATACGCGAATTTTTTTACTTAAACCGTGAGTTATTACTTTGGCTTTGGCAACTTGATCGCTACCGGCCTTGTTTTTTTGACCGTCCATAGTTAATAAAACTGGTACTTCAACTAAGTCACCCTTAGCGGAGTCCATTAAGTCAACCCGAATGCGGGCGCCGACTTCAACAATATATTGTTTGCCCTTAACCTCAACAACCGCTTTCATAAATTGCCCTGCTCACATTAATTTGATGTTGAATGTACAATAACACACCCAGTCAGCTCGGTCAAGGATTTTAAGGTGAACCAAATCCCTTATCCAAACGAAATCTTTTGCCGGCGGGAAGTAATGCTTTGTATAATGCCAATGCCAATAAAATTAGTAATTAAGGCGGTGCCACCAGCACTAATAAATGGTAATGGAATACCAGTCACTGGCATTATGCCCAAATTCATGCCCACATTTATCAGAATCGAAAATAAAATGCTGGCTAAAAAGCCGTAGGTGAGCAACGCCCCAAACCCGTCGCGTGCCAATTGTGCCACCAGCAAAATTCGCCAAAGCAGTAACGAATAAATAATTAAAACAACCGAACCTCCCACAAAACCTAACGATTCTGCCAGCGCCGCGAATATAAAATCGGTATACGCTTTTGGTAAAAAATTCAACTGCGAAAGTTGCCCAACATCTTTGCCTAAACCCCGCCCGAATAATCCCCCATTACCAATCGCAATAATGGATTGACGCACATTATAACCCTTGCCTAGCGGATCGGAGTTCGGATTCAGAAAAACGTGGATGCGATCACGCTGGTAACTATGTAGTATGTCACCAAATGGTGTTGTATTTTGGTAAGCAAGCGTCCCGATAATAATAATTAGCGTGGCCACAATGGCCAAACTAATGTAATGCACCCGCTTCATACGCATGCTCAGCAAAACACCAACCGCAGTCAGCACCAATATAATGGCGGTGCCTAAATCTGGTTGTTTGAGCACCAAAAAAAGCGGGGCGCCAACCATCACACTCGCTAATACAAACATCTTCACACTGACTCTCTCAATATATTGTACGAACAAAGTCGCTAAAACAATAATTAGAGCAATTTTGGCAATTTCAGATGGCTGCAACTGAAAAAATTTGAAATCGAGCCAGCGCGTCGCACCTAGCGAAGTGGTACCAAAAAATTCAACCGCTATTAGCAAAACTAATGTTACTAAACCAATAATCCATGCAATTTGTCGCAGTGAGCGATAATCAATTATAGCCATAATAGTACTGATGCCCAGTCCGAGCAAACCGAAAATAAACTGTTTTATGGCCAAGCTAGAAATGCTTCGGTCTGGGTTGGCGTACGTTAGCGACCACAACACCGCCACACCAATTAGCCATAAGGCGATCGGCAAAATGTACAAAGACCAATCTAAGCCGCGTAATCGTTTTAACATATTTTTCCTATTATATAAGTGCTGTGAATATGATATTGCATATCACATATCACCTCTCACATATCACCTCCGAGGTGATATAGCTTCACACCTTAGTAAATATTAACTCAAACTTAATTCTATATTATGTCCGTTTAGATCAATTGAGTGTGCAGTATCGCTTTTGATCATCTGCAAATGCGAACGTGTAGCTAATGAGAGTGATTCTAATATTTTGATGTTAGATAACAGTTCGATTATTACCTGATCCTGCGAGTGCCATTTGACCTGCGCTTGATCATAAATAGACAAACCAGCACTTTTACGTAAGTCTTGAATGGCTCGAGTTAACTCACGCACCATGCCCGCTTCAGCTAACTCTGGCGTGATAGTGGTGGATAATAATGTTTTGCCATTCGCAAGTTCGATGTAATCTAATTCTGGTTTCTTAAATACTGTACCATCGCCACTGTGGAACGATATTTCGATAACATTTAATTCAGCTTTGATGATATCTAAATAATCATCTAGATTATCAAACGACCATCTTCGTTCCGTGACGATCAGATGCACTAACGGTTGTCTAATTTTAACTTCCGCCTGCATCCGCGCTTCAAGCCCGCTCGAGACAATTTGTCGTACCTGAATCATATCGCTGATAATATCATCGTTTGTTTGATGTGGTACCACCGGCCAATCAGCCAAATGCACACTTTCACCGGTGAGATTGAAATAAATGGCATCCGCCATAAACGGACAAAATGGTGCCATTAATTTGGCAGATGTGATCAAAACAAAACGCAGTGTATCAATCGCATTCTCGCGATCTGTGGCGTCGTTTTCTTCTGCAAAACGGCCACGACTGCGCCGTAGATACCAAGTTGATGTGTCGTCTATTAGCTCAGATAACGCTCGAGACGCCGTCAAAACATCATATTGGTCTAAACTTGTAGTTACTATATTAATTGTGATATTAACCCGCGCCAAAATCCATCGATCCAACACGTTTGGACTCTTTTTTTCCACTCCTGTCTCTTGTCTCTGGTTTCTAGTCTCTAGTCTCTGGTCATTTGTCATTTGTCTTTGTTCAAAGAACAAATAAGTGTTCCACCAAATCATCAGCACTCGGCGAGATACTGTTTGCAAATCCTTCTCCGAAAACAATTTGGGCTCACCAGCTGGATTTAATGAATATAAATAAAACCGTAGAGCATCCGCGCCAAACTTATCAATTATCACCCACGGATCCACAACGTTGCCCTTACTTTTACTCATTTTTTTACCGTGTTCATCGAGCAAATGCCCCAAACAAATTACATTTTTATATGGCGCGCTCTCGCCCATTATGGCCGCAACCGCCAGCAGTGTGTAAAACCAGCCACGCGTTTGATCAACTGCCTCCGCAATGAAGTCAGCCGGATAATGAGATTTAACAAATTGGATACTGCCATTAGTGTGCGGATAGCCCCACTGGGCAAAAGACATTGCCCCCGAGTCTAGCCATACGTCGGCCACTTCCGGTACTCGAGTTGAAATTTCTCCACATTCAGGACAATTAAACGATATTTGATCAATAAACGGACGATGCAGATCGTCTAATTTGGATATTTGAGGCGATGTAATCGATTTTTGCATCAGACGTTGTAATTCTTGGCTAGATTCAACCACCGTCAAATGGTTATTTTGACAAACCCAAAATGGCAACGGCGTGCCCCAATAACGATCGCGTGAAATTGCCCAATCTTTGACGTTTTCCAGCCATTCACCCATACGACCATTTTTGATTGATGCTGGCTCCCAATTTACAGAATCATTTGCCTCTAATAGTTCGTTTTTCAAACTAGACATTTGAATAAACCAGCTCGAACGGGCGTAATATAACAACGGCGTGTCACAGCGCCAGCAAAACGGATACTCGTGACTGTAGGATTCGGTTGATAATAATAAACCACGTGATTGAAGTGATTCGATAATCAAATTTTCCGTTTCTGGTGCTTTCACATATTTCCCAGCCAGCCCTTCAGGCACATGTGCTAAAAACCGCCCGTCTTCGCCAACTGAATGTTCAGCGGGTAAACCCTCGGCTAATCCGAGCTCGTAATCGTCTTCGCCGTACATAACCGCGGTGTGCACGACACCGGTTCCTTCAGTGGTATTGACGAAATTGGCACTATAAACGCGGAACGCCTTACCATTATTTTTAATCACGCCGGGAAAAAGTGGCTCATATTCGAGGCCAATTAGATCTGATCCTTTGATTAAAACTTCGCGCCCGTCATCATCAATAATTTTCGATGTGATCCCGCCAATTTTTTCGACTAAATCTTGCGCCACAATGTAAATCTCGTTATTGTGCACCGATTTCACCAAGACATAATTTATATCCGCTCCCACTGCCAACGCCACATTTCCCGGCAACGTCCACGGCGTGGTCGTCCAGGATAAGATAAATAAATTTTTAATTTGAAATTTGAAATTTGAAATTTTTTGTTTAAGTGTATCAATAGATTTTTCTGTAACACGCAATTTGATATACACCGACGTATCTTCTACAACCTTATATCCTTGCGCCACTTCATGACTCGAAAGTGCGGTGCCACAACGCGTACAAAACGGCACCACTTTGTGGCCGCGATACAACAGTTTCCGTTCGTGCGCTCGCTTCAGCACGTGCCATACCGATTCAATGTATTCATTTTCGTAAGTGATGAACGGATGTTCCATATCGAGCCAAAATCCAATGCGTTCAGTCAGTTTTTCCCAATCGGCTTTAAACGTCCACACATCCGCGCGGCATTGTTGATTAAAATTAGCAATGCCGTATGCTTCAATCTCTTTTTTATTTTTTAGACCTAATTTTTTTTCCACTTGCAACTCGACCGGCAAACCGTGGGTGTCCCAACCAGCTTTACGATCAACGCGGCGCCCGCGCATCGTTTGATAGCGTGGAATCAAATCTTTGAAGGCTCGAGCCAATATGTGATGAATGGCTGGTCCTGCATTAGCTGTGGGTGGACCTTCAAAAAACACGAATGGCTTGTCATTTTGATGTTTACTTTCGATACGCTCAAAAATTTTCTCGCGCTTCCAATACTCCAGCACAGACTGCTCAAGTTCGGATAGGTTATTTTTAAGCTCAAATTTTGCCAATAAATTGCTCCGATTTGCATTATCCAATGCGCCTAGTATAACTCCTTTCCACAATTCAGTCGAGACAGCGCATTTTTACACCTCGGGGGTGCCTGCCTGCCGTCAGGCAGGGAAGTAGCTATTGTGCAGAGCGAAGCGAGCACTAATGAGCCCTAGCGAGTATACACCTAAGTATTTATATGTACAGTTTGGCTCTTACAGTTGACAACTGTACAAAATTCACTGTTTTTCAGCATTTAAGTTTGACATTTTCACAATTTTATTATACAAATTAACCATTACCGCAACCGTGTGGTAGGCACCATAGTACAGATGACGGAGAAACAGATGCATGATAAGAATGGCTGTACGCTAGCAACATTTTTTGTGGCAACGTTGATTATCGCCATACTCATTCTACTGACTTTGTTTTTCCCGGCTATAAACGTCCATGGTCAATCCACGTCGATCAGACCTCTAGACCGACTGACCGATAATACTCTAGTCGATGTATGGGTTAAAGCCAAATCTGCGCTGGATAAAAACCCAAACCCGACGCCGGAAGAAATCAAAACAGCGCGCGATACAGACATTGAGATATTCGCTCGCTGGGCCAATATCTTGAGTCTCAAGTTCGCCATGAGTACACAGGACGAGATGTGGAACGCCTGGTTCGGCAATGTCGAGCAGATCAAGTGCCGAGGTATGGTGTTCCCCGCGTGGTCTCCCGCTATCATAAAGGCATTGACCGAGAAACCAGACTTCGATCCGTACTTCCGCGACCTGCTCACGGAAAGGAATGGATTTCTGCTTCTGCCGCTTTTTGAGCGGGAGCGATATCCCGTCATTGATGTCGTCAGAACGTGGGAAATTCACAACCCCCGCAAGATTATCGGGGTCAAAATTGTCCGCTTATACGCGAACGCGACCTGCTACTATTCCCTGCGCTGGAACGTCCCGCCGAAGGTTGAAAAGCGCGTTGTCGACGTATTGCCACGGACTGGCGGTTGACAACCGCGGCGCCATTAAATACAATTAGCGAGTTCACACTTCCTTCCAATCGCTGACACAAATACGTTGTCGGCAAGGCATCGTCTCACACACCTTCGAGATTGATGCCTTTTTTTATTCCAACACCCCATCCAGTGCTTCATTCACTAATTGATCCGCCAGTTTATTCTGTTCTCGCGGCACATGCTCAAATTGCACCTCTCCGCCTAAATCTTTAACTAACTGCAAAACCCGCTCAAAATGCGACCGCAGGGCAGCGTTTTTCATTTTGTACTGCCCACGCAGTTGCTTTACAACCAACTCTGAGTCTAGTCGCGCTATGACATTGGCAGTTTGATATTGCCGCAAAACCCATTCTAACACCAACACAAGTGCCTGATATTCAGCTTGATTATTGGTGGCAACACCAATAGTTTTTTTGAGACGGATAATTTCTGCCCCGTCATCACCATAAACAACCGCCCCCAACGCCGCCGGCCCCGGATTGCCCCGCGACCCACCATCGGTATTAACTACTAATTTGATCATTGCCGCTCCAATT
>CAZQEC010000004.1:0-5446 GCA_964591565.1 uncultured Candidatus Saccharibacteria bacterium | reverse complement strand
AAGAGTATTTTAGAGTATTTTTAACCCTTCCGTAAATACTCGGCGAATTACATCATCGGCCTCTTGACTTTGGAACGAAAAGTCCAGCACCGGCAAATCCTCTAAAATACTCTTCATCACCTCCTTGGCGCGTTCTTTCTTCACCGCTATCGTCGCCTCGAGTGGCGCGAACTGCTTAATCTCACCAAAATGTTCAAGGTTTTTTCGTAAGACTTCATTCTCAAACGTCACCCGCAAAATGCGATCGGTTTCATGATTTTGCAAAAGCACTGCCAGCGCATCATCAAAAATAACCTGACCTTCGTTAATAATAATGACCCGACCGCACAGCTCGGCGATATCTTCCATATAATGGCTAGTTAGTAAAATGGTTACCTTTTCTTCGGCGTTATATTTACGCAAAAACTCGCGAATGGCCTTTTGCGACACCACGTCGAGCCCAATGGTTGGCTCGTCTAAAAACAACACTTTGGGCTTGTGAATAAGCGCGGCAATTAACTCCATTTTCATGCGCTCACCCAAGCTTAAACGACGTACTTGCGTCGTTAAAAACTCTGCAACACCTAATAAATTTGCCAAATGATTAACCCATTGATCCGATTTTTTCTCATCAAGATCGTAAATGTCAGCCAAAAGTTTAAATGAATCTAAAGCTGGCAAATCAAACCACAGTTGAGCTTTTTGCCCCATTACAATAGCCATCTGCTTTTGAAACGCTGGTTCGCGTTGCCATGGCACATGTCCGAGAACACTTGCCTCACCTGCAGTTGGATACAAAATACCAGACAACATTTTTAAGGTGGTCGTTTTGCCGGCTCCATTTGGCCCTAAAAACCCCACAAACTCGCCCTCGGATATGCTAAAACTGACATCAGATACTGCCACTTTTTCGGTGTAAGTGCGCTTGAATAAACTTTTAATCACATTGCCAAGCCCGGCTTCGCGCTTAAACACAGCGTAAGTTTTGCGTAAATTACTGACTTTTATCACTTGACCCATATTATTCTCCTTGATTAAACCGATTATGAACTAGCGCTGGAATAAGCCCGCAGGCTTTTGAGCCAAAAAAGGCGTGATGCCAGCAAAAAAACGACCGCTAATATAATCCCGGTTAAAACTGATGATGCGGTCGGCAATTTGCCGAACATTACAAGCGCTGGCACCGTCACAAAAAACCCAATTGGAATGACATAAAAAGCCAATTTTCGTAAAATGCCCTCAAAAATATTGAGCGGGTAGCGGGCGGTCACGTAGCTCATAGTTAAAAGCATGGTGATATTGTCTAAACGGATGAACCAAAAACTCAAAGTGACCGCCAACATAGCGATAGCATAATATAATATCATGCCGCAAATGAGTAAAATGAGACCCGCTACGAGCCCAGAGGGCGTTGTAGCAATGCCACCTTGAGATAAAGCGTACGCGGTAATCATGAGCCCAGCCACGAAAGAACTAATGTCAGTCAAGCGAAAACGCTTGAAGGCGGCCTGAAACTGGGCGTCAATTGGCTTGGTTAACAAAAAATCAACTGTTCCCATTTGCACTTGACGTGGAAACTCCTCCACATTGCTCCAAATTAGCATGGACATCACTCCATCAACTAGTTCAAACAGACCGAAGATTAAGAAAACCTCGCCTTTATTTAATCCAGCCACTGACACGGTATTGGCAAATAGAATACGTACCAGTTGCAGATATAAAAATACCCACAAAAACTGCACCACCATACTCATTAAAAAATTAGCCCGAAACGCCGCATACCCGGCAAACGAAAGCGCCACATATCTTTTCCAAACTCTAAAATAATGTTTCATAATCTGATTTTCTTAAAAATTAGAAATTAAAAATTAGAAATTTCTTATGTTATTGTCCTACCGCCGAATATCGCCTCAAGCCCTTATTGTACATCAAAGCGCCTAGTCCTAAAAACGCCACCAGCCACGCCAGCCCGATCAGATATTGCCCCATATTAGCACTGCCCGAAAGCATTATCTCCAGCGGAAATGACATAATGTAGCGAAACGGCAACACTTCGGTTAGGGTGCGAAAAAAACCGGGCAGTAAACTAATTGGCGCCATTTGCCCCGAAAATAGAAACGACATCATCCAAGAGATTGAACTAATTGAGCTTATATCTTCCAAAAAGAAGGCGGCGCAACCGATGCAAAAGCTAATGGCGAAAGATAGCAAATGAGCCAATAAAACCGCCAGCCAAAACTGCCAGCCCAAGTTTAAACTGGTGGATGATATTTCCTGCCAAAACACAATCATCAGCAAAATTAAAATGGGCACAAAAATAATGGTGCGAAACGAACGCCAAACAAAATTTTCTAAAAAGACGAATTGGGGAAATGAAAGTGGGCGCACTAGATACATTGATAAAGCGCCGTCTTTGATGCGCTGGCCAACGTCGAAGCCGATAGATGAGGTAACAATGTTGGATAAAACAAGCGCGCCTAAAAAATACAGCAACATAGTCGTTTTGGTAAATCCGCCAATTTGCGATTTTTCACCAAATGAAGCTAGCCAAATAAAACCTGTGGTCATAATTGGGACCACACTGGTCAAAATCCACACCACCGCCTGCGCGCGGTAGTTGAGGTTGTCTTTGATTAGGATGTTGAATACGGCGGATATTTTTCTCATATAAAATTAGTTCGTAGTTCGTAGTGAGTAGTTCGTGGTTCGAAGCATGGAATAAGAATAACAGAGTGGATGATAAAATACGAGTATTATTTTTCCCTCTCCCTTTCAAGGGAGAGGGCTAGGGTGAGGGTTCTTAAGGTTTCCATTACGCCGAGAGTGTTCTCGTGTATTTCATTATTCGTATATCTTGTAACAGTTATGCCTTGCTGCATTAAATAATTATCTCGCTCTCTGTCTTTGCGAGGACTATCACCCAAAAGATGAACATCGCCGTCGATTTCTACAACCAGCTTGACTTCGGGACAATAGAAATCGGTGATATATGGCCCGATTGCATGCTGGCGTCTAAACTTAAAACCGTTTAGTTGTCGTGCACGCAATTTCAACCACATTATTTGTTCAGTTGGTGTTTGTGTTTTACGTAAATATCTAGCGAATTGGTTGATTTCTTTTATGATATCTCCTCACCCTAACCCTCTCCTCTTGATATAAGGCGAGGGAATCAGAAACCCATACTACCCTTGACTATTTCCAATGTCTTTTGTGCCTCCACCCGCGCTTGCTTAGTCCCTTGCTCTAATATGTCATCCAATAGATCATTCTTGCGATACAGTTTGGCTTTATCCTGAATTGGCTCTAAAAATTGATTAATCGCTTTCGCCAGCTTTTTTTTCACTTCCACATCCCCTACTTCGCCTTTGCGGTAGCGCTCTTTCAGATCATTAACCTCATCTTTATCCGTATTAAAATGGTCGTGATAAATAAAGACCGGGTTACCCTCAACCGTGCCGACATCGGTCGGGCGAATGCGATTGGGATCAGTGTACATTGAACTGACCTTTTTTTGCACCACTTCGGGGTCGTCAAATAGGCCGATGGCGTTATTTAAACTTTTTGACATTTTGGCCTGACCGTCGGTGCCGACTAAAGTAACATCGGATGAAATCACGGCAGATGGTTCGGGAAAAACATTGCCGTATAAATTATTAAATCGCCCAGCAATTTCGCGCGTTACTTCCAAATGTGATAACTGATCGGCACCCACTGGCACAACGTTCGCCCGCACCATTAAAATATCGGCCGCCTGCAAAACCGGGTACGCCAAAAGCCCGAGTGACGGATTTTGAATGTGTAAATTATCCATCTGCTCTTTGAGCGTTGGCACTCGTTCTAGGCGAGACACGGAAATGAGCATGCTAAAAATAACTGCCAGCTCACACACTTCGGGAATAGCCGATTGCTGGTAAATTGCCACTTTTTTTGGATCAATGCCAACGGCCAAATAAGTGAGTACTTGCTCGCGAATGCGGGCGCGTAAATCTTTTAGATCTATTTTGTCGGGTTTTGTGGTTAAAGTATGCAAATCGGCCACGATTATGAACATTTCATATTTGTTTTGCAACTCAACCCGTTTTTTCAAACTGCCAACATAGTGACCCAAATGCATCGCTCCCGTTGGCCTGTCACCAGTAAGAATACGTTTAATAGTAATATCACTCATAATTAACCTAAATATTTTTATAATGATGAGTCAGGCCAATCCCACCGTAACCTTGTGCGAAGGGGGATGGCCTGTCACCAGTCAGAATACGCATTATTTCATTCATATCGCTACCCTTTTTTATAAGCTAGATTATTTCGAAACGACGCGTAAGGTGTAACCCTTCCGAAGCTTCCAGCGTAGGAGGGTCACCGGTTAAAATGCGTTTTGTATTTTCCATATTGTTATTAGATTAGCTTAAACGTGCGTGTTAGTCCAATTTTTCTTCCTTCCATCCTCTATCATCCATCTCCGATCTTCCAATTTCCTTGACAAACATAAAATTATGTAGTACTGTTTTGTATACAATGACTGGTTATTCATTTTACGGTTTGACGAGCTAGTGCGTTCTTACGCCCCTTTATCGTGGGCGTTTTTGCGTATTAGCCATTCGTCTATATAATGAAGCTAGTTATGGCACATTAATAATTGAATGTTTCTTGTCTCTGGTTAATTGTTACTAGTTAATTGTTAACTGTTAGTTTAGTGCCGCCAAATATGCTTGGCAGGCATATCCGCAAACCTAGTTTGCGCAGGTGTGAAGCTGTATCACCTCGGAGGTGTGAAGCTAAACATTGCCATGCCGCCGAGCATTAAGGTCGGCACTACTCTCCCACCATAAGTGGGGAAAGGACAATAACGGAGATGCGAAAGTTTAGAAGGGTGGCCATGCTGGCCACGGTTGCAGTTGTATTCCTCTTCCCCAGCTTCGGCTGTGGTGGCGGAGGAGGTGGTGGAAACCCACCGCCAGTACTGCGTGTTGTTGTTAGCCCCAAGCCAGCCGAAATTAAGGCAGGATCGGGGTCACTGACGTTTAGCGCCATCGTCGAGAACGACTCGACAGGTGCGGGCGTGACGTGGAACTTCGTGGCAGGTAGTGGTGGTGGCACATTTGACGCGGCAACGCGTAAGTATTCACCGCCGTCGTTTTTCACCAACCCGTCCGGTACAGACGCGCTCACCGCTACTTCGGTAGCAGACGCGACCAAATCGGAAACGGTCAACATTGTAGTCGACCCAAACGCCGGCAACGGCGAGATCATTATCCGATAAAGGAGGATAAAGAGAATGCGAGGTCTGATTTCTGCTGTAGCACTCGCCATGCTTGTTTGCATGGTCGGGTGTGGTGGCGGTTCGAATAACGCCACTGGTCGTAAAGGCAGGTTGGTTGCCAGCGTTTTGTTCCCCAAAGATGGGGGGCGCTTGGTACCAGCTGGTGCCAACTCTGTCGTTGCTTCAATTTCACTCCCACCGCCATTT
>CAZQEC010000003.1:20438-45643 GCA_964591565.1 uncultured Candidatus Saccharibacteria bacterium | reverse complement strand
GGCATTAGGTAATTCATCTCCATTCTTTAACTGATCCATTAACGTACTGAGCGCGGCGTGCTCTTTTTCAGATATGACCACCGGTCGCTCGCCCTCATTTTCCTTAACAAGCAAGGCGTAAGTTTGGCGGCCATAAGCAAAACTGGACGGCGAAATCATTACCGGCGTGAACTTTAAGCCGGTCATTTGGGCTAATTCAGTCAGCGCGGTTTTTGTGGTCGCGCTTTCGGGCTCAACTACGCCCACCATTACCTCGGTGCCGTGATGTTGAATGGCCAGCACCTGCGCCGCCTCAACTTGCTGAAGCGGAATAATTTTTAACACGTCCGCGTCTAGTTGCATATTGCGGATGTTTAAGTAGGGCACACCAAGCCGATCAGCGCGCGCTTTGATGGCGTGTTCTTCTTGATCGCGATCGAGTTGTAGTATTTTGTCGCTAACGTCGGGCATATTATTAGATTAAGGGAAAATGAATGGATAGTCTAATGGTACGGAAGATAGTGGATAGATGATAGAGGATAGATAGAAAACGGTTTGTAGTGGGTAGTGAGTAGTTCGTAGCTGGGAATTAAGTATCGAATTGCCTCTTTGAATGAGCCATATTGTTTTCAAATTACAAATTAAAAATTTCAAATTATTTTCTGACGCTCTTCGCTTTTAGCTTTCAGCTACCTGCTACTGGCTACTTGCTACCTGCAGTCCCAAACCATTGACAAAAGTAATAAATCGTGCTAATGTTAAATGTTTTCATCGGCAATATGTTCGCTGATGAACGCAATCGCTTAACAATCTCATGTGCTTCTGGCACGTTCATTCCTGAAGGGGGAAATCCAGTGAAAAAATCAGCTTGGGCTTTTGCAGTATCAATGTTTGTTCTTGCGTCCGGCACGGTGCTGGCGCAAGACGCGGCGGTGGGCGTTGGAGCCCGACCGCAGGCGGAAACTCGACGGATGATCGATTCCCCAATCGCGGGGAAGAATGTATTTCTCGAACGGCCGCGCGGCAGTTGGTCGCGCTATGTTCGAGATGACGCCGCCGGGTCGGCCATGAAGAATATGGTTGAACGGCTCGGGGGACTGCGAGTTCTTGACCGCCGTGAAGCCGACGTTTTTATGGTCGGCAACTTCACCGTTGATCTAAACCGGCGGCAGAGGAAAGGCGGGGGTGGCCAAATCGACTTATCGAGTCTCACGTCAAAGATCGGTGGCCTACTCGGTCAGGTTATTCCCCGTCGAGTTGATCTTGACTCGCGCAATGAGACGTGGGATATGAGTGGCGAAGTTGACTTTGATTTCGCCACTCGCGGGGACGGCGACCAGCCGTCCAAAGTCCTTTTGAGGATGTTTGGAAGGGTCGAGCGTCAACAGGTGCGGTCTACGGACAAACAACTGCGCGTTTCCTATCGGCGTTGGTTTAGCGGCGGAGAGTTTGACTTCTCCACTTCAAATGACACCGAAGCAGAGTTTATCGCCAAGGGCACCCTGGCTGGTTCGTTTGATAACGCCGAGGCGCGCTATAATCCAACGGTAAAAAGGGCGAGCAAAGCCCTGCCAGCCGTTTGGGTGACCGAGCGCACGCTCGGCGTTGATGCTGGCGACCGCGAGGTCACCGACGGACAGGTAGTCAAAATCCTGTCCAACGGTTTCAAGGTCGGCGAAGGTTACGTCTCAAACATCTCGGGCTCGAAGGTGACCATAGTGGTCACTGAGCTCAAGGTGGGGCTAGACGTTGCCCTCGAGGTCGAGTTCTGATCTCGACTTCTTCAAACAAAGGGAGACTCCTTATACAGGGTCTCACCCTGCACAGGGAGAGACCCTGTATGGGATCAAGAGACCCTGTATGGGATCAGAGGAAACTAAAGAGCGGGCGCCAGATGGCGACCCGCTCTATTTTTTTGCATCACTTACGTGATAAATATTCTAAATTATATAATTTAGAATAAACCACCACCATCTACAAAAAATAGACGAATAATTGTTTTTTCGATTACAAACGCCAATACGATAATAATAATACCAATAATGGAATTAACAATGCCGGTTCGCGCCTTCTCTGCTTTGGTCGGTTCACCGCCAGCAGTGATATACAATATGCCAGCATAAATAAGATATATAACTGCCAGCGCCCCAGCAATCAACAACATTATGCTAATAATCGTATCAATCAATCCGTTAAGACTAAGCGATTTATCTAATAATGGCAATGCGTCAAAATTATTCCCGCCACTATTATCAAATTGAGCATTCGCCGTCGGCGCCAAAAAGTTTGCTATCGCACTTCCTATTGCACTAAACATACATTCCTCCTAGTAATATTAATTTATTTTGATGATTTCTACTAGCTAGATCTTTCGCTAGCGCTCAAGATGACAGACATGATGGGTGGTTCGCTCCCCGCACCATGCGGTGCAGGACTTCGCAGGATGACACCTCATGTGTCATATTAAGCGTACACATTATTGTTAATGGCTGTCAAATGTTTACTAGTCATTGCGATGCGCCGTCCCCAACGGGGGGGCAAAGAAGCAATCTTTTGATACGGATAGATTGCCACGCTCATTACATTCGCTCGCAATGACAGAAGAGAAAAATCAAACGCTCGCAATGACAGAAGGGAGCAGGGACTTCACTCCTCGCTAATGACAGAAGGGAAACATCAAACCCTAGCTAATTGCACTCACCACCACTTTAATAATAACAAACGACAGTATAATCACAATAGCCCCAATAATGGCGTAGGTAATGGTGTTGCGGGCGCGCTCGGCTTTTGCGGCGTCGCCGGCGGCGGTAATGTAGGTAATGCCGCCCCAAATAATGGCGATCACCACCATGGCGCCACCCAAATATAGCATCGTATTAACTATAAGACTGACGATTGCCGGTAAATAACTGGTGGCGCCAGGAATAGGATCATAATTTGGTGGGTCACCAACGATGGGCTTAACTTCAATTGGAGTAAAAAGATTTATGACGTCTTGAACGCTCATTTTATTATCCTATGGACTGAGTGGGTTAGTCACATCATTAATTTCTTTAATAGTGGGATTGTTGGCGTTGAGCACAATTCTTTGCGCTTCGTAAATCATTATTTCGCTAAAGATCACAATCACCATACCAATTAAAATCATAGTCAGGGTTTTTTTGGCTTGCCCCGCTTTTGCCTCGTCGCCGTAAGCGGTAAAGTACTGCCAGCCCACAATCACCATACCAAAAATAGCATACACCGCGGCAAAAAGGACAAGCTGGTTGCGGATAAAGGTTAAAACATTCAAGACCGTATCTAAATCAAAAGCAGTCGGGTCTTGGCTGTTAAACAGTTCTTTAAATACGGATTTAGTTTGTGGCATACTGACTCCTAAACTATTTTATTTTATGCAAAAGTTGACCAACAATGGTCAGCAAAACCAAACTTAACACCACCACTACAATACCATAAATAGCCCACTGCAGATTTTTCTTGGCCTTTTCGGCTTTAGCTGGGTCGCCGTAAGACGAAATGTACATTAAGCCGCTAATAATAATGGCTATGGCGGCCAAAATGCTCACAATCAGAATTAGATAATCTAAAATTATAGTGCGAAGGGCAACAATTAAATCAGCGCCGTACTTGTTTTTGAGGCGCGACGAATCTGGCACGTCAAAAATGATCGGTTTTAGTTCAACGCTTTTGGTTCCTCCTCCTCCCAAACCCGGGTCACCGCCACCACTGCCGCCAACACTACCAACCGCGCCACCGCCTTTAATCTCAACTGAAACCTCAGTGCTTCTAATGTTCCCGCCCCTGGCTTGGTTTAAGCCCACGGCGTATAGTTTGTAGGTGCCTTTGGTTGTATTAGTGGTATCCCATGTGACTGGTTTAATAGTGGTAGAGCCGGGCGCGCAAAACTCGCCTTTGGAAACGTCGGGTGGCTTAAGTTTTAACTGCACTATATTTGTGGAACAAAACTCGCTTTCGCTGATATTGCTGATACCAAGTTCCACTTTAACCTGTTTTGCATTTTCACTGACCTTAGTGGCGGTAATACTCAATGACGCTGTGCTTCCTCCAGTAGTGCAGGTGGGGGTGCCAGTAATGTTTACTTTATCGCTCGCCACTTGGCGGCTGGTCGAAAACGCATCAATAATACCATATAAGACCAAGGTATATTCTCCCTGCCCGGATGTGTCATTGCCAGCACACAAACTCCACCCGTAGGTGCTAGGCGCAAACACGGTGGCGTTAGCGGTATTTTCCCACGCGTTCTTGAATGATCCGTTAATTTCCAACTTCATCTTGTCGTAACCCATAAAGGGGCCAGAAAAACTGGGTACAATGGTCACAATTGGCTTATTTTGGCCGTCAACGTTGATCACTTTGCCGAGCAAAGGATCGTTCGTCGTTCCTTGCACCGACAAACTAAAACTGCCGTCAGCGCGGGCGGGTGGAATAAATGCACTAAAACTCAATACAAATAACAGCGTTGAAAGCACTACGAAGCGAATATTTTTTTTTGAAATCATCGCGCTCTTCCTCTTTGTCATTTCGACTCCGTGAGCATTGTCGCTGAATTTCATTGAAATTCGTCGCTATTTGCGAACGGGTGGAGAAATCTATAAATGATTGTTAGAGATCTCTCCACTGCGGTCGAGATGACGTGAATAATAGATATGATATCGAATCACCCTATTCTTTCTGCAAAAGTTCGGTCACTTTAGTGGCGGCGGAGTCAATTGACGTCTGCGCTGGTTGGTGGTTACCAGACACATTATTGATTAAATCATTGAAAATAATATCTACCGCTTCAAACGACTTACCCTTGTTCCAAGTTTTAGCAGTCAAAGTTTGCTTCGCGTAAATATCAGATTTCTGATTTGCCTTCACATCTTCTAGTAACGCGGTGCTACGCTTGGTGGCGCTTAAGTAACTGTTAGGCCGGAGGGCAATGGTAGCCAAAAAGTCCCAGGCTGCCTCGGAGTTGCGACTGTTATTGGTCACAGTTTCGGTCCAAAATGAGGCGTAGTTTACCTCAGGCGAGCCCTTAACTTGCGGCACCGAAGCCACGTCAAAATTAAGAGTAGGCGCGCGTTGTTTGATTATATCATTCATAAATTGCCAGCCGATCATCATCGGTAGTTTACCGCTCACGAATTGATCTAAGGCGTTCGCCTGGCCGCCGTTCCAGCTGTAGTTCGAATTAGCAGAATCAGCAAAACTGGTGTAAAACTCGAGCGCTTTAGTGCCTTTGTAGACTGGCTTGTTGTCTGGGCCATTATCAAAGGCGTTAAAACGCGCCGCTTTGCCAATTGAATCTACCATTGTGGCTCCGTTTTGTAACATTAGCAACGATAAAATGTCAGCCGAGTTTGGCACATTATTACTAGTACCGAGCGCAATGCCACTCTGAGTCAGGTTGCCTTTGGCGTCTTTTTTAGTCAGATACTTGAGCTCGCCCTCAAGGTCGTTCCAGGTGGCAGGAGAATTACGAAATAGCGCGTCGTCAAAATTGATGTTTTCTGCATTAGCATTACGATATGCTTTGCGTGCCTCACCCCATAAATCTAAATTAACGTACAGCACCAGTGTGTCAACCGAAAGTGGTACGCCATACACTTTATTATCCGCTATATTTGTCGAAGTGGTGACAGGCGCCCAAACGTCTTTGTAAAGCGTGGCGTTGTCGCGCGCCTCATTCTTTTTTGGATTAACAAAAAAATTGTCTGGCATAGGGATAAGTTTGTCGCGATGTTTGGACATCCAATCGTTTTTGATACTCCATAAGTCCGGACCAGTGCCAGCGGCCAGCGCGTTTAAGGATTGCGCCTCATAATCGGCCAAATCTTTTTTGACGTATTTTATGGTTACGTTGGGATTATTTTCTTGATACGATTCAATCAAGCGACTAAACGCTAAGTCATCGTCGAACGCCCGCCAAATTGTCAGGGTGGTTTTGGCGTTTTTATCGGTCGTTTTTTTGGTAGTAGTGGCGGTTTTGTTGCGCCCTGAACTAGCGATAAAAATAATCGCCCCGCCCCCGATTAAGGCGACGACCAGCACAACGGCGATAGTAGCAAACAGCTTATTTGACATTGATTTTAGTATATAGCATTTAGTGCAATACTGGCAAAATATAGCTACATTTTAACACGAGATGCCATATATTCCACCAACCCGCTTTTAATTTCGTCTCGTTCAAGAGCAAAGTGAATATTGGCTTTAAGATATTCGAGTTTATTGCCACAATCAAAGTAGCGTCCGTTTTCGATCTCATAAGCGAATACCGACTCTTGCTTCGCTAATTGATTAATGGCGTCAACCAGCCAAATTTCGCCGTTTTTGCCGGGCGGTAGCTTTTCTAAAATATCAAAAATTGATGACGGCAAAACGTGGCCGCCGACGCTGGCTTGATAAGGCGCTTTCACCATATCGCCCGGCTTTTCTAGCACTTCGTCAACCCGGGTAACGCGAGCGGAAACCGATTGGCCTTTAATGATGGCGTAGCGATTGGCCGCTTCCGGATCCTCGGTCAAAAATGTGCTCATAACTGCCCCGCCATGCTCATTGTAAACATCAATTATCTGTTTGATGCGCGGTGGGGTGGCGTAAAATATCTCATCGCCCCAGACCATCACAAACGGCTCGTCGCCAATGACCTCTTTGGCTTGCAAAACGGCGTGCCCATTACCTAACTGCTCCTTTTGGCGCACATAAACAAACTTGGCCATATCTGAAATGGCTCGAATTTCATCATATTGACTGTGCTTACCCGCGCGCTTCAACGCTTCTTCCAACTCAAAATTATAATCAAAATGATCCTCGATGGCGCGCTTGTTGCTGCCAGTTATAAGCACAATTTCTTCAATACCAGCCGCGACCGCCTCTTCAACAATGTATTGAATGACCGGTTTATCCACAATCGGCAACATTTCCTTTGGGCAGGCCTTGGTGACCGGTAAAAAGCGCGTGCCAAACCCAGCACACGGAATTACAGCTTTGCGAACACGCTGCTCTGTAGTCATACCTTAACCCGCTTCGACTGTCAGAGTTCTAGTGCGTGAGCGAGCGTCTTTAGGAATAGTAATAGTCAAAATGCCGTCTTTTAACACCGCCGCCGCTTTGTCCGGAATCACTTGAGCCGGCAAAACGTAGGTGCGTGAAAACGGGCCCCAATAACACTCTTGCACTAAATAATCATCGGCTTTGGTGTCGTGTTGGCTGTGTCGCTCACCCTTCACCACCACAGTTTCGTCGGTAATAGAGATGTCTAAATCTTCCGGTCGCACACCCGCGATCGGCGCTTGTAAAACAATACTCTCCAAACTTTGAAAAACATCTATGGCCAGCTGACCGTCGTCTCCACTGCGTTCATCTTCCATAATGGACTCCTTGTATTTATAGATTAGAATAAAATTGTTTTTCAGACAAGAGGTATGAAGAAAATGATAATGGATAATGCAGAAATCATAATAACGGTGTCGCTAAAGCGACATTCACAAATAAATGCGGCGTTTCCGCTCCATAATTATGCATTATAAATTATAAATTATACATTTCTTTTTACTGTGCCTGCGCTAACACCACGGCGATCACAGTTTTTGCGCCAGATTTTTTCAGCACATCAGCGCAGGCGGTCAACGTTGCCCCAGTAGTGACAATATCATCAACCAAAATAATCGTTTTTCCTTTAATTACATCCGCGTTTATGACCGCAAACGCCTGACCGACGTTTTGGGTGCGCTCGGCACGATGTAGGCCAGATTGCGTGTGCTTGAAATCACGTCGTTTAAGAGTGGTAGATATTGTCAAATGATATTGACGCGACAGGGCTTGCGAAATGATCAAGCTTTGATTAAACCCGCGCCACCATCGTCGGTGGCGGTGTAGAGGCACCGGGATAATCAGCGTATCCACATCTGACAAACGCGATAAGATATTGTCAACATCTGAGTTATTGATCAAATAAGGGAGTAGCGCTTCTAAAACGTCGCGACGCCCGTGATACTTGAGCCAATGCAGGGCTTCGCGCACCGGACCGTCGCCAAATTGTAAGGCGACAAGTGTTTGTTTGATCGAAACGTCTGGGCGACATTTTGAACACGTTGCGCCCATTTTCGAGATTACCCGACATTTAATGCATTGTTGTTGCTTCACTTCAATCACTAGCTCGCGGCATTTGTCGCATATCGCAAAATCGCTCGCCCCACACCCGACGCAATAGCGGGGGAAAAGCGTGTCAAGCGTCCAGCGGGCGAGGGTTGAGGTAAGCATTGCTAACTTCCATCAAATATCTGATTGCAATTGCGTTATATGTAGTCTAGTATATGGGTAGTTTAATGTATATCAGATGAGGATGCTATGGCAATAAATTTGCTTAAAAGGACACAGTCGCAAATAGAACCCGAGGCGTTATTCGCGTATATGAATCGCTTGCCAAAACAGATCGAGGTCAGCTGGAAGAAAGAAGACGGATTATTTGTAGGGCAGGTTAAATACGCTGATTTTTCTTTTGTTACTCAAGGTATCAATCACAATGACTTTATTAAAATGGTTAGTGAATCTGTGTTGGTATCGCTTGATATACCGTCGATATATGTTAATTATTTAATGAACTTCCGGCCAATATACGAGCCTAACCGTGCCGCGTTAGAGAATTTGCTGAGCAACAATACTGGAACATTTCGTATCATTAGTAAACTCAAAAACAAGCGCGCATACGCATAACAAATGGGGCAAAAGAAGTATCTCAACATTGATAAGCTAAAGTTGCTAGCGGCGCTGAGTAAGTTGTCGCGTGAGGTGTCAAATCTAAAAATCGAAGTTGGTAGCAAGCACACTATCAAACTGTCTCATCCGAACGCCAGACGTTCATACCCCGTTCCGGTTGGACATTCGAAAAAGCTAGCCAGTTGGGTAGTTGAGGGGGTGATGACATGGCTCAAAGATTGCGGCGCGTGCACGGAGAAACGGTTTGATGAAATTTTGAAGATCAAAAATTGATTTTAACATTATGATTTATGCATTATCCATTCTGCATTATATTTATGGTATGCCTGGCACATCCTTCGCACGTCAACTAATTTTATTGAAACTTAGTGCTTGCTACGGAGTGCAAGCAGGATTTGTTCGCCATTTGGCGATCCGCTAGGACACCTGCGACCTCCTGCTTTAAATTCGCGACGATGGTACCCCCGACAGGATTTGAACCTGTGACCTTTGGATCCGCAATCCAACGCTCTATCCAGCTGAGCTACGAGGGCAAAACGGAAAACAGATAACAGAAGACAGAAAACGGATACGGATAATGAAAAGCAACAAATCTATTCTCTGTCGTCCGTTATCCATTTTCTGGTGTGGCGAGACGTAATAAATTACAAATTTAAACGTCTCAGCCACGTTTAAATTGCGTAGCAATTTATTACGTGGCGGAGAGGGAGAGATTCGAACTCTCGCTACGCCTTACGGCGTACTACAGGTTTAGCAAACCCGCCCCTTAAAGCCACTTGGGTACCTCTCCAGATAACAATTAACAGTTAACAATTAACAAAAAAACAGTTATCGACCTATTTTTAATGTGGCGGACGATCTTGATTATAACATAAGGATTACTATTAAGCCATCATAGTCAGACGATGGAGAATAGAAGATGGAGGATGGAAAGATCAGAATAAACAGGATAGATTGCCGCGCTCATTTCATTTGCTCGCAATGACAGCATAATACAAAAATTGACACCAAGCGCTGTTTGAAGTCATTATTAAGCTATGGCAAAGATTCCAACTAAAAACGGCGAGCGACCACGGGAAGAAATCCAACCGTCTGAGACAACATTAGATACTCTGCACTGGCAGGCCGATTCGTTTGTACACTACACTCGCGGACTTGATTGGCACATTGGGGTGGTTTTTGTTGGCGTGGCGGTTATTAGTTTAATGGTTATACTGCGCGATCAATTGCAGGTGTCGCTGTGGTTGGCAGTGCCAATAGTGGTGGTGGCAGTGGCAGTATTGATCTCACGAGGCGTTGCCAAACCGCATACGCTCAAGTATCAGCTATTGGAAACCGGGGTTATGGTTAATGATCGTTTAATGCCGTTCGATCATTTTCGAGCTTATTCGATTAATCAATATGACAATCACTCCACGTTGCGTTTGTGGACTAAGGGGCGTCTGCATTTTCCTATTTCAATAGTGTTGGCTGAAGTTGATCTAGAAGAAGTGCGAGATTTAATCCAATCTATTTTACCCGAGCAGGAAGATTCAACTAATTTATCTGATCAAATATCACACTTTTTTCGCATGTAGATAGACGGTGTAAACTAACATTACTTTAATGGATCCGAAAGTTGTTTGTAGATTTCTCGACTACGCTCGAAATGACAGGAAAGGCGCAAGTGCATGTGGCGTCACTTTTTTTCTTCAATCACGCCGATTAACAGATTATTCGGCTTAATGGTCAGTTCGTAGTGATCGTACATATCGCCCTTAATGGTTAGGTTAAGATCACGTCCGGTAATTTGCTTGATCTGCTTGACCAATGGAATGACGATTTTGCCGTGCAAGTCGTAGCGGTTAGAGCCGTACGAGTCGTCAATGTCGGTGTTTGCCAGCATCAGATTAGCCGATTGTAACAACTGCGACAGAATAATAACCGTCGCTTTTTGACTCGGCAGTTCCTTGCTGGTCAAAACTTGTCCGCCCACCTTAACTTTGCCCGAAACTGTATCGAGCAACAAATCATATTTATCTATCTCGTGCTTAAGCTGTTCGGGCGTGAGCATGGCCAGATGAATAGATCCGTTATGGTATTGCCGAATGGTCACGGTGTCGCGTGAAACGAACGCCGAAAAGTGGTCTTTGGCCAAGTCTTGATCAATTTTGCCACCTTCAACATCGTGCCCATCAATCCATGAAGCGTAATCGAGGCAAATTGACGCACCAGTAAGCACGCTGGTTTGCGAAATTACCGTAAAAATACTGTCTCGATAAGTGCCATACGGCAACGCACAAACCATGACTCCGCCTTTGCCGACACCAGACACCTTAACGCCAGACCCAACCTCATTTTGTTGTTTATTTGCCATAGCGTGAATAGCGGAGTACAAATTATCTATAATCGGCGTCGAAACATCTAACAACAACAACATGTTCTGATACTGATTTAAGCCGTTAAAAAACGCTTCCAGTCGATCGCGGCTTGGGCCTTTGTGAAAAAGCTCGCTCATACTGTAAATGCAAATACCGCAGGTCATATTGAGCATTTCCATATATGTTTTGGTATAGTGACGCTCCGTTTGATCGTGCAATAAACCCGAAACACCATGCGCGATCGCATCCAATTCGGCAGTTGAGGTGGCGCTGGCTCGCACCACACTTTCGGTGTTAACTTGGGCACCTGTATAGATGAGAGCAAAATCAAACGGCCAGGCTGGCAACTTTTCATGCTTGATTAATTCGTGTAACGGCTTGGCCCAAAACCCACTGGTTTTGTGAGCAAACACGACTGGGCTGGCCGTATTTGCGAGCGCCAAGTAAGCTGAAACACCAGACGTATGTCCAGATTGAATAGCGGCTAAAATGGTTTGAGCTTGTGGATAACAAGACATAACGTTGTCAGAGTTTGATAGTAATAACGCCACGGCAGAGGCGATAGCGCCGTGTGAGCCGAGACTATGGCCAAATGGCACCTCGGCTAAAAATTTGACCTTCAGGCCAGTGAAATCATCAAGATTAGCAAAATGTTGAGTCAAATAATCGGTCAGAATATCAGACAAGCGACTGTCAATGGTACAGGTTTCAAACTTTTGCGCGGAGACGCTGTACGCTTCGTATTGCCGATCGATGCTAATTTGACCGTCGGTCGTAAATTCAAAACCAATGTACAGTCGCAGGGGCAGTTTTTGGGCCAACATTAACCCGTCATAAAATCCCGAAAACTCTCCCGCCCATAAAAATGAGTGGGATGCAGATGCCACGCGCTGGCACGGCACAAAAAAACGCCGATAAACTTCGGGGAATGTGGCTTGGAGCGTTTTTGTATTGAGCGGCCCGCGTGCGATCATGTGGTTATTTTAGCAATTTTTAACTCACTTGTCATCAAATTGTAAACATGACGCTAATGTGTGGTACATTTTAATTTTTAAAAATAAATGAAGAGCCGCCCTTGACAATGTCTAAGGCGGCTCAATGGTGCCACGCGCGATTGCGTGGTCGAGCAATACCAAATTCAGTCGCGCTTTCGGGTGTATGTGAAACGAGGGTGCTTCCCGTGGTATGCGACGAGCCTCAACGAGTGGCAGGGCATAGATGAATCTATCTGTTTCTGCCTTGCCGCAATGACCGTTACTGGCCATGGTTGAAATCAGCTCGGCGAGTGAGCCCCGATACTGGATGCAGCACATAAATTCGGGGCTACCGCCACGCGCCAGTTCGCGTACCAGTCCCAGTATGGTTATGTGGCCGTTTGAACCACATGTTGGCGTTAGACTGGGATGGAAGGCACGTATGCCTGCCTCTTCGTGTGCCTCTAAAGCAGTTTGCCGAGCAACCAGCTCGACCACACTGCTTGGCATATAGGTATTATCCCAATCAACGCCACCCGATATAGGGCAGTTGATGCCGTGGTTCACTGACACAGAACTTCCGCGTCGTGTTACCACAACCCACCCGTCTTCGGTGAGTATGACCCCAGCTATGCCTATAACGTGATGGTATATCCCATCGTTGAATGTGGGGAGACCACCATGCATCTGGTGTATAATTTGGCGAATGGTGAGGTCTGAGTTGTGGCGACTGCATAGGTCTGTATACAACTCCTCGAGCTCACATTGCTCAACATACGTCAAATTCATGGCCAGAAATTCGAACTCCTTGTTTGTTATGCCAAGAGTATGACCCTCGGCATCCATGCTGAACTTAGCCTCGCTGTATCGGCCGGGCGAAATCACGAGGCTGAGGTCATTTGCACCTTGGTCTATCTGACGCAGGCAAACAAACTTCCCGTCATGATGAATGGTGTGCTTTCGACGTAGCCTCATCAGATCCCAAACCGGACGAATTGCTTCTGGCAGGATATGGTGTCTTTCGGATACCGTTAGCCTGTAGCCCATAAGTTCATCTTGACCTGCCGGACTGGTGAAGTCTCCGAATATACGTCCACATGGCGCATAGGTGATTGGACCAAACGGCAATGATGAGTCACACATGAAATGAGTGTGAAGTGCGCCGATGTGCTTTTGATGCAAATCGCACACTTCCGTGAAATCGTCGAGCGTGTTTGGAACAGTGAATATTGCGTCGTGGTGGTTGCCGGGGTTTAGGTCGAATACTCGACATCCAATTGGATGTTTCCCAACAATCTCTTCGTACCTATTTGATGGCAAAGCATATACCTCCTTGTCACGACTCGTTGAGTTGTGTGCGATAATAATCAACCGTCTTCCTCAATCCTTCTGTGAGGGAAGTTGTGGCTGTGAATCCCATTCGAGTGGCGGCTTTTGTAACGTCGGCATGTGAATGCATGATATCGCCGTCGCGCGCGGCTTCGTACATGGGCTTCTGGTTAAGACCGGTTATGCGAACCAACAAATCATAAAGCATGTTTAGCGATGTTGGAAAACCGCTTCCTATGTTGAACACACAGCCACTCACGTTTGGAGCTGTTGCGGCACGTATATTAGCGCGCGCCACATCACATACATTCACGAAATCCCGCGTCTGCCGGCCATCGCCGAAGATTGTCGGTGTTTTACTGGCAAGCAGTATGTTGATCCATTTCGGGATAACGGCCGCATATTCGCTTTCAGGGTTTTGTCCCGGTCCGTACACATTAAAGTAACGTAGTACGATTGCCTCGTGGTCACAGCTCGATAGTAGTATGTGTTCCGATAGCGACTTGTGCTCACCGTATGGTGAGGTCGGTGCTTTTTGCGTATCTTCAACAATTGGTGGGCACGCATTATCGCCATATACTGCCGCGGATGACGAGAATATGACACGCCCCACCCCAGCATTCGTTGCAGCGCGCCGCACATTTTGTGTACCCATGAAGTTCACTGCGTTGGACAGAACAGGGTTGTTTATTGACCCTTGTACGGATACGTATGCGGCCACGTGGAAAACAACATGGCAACCATGCGACGCCTTTTCGCAGTCGGGAAGACTACGTACATCACCGCGCATGAACTCGAACTCCAAACCCGATAGCCGCTCACGTCTACCAGATGATAAGTTGTCTAGGACGCGTACGTTTGCGCCTAGCGCAACTAACTCGCGTACGAGATGTGAGCCGATGAAACCCGCTCCACCTGTTACTAGGACGTTTTTGTTCTGCATTCGATGCTCCTTTTTAAGCAGCGCGAGTTACAGCATAACGTCATGTTAAAGTAACCTGATCGAAGATCAGGCAATAGCTAGACTATTGATTATGTTGATAGAAAACAATTGAAAAATATCTTCGAGAAATGCAAACGCTCGCTTTGGTACGACCTCGGCGAGCGTTTAGTTCGGTGGCGCAAGGCGCCGCGAAGTTTGCACTTCGTGCCAGATGATCCACTGGATCATCCGACGATACCGCCGATTGAGCCAGTCAATCATCACAGACTCCTTTCATGTTCTTAAGATTTTTAAGTGCGACAGGTTAATTGTAATCAGTGCCACAGCGAAACAAATGGAAGCGAAAAGAAAGATTATGAAAAAATTGGCGATAACGTCATTTCTGTACGCCGCATACTGTTCGAGCCTGTCTCGCCGAGGCGAGCTTGCCAAGGCGGGCGACAGCGAGAACTATCTCCTTAGTTCTCGGCACTTTGTACCTCGAACAATAACAAAAGATTAAATCCGTGAATATAAAACTCGGTGTCATTTCGACCCACTGAACTTGTTTCAGGGTTGGAGAAATCTTGATAGATCTCTCGGCTACGCCTACGGTGAGCGCAGTCGAATCGCTCGAGATGACAAGATAATTTTAGTTAATAGAGTTACATATTCGATGGGTGGATAATGTGTAGGTTTCGTGCTATGATAATAATTATTCAGATAGACTAGTCGCAGTTATTTTGGATTTGGTTAACTGTTAATTGTTAACAGTTGTTAGTTATTATGGAGAGGTGCCCGAGTGGTTTATGGAGCTAGTCTTGAAAACTAGTGTACCGGAAACGGTACCGTGAGTTCGAATCTCACCCTCTCCGCCACGTAATAAATTGCGTAGCAATTTTAACGTGGCTGACTATTAACTTTTAACACTTAACTGTTAACTAAATAGTTTGTTAATTGTTTGTAGTTAACTGTTAATTGTTTACTTCGTATATGCCTGTTTCGACAATATAATTGTGAATGAACTGATCTCGGCGCTCAAAAATAAAATCGACGACCAGTTTTTTTGTTTTTCGTAGACGATGTGATCACATCCAAAGAATTATATTGAGATCTAATCAATGAAAATTATCCGTCATAATTGTAAGCGCAATTGCTACGTGTAATAACGAAAATGATCTGATGTCTCACGGGTTATTTTGTCGAATAATGCGAGGAAACATCAAAACATCTAAATGACATTGACAGTCTGTTATTTGCCGAAATTATATAATAATTTCACGCTCGAGACCCTGTAGTTGGGGCATATTTCACGCCTCGACCCTTGAGGGTCGAGGCGTGTGTTTGTGTTTCAGCAGCCGTATCTATTCTCGGCGACCGGAACCGCCTACGTCTTGAACGGTCGCTTTGAGTACGGCACGGGTTTGCGGATCATTTGGCACATTATAGGGAGTTTTCAGTTTCAGAACCACCTCCTTGTTATAACGTTGACCGTTTTCTCCACTAGCCAGCAGTATAAACCGCACACTACCGGCCCAGAGATCCGGAGGAAGATGTCCGATTTTAGTTCCGCTTGTGCCTAGCCAATGCTCCAAGTCGAGTGTCACGGATTCGTCTACATTCAGAACGTAATTCCATTCCACACGCTTTCGCGGAAAGAATTCGTCTGCAGGCGTTGATGGATCGTACCATGAGTTATTATTCCAGTATCCTGGGCGGTTATATCCTTCCAACAAGAGTGCTTCGTTGGTCACTCTTTGGTTGGTTCGGTTTGTGAACGTCACGCGGGATGCCCATTTAGTTGCGTCTAGCGACGCCTTAACTGGGTTTTCGGAGAAGCTGATGTCAATTCCTGTGTTAGAGGTAGGGAAACGTTGTAAGGCAGAAACAATGGAATTCGCATCATCAAGCGTGAAATGCGTTTGTCCCTCCATTGTCTGACGAATTATTGAGCCATTGGTATGATTCTCGATGCCGCTACCGTTTAGTAGCGCACTACTGACGCCAACCACTAGGTCGGTTGGCAAGATTCCGAATTGTCCGGCGACAAACATATAGACAACAAGCCCGTTCTGTCTATACCAATCAGTATTCAGATCGCTTAACAGAGTGCTGTTTGGTAACAACTCGGTTAAACACTCTGCGTTCGGTCCATCTATAAATGGCAATGGTAACGAGCTTTTGAGAAATGCTGAACCTAGTAGGCCATATAGCGCGGCCAGGGTCAATGAGCATCCCTTGTTCGGCACGCCCATATACATCGCTCGCTTGAACGCAAGCGTGCCGCCGAGTTCTTCAAGTGTCCAGCGCCCAACAAGCCCGCCCTTCGAGTAGCCGACAAGGTCGGCACTTTTGACGGGCAGATCGCTAATAGCGTCCTTTAGTCCGTGAGCCACTGTGGCTACCGGGGCGCGCCAGTCGTAATCGACAACATACGCAGAGCCGTAGCCACGATCTGATTTTACGGTTTGAACTGCCGGTACCGCGTCATCGGCTTTTTGCAGTAAGCCTGGGATGTAAACTAGCCCTTGCCCTTCGCCCGCCGCGCCAACCTGTTTCAAACTGACGGTTGGATCGGGAGGCAGGTAGTTTTTGATGATCCCGATGATAATTGAGATTATAGAGATATCTCGGGATCGATTTTGAGGAAGATAGGCTGGGTCCATTGTCACGATCATTCGCCCGTTCTCTTTCGTGACTGGAAACGCACCGATCGGCTCTTTGCCGTCGAATATCCCTGCCATCGCAGGAGCTCCATTGCTGGTATCCGGATAACTGACGCTGAACCCGCCATTTGGCTGGACAGTTGAACTTACGGTCAACATTGGCTGAATGCCGCCGAAGTTTGGTTGAACCACTGCGGGCGCGGGCTTTTCGGTGACTGTAACGGTTCCGTCACTCGGGAAAACCCCGGAGGTGATAAGTGTCTCACCGATCGTTGTGGACAGTCGATCGCCTGCCCGCACAGTTATTCCGGGCGGAATAGATCCACCGCCATTCCCGCCTCCGCCACACGACATCAGACCAAACATCACCGCCACCATCATCAGGCCGATTGGTCGTTTCATTACATTCTCCTTACTCGGTTGTGAACGAGCGCGCCAAGTGAACGTCTACTCCTATTTTTAACGGATTATTACAAAACTGTACAGAGCGCTGGTCAAAAAATGGGGTGGTGTGCTAATATGCCAACAGAAACATTGAGGAAAATAATGAAAATAATGGTTATCGGCACCGGCTACGTTGGGTTAATTCAAGGGGTTGGTTTAGCGGAGCTGGGTAATGAGGTGGTGTGTGTCGACAACAACGTTGAAAAAATAGCGATGTTAAAGAGGGGCAAAAGCCCGATCTTTGAGCCGGGTTTGGACGAATTACTGCAAAAAAATATCGCCACGGGACGGCTTAGGTTTGATGATGAAATAGCCACTCATGTGAATGAATCGGACGTGATATTTATAGCGGTTGGCACCCCATCTGACGAAAGCGGACGCGCCGACACTCGGGCGGTCATGCAAGTGACTGAGGTCATATCAAACTCAATCAATAGCGATCGAGTGATTGTGATCAAAAGTACCGTGCCAATTGGTACCAATGAAATTATTAAACGCACCATTAAAAAAAAGTACGCAGGCCAGTTTTCGGTGGTGTCTAACCCCGAATTTTTACGCGAAGGATCAGCTATTGCAGATTTTTTTCATCCCGATCGAGTAGTGATAGGTGTTGATGACAAATCTAGGGCCGCGGAAATATTATCAACGCTTTATCAACCTTTAAGCGCTCCAATAGTTGTGACCAATCCAGCCGCCGCTGAAATGATAAAATATGCCTCGAACTCTTACTTGGCGACGCAAATATCTTTCATTAATTCAATCGCCCGAATATGCGAGCAAATGGGCGCCGACGTGGCCGATGTGGCGCGTGGTATGAAGCTGGACGCGCGCATTGGATCGAAAGCGTTTTTGTCAGCTGGTTTGGGCTACGGTGGCTCATGTTTTCCGAAGGACGTTCGAGCCTTAATCGCCATCGCGCAGGACTCCGGTGAGGACTTTGAGATATTGGAGGCGACAGAGGCGGTTAACCACGGTCAACGCGCCCGTATGATCAAAAAAATCAAAGACGAATTGGGTAATTTGGCGGGCAAAACGGTGGCGGTTTGGGGAGTGGCGTTTAAGCCGGGCACCGACGACGTGCGTGATGCTCCAGCAGTTGAAATTATTACTCGACTGTGTGAAGAAGGTGCAAGCGTCAAAGTGTATGATCCGGTGGTTGAGAAAAAATCTGCATCTGCGATAATGACTAAATCGGCGCTTGAGGCGTGTGAAGGAGCTGACGGGTTGATCATCATGACGGAGTGGCCTGAGTTTCTAAAAGTCAAATGGGCTAAAGTGATCAAAAAAATGAATACTCCACTGGTCATTGACGGTCGCAATATGTTCGAGCCGAAGGAGATGAAAAAGCTGGGAATTATTTATCGTGGGATAGGGAGAATGTAAAAAATGTATAAATGATAAGTCATCAAATTTGCAATTTGTAGTTACTCACTTTGCTCGCAACAATAATGCATCAAATCTACGATTTGTAATTGCTCCTTAAGGGTCGCAACCATAATTATGGAGTGGCTAAAGCCACATCTATTAAAGTCGCGGAAGCGACACCTTAATTATCCATTTTGCATTATCCATTATCATTTTCTTATTGTTTTATTTCCTCAAATCAGGCATTATAATATTATGAAAATAGCGGTAGTTATTCCAGCTTATAACGAAGCAAAAAATATCGGCGGGGTGCTTTCGGGTTTGCCGAAATCAATTTTTGGTCATGAGGTGTTGCAAGTGGTGGCGGACGACGGGTCGAGCGATCGAACGCATATTGTTGCCAAAGGGGTGGCACACGCGCATGTAGTGCGACATCGTATCAATTTGGGCAAAGGCGCGGCCGCCAAAACTGGTTGTGACGCGGCGTATCGCTTGGGAGCGGACATTATTGTGTTAATGGACGGCGATGGGCAACATCGTCCCCATGACATCAAACGCCTAGTGGCACCGTTGCTCACAAAATCAAAATCATGTATGGTTATTGGTTCGCGTAAAGTCGGCGGTAAAATGCCTTTAATAATGAAAATCGGGAATATTGGCCTTTCTGCTATTGCCAGAACCATCTTTGACATCAACGTATCGGACACTCAGTCGGGCTTTCGGGCCTTCACCCGTGACACTTATCCGAAAATTCGTTGGAGTGCTCCAGATTACGCTATGGAGACAGAGATGTTAATTTTGGGATCGGTGCATGGCGTGAAGTTTGTAGAAGTGGATATAAAAACGGTTTATTTGGATCATTACAAAGGCACAACAGTTTTGGACGGTTTACGCATTGCTAAAACATTACTAATTTGGAGATTGTTATGGTTTCGGGCATACAGATCATTGGAATCATTTTCGGTTTAGTTTTAAGCTATTTTACGTTTTTACATTACAAGCGTGGCGAATTTACCATTCGCGAGTTTATTGGTTGGGAAGGGTTATGGGTGGCGTTTGTGATGGTTACGTTATATCCGAGCAAATTCTTGGTGTATAGCACTAATCTAGGTGCAACCAGAGCCTTTGATCTGTTTACTCTACTCGGGTTTACAGTTGTTTTAACTATCTCATTTTATACTTATGTCAGTCTCGATCGCTTGCGTCGACAGTTAGAAAAAGCGATTCGTGACGTGGCGCTTCACGACACTCGCAGGGCACAAGATAGATAATTGTTGAATGAAGCCAGGAGAAACAGAAGTGGTCGCTGTGATTGTAGTCGGTTTTAATAGTCAGCAGTATTTAGACGACTGCTTTTCGAGTGTTCTGCGCTCCAACTATGACCAATATCGAATCATTTTTGTAGATAATAACTCCACCGACCAGTCGGTCGAGTATGTGTCGAGGAAATATCCAAGCGTTGTTATTATCCAAAATGACCAAAATCTCGGCTTTGCCAGGGCTAATAATATCGGCCTGGCAAATGCGGCCAAAATTGGTGCGGAATATGTACTATTACTCAATCCTGACACTATTATTGATGAAAAATGTTTATTTTATCTCACATCTAACCCTAACCCGCACACTATTCTTCAGCCATTGGTGCTGTTATATAAGAATACTAAGACCAGCTTAATTAACAGTGCTGGCAATCACCTCAATTTTTTAGGTATCAGTTACTGCGGAGACTATAAAAAGAATCGTTCAAGCGCCAAAAGCGGTTCAATTGTATCTGCCAGTGGCACGGCATTATTCGCGCCGATCAAACTATTGAATAATATCGGTGGTTTTGACGAATCATTTTTTATGTACCACGAAGACCTCGACTTATGCTGGCGGGCGCGCATGGCTGGGTATCAAATAAAATTAGTCTCAGATGCGATAGTCTGGCACAAATATCACTATTCAGCTAACCCAATAAAAATGTATTATTTCGAACGCAATCGAATAATATTTTTATTCAAAAATTATGAGGTCAAAACGTTACTATTAATCGCTCCAGCGCTGTTTTTGCACGAGCTTTTAGTATGTGCGTATGCGATTAAGGGACAATTTTTGACCGCAAAACTTAAGTCTTACGCGTCTGTCGTCCAACTTCTACCGTTAATAATGATTGGCAGAAAATCTGTGAAGCGCGTAAGAGGCGACCATCAATTAAAAAAACTGATCAATGCCCAGATTCAATTTGAAGAGGTGACAGTTCCACTAATTGCTGTGTATAATAAATTATTGAGAGGATATTGGAAAATTATTTTTCCGCTAATCTAGGGGGGAGTCTTAAGTGCTAGGGCAAAGCTTAAATCGAATTAGACCGACGTTGAATCGTCTAAACGTCACTGCTGTAATAATTATGGCGGCGTATGTTAGTTTGGTGTCTTTCGAGCATCTAACCGGTCTGAACCTATACTTTATTCCAGGAATTTTACTACTGTTTTATTTGCCGGGGCGCTTGGTATTGCAGATTTGCGCGCCACTGCAAAATATCTGGGGTCGGGTAGGTCAATTAGCGTTATCGGTCTTTATCTCATTCTCAATTATGGCCAGTGTGATGATTTTAGCTTCGCGTTTTGGTATGACCGACAAAAGCGCCATTTATTTAATGATTTTGATCAACGGACTATTGTTTTTGGCGAACGTATTACGTCAAATATACAAAGGTCAATCAACCGTTGGTTTGCTTAGGGCTAAATACACGTTATCCACGAGTGATATAATTGTTATGATTATCCCGCTTATTGTCGTAGTAGCCACCATTGCGCTCAGCCCACTTGCTTCCGATGCCGATGGTTTTATGACGACGCTTAAAAAGACTATTGAATGTAGTTGTGTCAGCAGTCCTTTTCGGCCACTCTTTACCACGTTTTTTGCCCTCATTTATCACGCGCTTGGGTTATCTTATCTCACATTATTTAGGATCGTTTACCCACTATTATTTGTTGCCTCGACCTTGTTCGTGTTTGATTATACTAAACGACGGATTAATTCACCCATGCTACATTCGGTAGTTTATTTAGCGTTTTTGGGAGCGCCGGTTGTAATTTCTGAAATTAATATCATTCGTCCGCAGGTTGCCATGCTTGTTTATACGTTGCCAATTTTAATGTTGCTGATTGAATCGTGGCGTGCTAAAAATATTCTGTTCACTCTAGTGGCGTTGTGGTTTGGATTTGTGGCGATTGGTTTTCATGAATTAAGCATTTTCTTACTAGTTATAGCTGGGCTGGTTTGCTTGTGGCACATCGGACGACTCGTGTTTGTTGAGAAAAAGATTTCTTGGCAAAACATTGTGTTGGCTACGATCATTATTTATCCCTACTTAAGTATTTTACATGTCTCAACGTATCTTTCCCGACTAATGGCAAGCATTAATCACGCTGAAAGTCTAATTCCAAAATTGCATTGGCGGTGGTGGTTTATTAATAATTACATCTCCATTGACGGTATTAACATTGGCTGGCCCGGCGTTCAGGCGGTATATTTTTACGCGTACAGCGGCTTATTACTATTGCTCATGGCAATTTTATTAGGTCTGTGGTTGTTAATTAAAAGAAATAAAATAGGATGGCATTTCATTTTACCGGTTTTGTACGCCCTAATTTTTCTAGCATTTGCGGAGATATTACCGCGTCTTGGGTTCTTTTTCTTGCCAAATCGCGCTTGGGTACATCTAATGTTGGCATTATCAATTATATTGGTCCTAGTCGCCGAATCGTTGCAAAAATCATCTAAAAATTATGGTCTTGCGTTGACGATGAGTGCCATTATTGTTGTGGGTATTAGTGGTACAGCTTATGTAGCGGCTAATAATGTTTCAGAGGTATTTAGTGAGGAAGTTAAATCAATTAAATATATGCAGAATACTGCCCCAAATAGTTTATTTTTTTCGACGCAAGATAATCGCACCTTAGTTGAGTTTTATGGCGGACGCACCCTCATTAATTTGGCTATTAAGTCCAATATTGACCGATTTGGATTTTATCAAATGGTGACAGATACAATTGGTAGTATGTCAATTCGCAAGAGAGTACTGGTGTCGCCGGAGATTAAAGAAGTAACACAAAGGTATGTAGATGGGCAATTTACTTCTGAAAACGTCAAACTATTAGCGGAGCGCCAGTTTGCAATAACTGAACCGCAGATAAAGCGCGGGACACCAATTTACTTTATTTATTCGTTACGTAAATCGTCTGGAACCAACGCTACTCGAGGGTATTTAGCCAATTCGCTTGACATAACTAACAGAGATGTTTATCAAAATACAGTTTTTCCTATAGCGTACCAAGATGAAGGTGTAATTATTTTAAAAATTCGATAATTTGAGTAATCTATTATATATAGTGCTTAGGACGAAAGTCCGTAGCACTTAGCACTACGGAAGTATCCTAAGTGCTATAATTTTTCCAATTCGCCCGCTTTTTTGATATAATAAGCATAAAATCGGAGTGTTTTTGATGCGTATTTTAATCACCGGCGGGGCTGGTTTAATTGGCAGTTATTTGGCGGAAAAATTGGTGGCGCTCAATCATCAAATAACGGTGTTGGACGATCTGTCGGTGGGCAAAAAAGAGTACTTGGATAATATCAGCAGTTCGACATCATTCCGTTTTGTTGAAGGATCAGTGCTGGATATATCAACGCTAAATCAGTTGACGAAAAATCAAGATGTGGTTTTTCATCTGGCGGCCTCTTTGGGAGTACAACAGATACTCGATCGACCACTTTTTTCGATTACTACCAACCTTGACGGCACTAAGAATGTACTTGAAGCGGCTTCTAAATCAAAAACGCGCGTGTTTATTGCCTCCACTTCGGAGGTTTATGGTAAAAACACCAAAGTGCCTTTTTCGGAAGACGATGATCGCACGGTAGGTCCAACCAGCGTCCGGCGCTGGAGTTATTCTGCTTCAAAAGCAATGGACGAATTTTTGGCGCTCGCCTACATGCAAGAACACCATTTACCCGTAGTAATCACTCGTCTTTTTAACATAGTTGGTCCGCGCCAAAGTACGGTTTGGGGGTTTGTATTAGCTCGCTTTGTCGAACGCGCACTCAAAAATGAGCCACTGATCATATTTGGCGACGGCACACAGAGGCGTTGTTTTGGCTACGTTGGCGATGTTGTTGACGCCTACGCTCGACTACTTGATTGTGCAAAAGCGAATGGTCAGGTGATCAATCTTGGCAGTGATGAGGAAATTAGCATCAACGATTTAGCCAAGTTAGTCATCCAAGCGACTGGGAGTAAATCTAAAATTGAATATCAGAGTTATAAAATGGCTTATGGTGATGGATTTGAAGACATGATGCGGCGGGTGCCAAATCTTACCAAAATTAATCAGCTTGTGGGCTGGAAACCGATGACAACATTAAAAGAAGCGATTGTGAAAATGATGAAAGCAGAATTATAATTATGTATCAGGTATCGTGTATAAGGTATCAGGGGGAGGAAAAGCTGATTAGGTGATTAGCTGATTAGGTGCTACCCGCTTTCAGCTATTAGCTATTAGCTATTAGCTACTAGCTACTTAGCGAAGCGTAAGCGCCGTGTATTCTCTTTTCCATTTCGTCCCACGAAAATTGCTGAACTCGAGTGGAGTCCAAATCAAATTTTATTATTCCACGAGTAATATCAGCCAAGACTTTTTCCAACGCACCAGATTTATAATCAACGGCGACGCCCCACTTGGCAATATCCAAAATAGCCGAGGTGGCGGTGTACTTTGAGACGATAATTGGTTTAAATAAATTGAACGCTTCAAACAATTTGGTGCTGGAGGCAAATTTATAATTTGGGTAATCCGGATTGAGCAAAGAAATCATCACATCGCACTCGCTATTGAGTTTCATCGCTTGATCGTGGGTAATTCTACCATAAAACTTAAAATTGGGGCTCTTAAGGGCGCTGAACGCCTTTTGAAAGTACTCGGCGTCGGCGCCCATGCCGGCAATATGAAAAAAAACGTTTGGGCAAACTTTGATCGCGTCAAGAATGAACTCAACGCCGCGAATGTTGCGAGTTAAATTACCGACATATGAGGCGACGATATGTTGCCCGGGGCGAAATGAAATTAACTTGTGTCCTTTAGTAATAACGGTGGAGTTATATGTAACAACACACTGATTTTTGTACGGCGCGAAACTTTTTGGCGTAAATCCAAGTTGGTCAATTCTGCCGGGGTCAGGTACAAAAATGACATCGGCGTGCCGCACAAAGAATCGATCCAGAGCTAACATCAATCTGCGTATTAATGATGCCGCTGGCCCATTATATTTTCCAGCCGCTACGTCATGAATATCAAAAATTATCTTAGTGTGGCGGAAAAATAAACGATACAGCCAAGCCGGAAAAAAGCCCTCACTATCGCACCCGTGAATGATATCTGGTCGAATTATCCACAGCTGATGT
>CAZQEC010000003.1:3045-20428 GCA_964591565.1 uncultured Candidatus Saccharibacteria bacterium | reverse complement strand
GATGTAAGCAAAAAATAGTCCAAAACGGCAGATACAGATAAAACAACGAAGATCCGAGTGGGGCTTTGGCGTAATATCTAGTCGCACTCGGTTCGACCTCTGACATTCGGTCGCGATTCCACAGAATAAGCTGACAAGGCGAAATCTTCGATATTGCTTGAAACATCTTAATAGTGCGAGTGTCCGACTTAATGTTATTGGCCCGAATTAGCACAATCTTTGCATGTGCTGGCATAATTAAAGACTCCAGTAGTACACGTCCGAATTATTTTTAAAATCGGGGTAATATTGCTTCAAATCAAAAATGATTGGCGTTTTGGTAAATAGTTTTAACAGATCACCCTGCAAATTTTTGAATTGCCGGTGTGGCGTGGCCACAATTACCGCGTCGAACTGACCCGATAACTTGTCAATTGAGTTAAGATCGAACTCTTGTTTAATCTCAGCGGATGTTAACATCGGGTCAAACCCGACCACCTCAATATTGTACTGCTTTAGTCTGTTAATCGTCGCCGCTATTTTAGAGTTACGCATATCTCGCACGTCTTCCTTAAAAGTCAAACCCATGACGAGCACTTTGGCATTGGTCACATCCACATTATTCATTACCAACCCCTGAATAACCTGTTCGGCCACGAAATCGGCCATACTATCGTTAATGCGCCGCGCCGCCGTCATCACCTGTGAATGAAAGCCGGCTTGTTCGGCTTTATAAATTAAATAATATGGATCAACGCCGATGCAGTGCCCCCCGACCAATCCCGGTTTGAATGGAAGCGCGTTCCATTTGGTGGCGACCGCATCTAAAACATCGCCAGTGTCTATATCAAGACGGTGGAATATAAGCGCGAACTCGTTCATTAAGGCCACATTAACATCGCGTTGGGTGTTTTCAATTACCTTTGTGGCTTCAGCAGTTTTGATAGTTTTGGCGACGTGAATGCCGGCTTTGCAGACCAAACCATAAGTATCAGCGATAATTTTGGCACTGCTCTGATCCATTCCCGCCACAATTTTGATCACGTTTTCCAGCGCGTGCAGTTTATCGCCCGGATTAATACGTTCGGGTGAATAGCCAATTTTAAAATCACGTCCCAGTTTTAAGCCAGATTCTTTTTCCAATATCGGCCCGCACACTTCTTCGGTCACGCCGGGGTAAACGGTTGATTCGTAAACAACGATTGCCCCTTTGCTCAAGTTTCGTCCAATTAATTCGCTGGCGCGGCGCAAGTAAGATAAATCCGGTTGGCTGACCTCGGTGACCGGAGTTGGCACCGCGACCACGATAAAATTAGCTTTTTTGATCACATCGGTGCTTGTCGAATAGATCACGTTACTATTTTTGATCTCGTCTGTTTCAGTTTCTCCACTGGCATCAACGCCACTTTTTAAATCATCAACGCGTTTTTGGCCGACATCAAAACCATAAGTCTTAACTTTAGTGCGCCCAAACGCCAACGCCAGCGGCAGACCGACGTAGCCAAGACCGACCACACAAACGACCGTATCAATCTTTTTGTGTTTATAACTCATTTACCATCCTCTAAATATTGTCCTTATATGTATACCAGCTTTCTCGATTATAAAGAATACTCGATGGGGCAATATCATCACTAACAGATAGGCGTAAAATGGCAAGAAAGAAGGGTAAAGTTTAATGGCGCCGGAAACGTGTGATCTAGCAATTTCTCGTTGATTCCGTTGAAAATAACCTCTTGCAAATAAAATATGTAATTCGGCCATTTTTCTACGTCTTGTTTTAGGTATATCAACGGGCCAAATTGAAACCCAATTCTGTTTTGGAGCTGGACCATTTTGCCCGTATTGATTCCATAATTCGTTTCTCATCTTTGCCATGCCAGTCCCACGGGCATTTGCAGTCGAAAAACTGATGCTACCGGGAGTAGTGCGCCATTGATACAGGGCCTCTGGAATATTTGCGCCCTGACCAACCTTCAAAATCCTTGTCCACAGCTCATAATCCTCAACCTCGTAGGTGGTTTTGCGGTAGCCACCGGCTTTGGTCACGACGTCTCGCTTGTATATAACAGCGCCATGAGCAAACGGGCACATCACTGGCAAAGCTAATTTAATCGCCGCGTCGTTAGTCAACATATTTTCATAGCCGATTATACGATCATTTTGATTTATGACCTGTACATCGCTTCCGACTATGCTAATTTGCGGATGTGTTTTCAAAAACTGCATTTGTTTTGTAAATCTATCATGATGCGAAATATCATCCCCGTCCATGCGCGCTACCCAATCAGATTTTGCTTGGCTTAAGCCTTCGTTTAGACTGGCGATGAAACCTTTGTTTTTAGTATGGCGCATTAATTTGATGCGAACGTCGTCGTACGACTGAATAATTTTCAGACTATCGTCAGTTGAACCATCGTCAATAATTAGAAACTCAAAATCTGTAAATGTTTGACCGAGAATACTCTCGATCGCTTGCGATAAGTATTTCTCCGCGTTACAAACTGGCATCAAAACGGTTATTTGAGGATTAATAGATTTCATTTCTTCACCCTTCTACTAATTGCTCTAAAGACAACACCAAATGATTTGAGAAACAACTCTGTAGTCACAAACGGAAATTGGCGTATAAAATGTCGCTTAAGATTAGGTGACATTGCATGATATATTGCTTTTTGAAAAGACCAATTATGTATGTTTTTTATCATTATCAGAATTAATGGAGCGTACGCATAATTACCGGGTGAGTGAAATCTAGGCGTATAAGTTAATAGCTGATCGGTTTGCTTATTAAGCGTTTTGATAAAACCAACAAACATATTTTTGGTGTCGGAAGACATATTATTTTTGTGACGACGTATGCCAACCAGTTCTTTCGAAGCATAATCAAAGTTATATTCTTTGGCTATACGTAGCCACATATCCCAATCTTCGCTAGTATTAAATGTTTCGTCAAAAACTCCGACCTTATCAAAACATTCACGCTTGACCATGACGCCACTGCCAGATGATGCGACTGAGTTTTTATCTAATAATTTTTCGTAAATGTTACCTCGCATGTTTGGTTCTAGCCGATATCGTGCACTATCAGGCAATCTTTTACCTTCGAAGTCCATTAAGTAAAAATCACAGTAAACCACCCCTAAGTGCGCAATATCAGAGTTTTTGAATACCTTGTACTGCTCCTCAAGCTTTGTTGGTTCAAAGCGATCATCTGCGTCTAAGAAGGCAATATAGGGTGATGTCGATTTACTTATCCCAAAATTTCGCGCCGAGCTTAAACCGCCATTTGGTTTATAATAATACTCAATTTTCACCTTAGTTTTATTATAACTTTTAATCAAAATAGAAGTTGTGTCATTTGAACCATCGTCAATAACTATGATTCTTTTGGGTAAGTAAGTTTGATTTAAAAGCGAATTAATTGCTTCTTGAATATATAATTCACCGTTATAAACCGGGATTATGACGTCAACATCGAAGTAATTATTATTTTTTATCATCTGATGGTTCTAGGTTTATTTTATTAAATTTACGAAAGAGAACAGGGTCAAATGGGTAATTAATATCCTCATTATAAAATATCTTACAAAAAAGGGCATATTTGCCCATGGCGTAGCTTTTATATGATTCAGGTACCCCACTAATTTCACGCTCATGTTCGTAAAAATTCATTCCACTGCCGACAGCCGAAAAATGAATGTATTTATGACCAAAATCGATTAGATTATTTAGTTCAGGATAATCATTTTTAGCTCGTTGACCTAAATAGTCGCAACCGCCATAATTTTTAGCAGAAAGATGGTGAATTCTCCCTCTGTTTTTAAGAATATTGAACATTACCGGATCAAAAAAATCAATTATTGGATGCCCCGCCGGATTATATGATCCTTGGCACATCTTAGTCAAGTTGGGTAGTGAAAACGAATCGATCTTCTCTCGATTGAATCCAAAGAAGGCTGTTTGTGTAAGATCGGGTAAATGTTGAACATCAGTGCGATTATTAGGGTTATGCTTATAATTACGTATGTATCCAACCAGATCAAATCCTTGATTAAGGGGTTTTGTAATATCAGAAAGTGCCTCATGTCGGAAAATTACATCACTGTCAAAGTGAATAATATACCGATCCTTTCGTTCTTTGATCAATTTTGCCCAAAGCATGGCTGTGCCAAGGTGGCCAGAGCGAAATCCCTGCACAATTATTTTATGATCGCTAATGTCGATCAAAGAGAGCTTTTTAGAAGGATGTATCCATGCTAAATCGTCTTTCATTCCAAAAACGCACAACTGTGCATTAGGATGGAAGCGAACGAAGCTTTCAATCGCTATCTTACCAATCTTTCCGCAATTGATTATTTCAGTAAAAATAAATATATTATTCTTGTTTTTTGAAGGCAATGTCAGAGGTTTTATATCGAACCGATACAGAAACAATCTTAAAGTAACCGAGCACTTTTGAAACAGTTTTTGTATGCCATTTTGTAACATTATTTGAAAAGAATCAAAATAATTTTTTTGATAATTGTTGGCCGCAAACCCCATGCCTTTAGGCTGGGGTAAAGGCCGCCCCGAAGCGGAGCGGAGGCAATTTCGAAGCCGCCCGATACCACGGGCTTTAGACATCGGGGCGGCTTCATTTTTGTGTTGCATTATAATCTCACCCAACTTTGAGGAATTAAATGCTTCGTATCGGCATTTTTTTGGTTAAACCACGCTTTTGGCGCTATGACCGTTTTTTGTGGATTTTTTGACAACCACGCTCCCCACCAGCTGAAAGTGGAGTTGGCGATGATAAAATGTTGGCAATGCGACATCAGACGTAAGTCCTCCTCGGATCTGTCGCCATTATGGGTTACAAATGTGGTAGGAAAATGTAATTTAATGTTATTTTCAACCCATTTTGGATCGTCCGAAAAGATATAAAAGTGTGGTTTGGATACTTTTTTTGCGATCAGATCAACGGCTTGTCTATAATAGTCGAGTGAGGTAACTCCGTGATATTGATTGAACCGCTTATTGGTCACGTAATCACCTCTTCGCACATGAAGCGAAACAGCGGTTGAATCCTGTATCTGCTTGAATAAGGTGGCGTTTTTGCCAGTGGGATTATGCTTGAGCGTTAGATCGCGACGAATGATATCGGCGATATCAGTAAAATATTTGGCACTTTGCCAGTAACCCTCTAAATAGACGCTCGTGTGAATATCTAAAATAGCAGGGTCGAATCGAAACGATTGCTCGCGAACGATCGGGATGCTAGCATTGGGTCTGAAATGTTGCCTTATTTTCGCCAATAAACTGCCTTTTATGGCACGAATCTCTTTTGTGCTGGCAATCGAAGCAGAAATGTTGAAAACGTCTAAATCATATTGCCGATCTGGAATAGCGGCGTACCAGCTAATATCTAACAATAATTCAGTCTTATTTTTATACGCCAAATGACGACCGAGACTGTATTGAAATAGCTGATTACCAAGTCCGCCTTGCATTTTCATCATAATCATCGTAATTCCTAATCTAATTGCGCCGCGATTTTGGTAAAAGCGGCCTCGGCTAACCATGTTTCAGTGAATTTTTTAGAGTGGATATACCTTTGGCCTGCTTTTTGCAATTTAGCAAATGTGACCTGATCTATATGGCGCAGATAATCATCAAGCATGGCAAAATTATCAAAATGTCTTAAGTCAATAAAGCAGTCTTTCGGTATATATTCTTCGACGTTTGAAGCACCGTAATAAATTGGCACTGTACCGGTGAAAAAACAGTCAAATATCTTCTCGGTAAAATAACCTGGGGCCTCACGCTCGTTTTCGAAACAGAGGCAGTACTTATATTGCTCCAAAGTATCATATTTATTATCGACACTGCCGCGATAAGACGAATAGCCACGCAGAGTGTCCAAGATATTTAACATCAGGGCTAGTGGCGCCCGATTCTTCAGCGCGCCTCTGATATTACGTGGCGATATAACGATTATTTTTTTATTCCAATCACGACCATACAGATCAAAATCAGGCTTTTTTTCGAAAAAGCGAATGGCTCGTCGGCGCAAAGTGTAGAGTTCGTTTGGCTCGTAACTGTAATGATTACCGTTGATTAAAATTAAATACTTTCGCTCCTCAAAGCCCAATAATTTTCTGTTGATATATGATCCACCTTGTGGCCAGACAAACTTGTGAAAACCATATTTTTGCACTAAATCGTCTCGAACCGTAAAAATAGTGCCATAATTATCCCACACGGCAGGGTGATATTGTTCAGGAATTATGACGCTTGGCTCGAAGATGAAAAGGACCATTTTCTCTTTTGGAACGCCCGCCGACTGACATAGATTTAAAAACGACTTGTGATAATTAAAGCACAATATTTTATCCGCTTTGGCTATATTACCTTTGTCGTAAGTTTGCAGGTCAATTTTCTTTTGGCGCAGAATTTCCCGAAAGACGCCGTATGGGCTCTCAAAGATGACATTGTTCATGAAAGCTGGTTCGCCAAACGGGTCAAGCAGGTATGTTTTCATTTGAAAAAACGCTTATATTTTTCTTTATGATCTAAAATGTATTTTGGCAAACTCGATTGATCAATCCAAAATTGAAAGTTGCGACCAATAAAATCTTTATTGCCACTTATTTTATCTTCGATTTTTGATTTGATGTCGTCATTATTAAACTCCTGATGCCCATAGGACTCAAGCTTGCGCCGAATTTGATCAGCGCCACCTTGATTTGTAAAATGCCAACCGCCGTTTTCAATGTATGTGTATTTAGTTTTGCTGACCGTTCTTAAGTGGTTGAGACAACCGTTCTTAATATTTTTATATTTGGTGACCAAAGTGCCCGCCCACGGCTCTGAGGAGCGATTATTTAAATAATACACGTATACATCTTGCTTAAGTTTAAAAATATCGTCTCTGGAAAAATCAATCATCGCATGCGGGTTCCAGATTTCGTCAACATCGCCGACAAAGCAGACGTCGTTATCAGATAGGTTAACTAACGCTTTCTTAATCGATTCTTTTTGGTAAAACTCTTTCAACCAATGTAGCTGTCCCTTTGGCACGTTGTCGCTGGTTAAGGCGTGATTAATAATTTCGCGATCCAAATCACTTAATTGTGGGTTTTGTAATCGCTGTCGCAGATCATTTTCACTAGCTGGGGCATCGTTGGTCACATAATGAATAATCTTATGCTTAAATTTTTTGAATCTAGCTTGGTTTTCTTGAAAAAACAGTTTTTTTGGCAGTCCGGAAAAAGTTTCAGTGCATTCAATAATGACAAAATAATCAACATACGGCGCCAGAATATTTAAGTGCATTTCTAATAGCTCAAGTTCGTTAAAAAAGGTGAAAACATCATATATCTTAATGTTTTGGCGATATTGGGCGATTTCGGACGCGCCTAGAGGCGGGGTTTTGGTGTGATTTTTGAATATAAAATCATTAATTTTGCGGGCGATGTTCAGAATGGGTGGCTGTTTTTTCTGTGCCACCTTGACCGCGTTTATTGTGTCCGTGACGACAAAAGAGTCTTGATGGTTGGCTTCGAACTCTGTCTTTTCAGCCCAACACTGCTTCGCAGTGAAATAATTGCCGTCTGTATCTGCATACAGAAACCCGTCGGTGATAATATCGGACGTTGACCAAAAACCATCGGCGACGTTAAATCTGGCCCAATATTTAGGGGCGATCACAATTTTCTGACGCTGGTTCAAATAGGCCGCCCACCACGAGAAACTAGAGTTTGGAATAATTAAGTATTTGGCGTGCATCAGGTAGCTAAAGTCGATACCGATCGGTCCGCCGTGATGATGGGACGCCATGAATCGATCTTTTTCATTTAAATTGGCAGAGCCAACTATTTTAACACCGGGCAAGAGTTGTTCGGCGACGTTTTTTTGATCGGTGACGCAGACAAATTTAACTTTCGGGTTAAGTTTCTCGACGCGTTTCATTGCGTTCAGATAATAACTTGGGGGTAGAAACACGTCTTTTAGTCCGACAAAGTCGCCACAACGCAGATGAATGACGCAGGTGTTCTCGTCAGTCGTATATTGTGTGTAATCATTCTTCAGTCGAATCCAATTTAATATATCATGACGACGGCCAGTAAGGTATCGCGTCGACTGGCAATTGCCGTCGAATTTGGTGTGTGCAGGGATTTTGAGTAAACTCAAATCGGTGCGTGAAATATCTTTATCGGTACCGATTAAGTTTTCTCTGCGCTCGCGATAATAATTGACGATACCATTTGGCAATTTAGAGGGCGGTCCACCTTCAGGCGAAGCACCACCAGTTAAGGTGACGCCGAAGTCTATATCCATAAAAAGCTGACCCTTGAATTCATCCTTCCCCAAAATAGAGAATTCACACCCCTTTTTTTGGGCAATAATTCTGGCTACGACGTAGTTCCATAATTGATTACCAAGTCCTTGTCCGTTATAGAGCTCGCTACAAATCATAAAAATCTATTCTGCCAACATGTACTTTTCAGCGGCGTCGTTAAAATCCCCGGCGAATTTAAATATCTCAATAATTTTCGGATCAATGACTTGCGGATCGACGTACCAATCCTCAAAAACGTCGTTTGGTCCGAGGTTGGCGATATTGCCGACTATCATTAAATAGCCGTGCGATGTTAACACTTGACGAGACTCTTTTCTGACCCGCTCCGCCGCCTCGCGACCCTCGCTATCATCATAATAATCGGTTTCATAGGTAATAACCGAAAAGCGATATTTATCTAATGGCAGTTTTTTTAAGCACTCTAAGGTTTGTGTTTTTGGCTCAATATCGATTGAAAGATAGTCAATCTGTTTATCGAATCGATTTTTGATTAGTAACGCTTCATAATCAAGCGCTAGGGCGTCAGATAACACAAACTGATTACGTCTTTTTCTCTTAAAATCTTTCACTAAGTGTTCTTCAATATCAATCGACACGCCCCGCCAGCGATAATTTTTTTCCAGCAAATATGTATTACTAATAGAAGTCGGGTCGTAGGCACCGATCTCCAAATATGTACCTTTTCGTTTACCGTTGAGCATCGTTAATACAAACATATCTTGGTATGCCTGAGAGTAATTTTTGTCAATTTTACGTGAGGCATCAAAGTTGAACTTTAGACTGCCGTGCTTGGTTTTATCATATTGTGCCATAATTTCCTTTATTGTACAGTGACGACTGTTTTGTCCCACGATTGATATGAATTAACTCTTCTTGATCCAAAACTGTTCATAAATATCTTCATTTCCTGATCAGCGTTACCGATGTGCAACGCATTAAAAGTGACGTAAACAAATTTTGAATTTACTGCAATTTTGGTATATATTTTCTGAGTGGCCAAATCACATTCGGCAAAAGCGGAATCGCTAATAAATAAATCCGTGTTCTTAATTTTTTCTATCTCTTCTAAGTTATCACAGTATACATAAGTAATTTTCTCTTTGATATCTGAAAAATTATCGAGATACTTTTTGCACAACTCTATCACCGGTGGCAAATCAATCAAAATATATTCGTCAAAAGCATATAACACGCTCATAGTTTTACATAGTCCGCCATAACCACCACCAACTTCAACAATTTTCTTCGGTTCAAAATCTTTAATTAATTTTTTTATTTCCAGACAATTATTAACATATCTTAATGTGGTCGGTGAAATTTCGCCAGTCAATTTGTAATGTCGCAGAATTGGATTGCCGTAAATATCATTTTCTTTAAATCTGGCCAAATTTTTTAATAACACCGGTAAATCTAACTTTGCAATGCTTTTGAGTGCCATTTCACCCACAATTTCCTCGCCACCTTCAAGAATTTTACCGTAGTCAGGGTCTCTCCGAAAATTTGCAAAATGACTGTCACTTTTAGAGAAAAGTTCGCATTTAGAAATATATGCTTCAGCGTTGTCGTCCGGACATTTTTCCCACCCGTGTTTTATTTCTTTAATGTTCATTTTATTTACATCCTTGAAGGTTGATAAATTATATAGTGATATGACAAGCAAGGGTTCTACGCTCGGCGCAGAACTTTGCCCAAGATGCGTCTGACTGGATGAAATTTTAGGATGGCGCTCTTATTTTGACGCCGCAAAAATGGCACAACTTTCTTATTGTTGTGAAATCCAAACGGTTTTGCATCAGAATCAGGGCAGTCAACCTCGTGGCTAAAACGCGAAGCCAGTGGCACAGGAGCAAACTTAATCCCATTATCCTCCAATTGCTTGCGATAGTATACGCACATAATGCCGTCCTCATTGAAATAACCAGTGCCGGCGTCGGTGAATGGCAGGTTAAAATCGTTGAGCGCGTTCAGCATTTTTCGGCTACGAAATGAGAATCCGCCATTGCCCACGCGCACATTGACGCCCTCTTTGGTAAAATGGACTCCAGCTGGCCACGGCGCACCGATGTAATCGTAGTCGAAAAACTGATCACTCCACCTGTATGGTCGAAGCACATAGGCGTCGTTATGCACGATCAGGCAATAGTCGCTGTCAATGTAATGGCATAATTCGTAAGCCATAAAACGGCTATAATCATCCTTATTTTTGGGATCTTTGCTCGCTAATTCGGTTGGTAGGCATTGCCTGAAGGTAATTTTTTCCGGCAAAACTGGCGGTCGATGATGCGATATTAACACGACGTCGTAGTAGTCTATCCCTTTCATTGATAATTCTAAAGCCCGCACCGCTCCTGCGGGATTAATGCCAGAGACGGCGACAAGCGTGACATTTTTCAGATTCAAATTGCCTTTTTTTGCGGGCTTGTGTTTTCTCACTAAATATTGGTGTTCGGTTTTTTTGATCGTATCATTTATCTCCGTATTGGTAACCTGGTGCTCGCCCATGCGAATGACCGCGGTGGTCTTTTTGAGCACTTTGGGCGCCCCGAATTTGTCGTGGTACCGCTTATAATAATCACAATCAACAAACCATTTTAGACGAACGTCGAAAAGAAGCGGGTTTGAGTTTTTTATTGTCAGCACAGATGGGCATCCAATGGAGTTTTCGCCCAGGTGAATCTGATCATTGTAAGATGGACGCTGTGGCTTAAAAAACGAAACACCATCTTTGGTATGAGTGTAGCCACTAATCAGCCAGTGGTCTTTTTTTAAATCAAAATTTTTCACAATTAGCTCCAATGAGCTGTTGTCGTACAGGAGATCGTCCAGAAAAAGTATTTTAATTAATTGGCCAGTCGCTTTTTTGATACTGTTATTGATATTAGTCGCCATGCCTCGAGCCTGGTCATGATTTTTGTAGTAATGAATGGTTAATTTATTTTTGTAAACATCACACACTTTTTTTATGACATTCGTTGCGGAGTTGTCAGATATAATGACATCAAAGTCTTGAAAAGTTTGTTTTGTCAATGAATCGAAAATAGTTTTGAGAAATTTATCACCCAAACCATGCATTTCGTAAGTTGGAATGCAGACGCTTAAAAGGGGGGGTTGGTGGTTATGATGTGACATTAAATGTCCTTTTTATGCCTTCGGCGATGCTGATTTTAGATTTCCAGCCGGGAATAGTTTGTCCTCGCTCCCATGGTGTCATAACTTCACGCGGACGATACGCCATTTTGCCCCAGTTAAGGTTTAATTTTTTCTTGGTCACGCGCTCAAAAACCGCCGAAAGTTGTTTCAGTGTCATACGTTCCGGTGAGCTAATGGCAAAACTGTGTCCATTGAGCGACTTTTTTTTGTCGCGCGACAGTATTTCAATCATTCTATCATATCCGTCGACTACATTGTCCACAAAACTAATATCAATTATTTGCTCCCCGGGCGACATATCCAACGCTTCGCCAGTCGAGCTTATTTTGGACCACAGGTTCATCACCTTTGGTCGAGTGTCCCCTGGTCCGAAAGTGTCACATAACTTAATGGTCACAAAATTTATGTTTGCAGTTTCAATATAATATTGGGCGATGCTTTCAAACGCTTGTTTGGTAGCGGAATACAAATTGACCGGCGAATATTGTTTATTCTGATAATGTTGCCAAAAGGTGCCTGTATTAATAAACCATGCCGTCTGACTACTGACCGATGCCTCTAGCAGTGTGGCGGAAAAACCGACGTTCGAATTGATTAGTTCGATTACATCGCTCGATTTGTGTTTTGCCAAAAATAGTGAGGCTAAATGTATGACCCCATCAAATTTTTCTTTGGACATAAACGTAATCAAATTGTCCATATTGCCGTCAAAAATATTTATTTTTATCTTCACGGATTTTAACCAGTCTGCGTTGGTAGTAGGGCGCACAATCGCCACGACGTGGTGTCGCTCCTTGATTAATCTTTCGATTAGATGACGGCCAATAAATCCGGTGGCGCCACTAACTAATAGTTTCATTGTTGCCCATCCTTTTTGTAGATAAACGGCGTGGTGAACTGATCGAAAGATGGAAAAGCGTGATCTCGCGGTGACAAGATCGGTTGCTCGACACCCCACTGCATGCCGAATGAATCGAACCGAATGCCGGCGTCATATTCCGGAGCGTACATGGAAGTTTGCATATATGTAACACAACTATCGTCTTGTAGTGACAAAAACCCGTGAGCAAATCCAGATGGAACGTAGATAGCATGATAATTTTGATCAGACAGCTCAACTGATATAAATTGACCGAACGACGGTGATCCTTTGCGAATATCTAAAATTACGTCCAAAATTGCGCCGTGAGTGACATAGACTAATTTAGCGTGATCGGCCGGTGGTGTTTGAAAGTGCATGCCGCGCACCACATCTTTCTTGGAGGTTGAGTAATAGCTTTCTTGAAAATTAGTGGTGAGACGATGGTCAAGAAAAATTCCTTGATGAAACACTTTCACAAACATGCCGCGCTCGTCGTGTCGCGGATCGGTCTGAATAACAAAAACACCAGCCAAAGCTGTGGCGACTATTTTCATACTTTTGTCCATTCTACTTTAGCCAGTTTAGCATCCGCAATGTAGTCGCTCAAATCTGATAGACTGAAAGCCCCATCTCCGTCGTAGTAATGCTTATACCAGCCCACTGTTTTGGCGATGGTTTTAGGAGCATCCCAGATGCTTTGCCATTTGAGTTTGTGGCGCGCTTTACCAGAATCTAGTTTAAGCGTCTTGGCTTCGTGAAAGCTGGTTGGATCTTCAATAATCTGATAGCGAATTTTGTCCCAGTGACTCAAGGTATGTTTTATGACGTCTTTGACTGCCAAATCAGACTGGTCGTTTGGACCAAAGTTCCAATTTTCGGCGAAATCTTTTTGCTCTTCGAGTAGCCTCCAACCTAAATGTAAATAACCGCTCAATGGTTCCAAAACATGTTGCCATGGTCTAGTGGAGTTTGGATTTCGCACTACCGCTGTTTCGCCTTTGCTTGTGGCTCGCACAATATCGGGAATCAAACGATCTTTGGCCCAATCACCTCCGCCAATGACGTTGCCAGCGCGCGCATTTGCCAACAATACGTGGTGATTTTTACCGTAATAATCATTATGCATAAATGAGTGACGGTAAGCGTTTGCCACGAGTTCCGCACAACCTTTGCTGGCGCTGTACGGATCCCTACCGCCCATCGGGTCATCTTCAGTATAGGCATGATCTGTCTCAGTGTTGTGATAGCATTTGTCGCTGGTAATATTAATAATGGCCTTCACGCTGTTGGCGTCGCGACAGCTTTCAAGCAGGTTTACGGTTCCCATGACGTTGGTTTCGAACGTCTTGACTGGTTCGAGATAAGAATTTCGCACTAACGCCTGCGCCGCCAAATGAAACACGATATCTGGCTGAAAATTGGCGATGGTTTTGGCCAATTTTTGCTTGTTTAAGATGTCGTCAATGACCGACTCAATGTTTAGATCGAGCAGAACAAAATGTGACGGGTTCGTCGGTACGTCTTTAGAATATCCCAACACTTCAGCCCCCATCTGCGACAGCCACAAAGCCAACCACGATCCCTTAAAACCGGTGTGGCCGGTTATCAAAACTTTTTTGCCATGGTAAACACGACCAAATAAATCGTCCATTCGTTTTACGCCCAAACCTTTTCTAGCTCCTTAGTTTCAGCCCAGATTTTGTTTAAATGTCTAAGGTCGCGTTCGGTGTCGACGCACTCCCAATTTTTGAGGTGTTTGTGTACCATTACCTCGCCTAAAGGCACCAGTTTTTCAAAGGTCTCGTACTCAAGGTCGCAATTTTCGTCCTCGCTTAAGTGATCAAGTAGCCGCTTATCAAAAACCGCAAATCCGCCGTTAATTAATCCCATAGAAGATTGTGGCTTTTCCTTAAAGCTGGCTAATCGTGAAGCTTTTTCGATAATTTCGCCAAAACGAGAAGGGGGACGCACTCCGGTGATAGTCAATATTTTGCCGTGTGATTTGTGAAACTTGACCAGCTTATTAATATCAATATCGGCTACGCCATCACCGTATGTAAACATATTAACATCATCATCCAGATATTTTTCCAGCCGTTTTAGCCGAGCTCCTTTTAGGGTGTTTAAACCGGTATCAACCAGGGAAACGTGCCAATCCATCTCGTCGTGACTGTTGAGAACGTCAATTTTTTTTGATCCCAAGTGAATGTTAAAATCGTTGGCGCGAATATGATAATTGTGAAAATACTCCTTGACCACTTCCTGTTTATAGCCAAGACTCAAGATGAAATCTTTGTATCCAAAATGGGAGTATATTTTCATAATATGCCAAACGATCGGTTTTTCGCCGATTGGCACCATTGGTTTGGGCAATAGCTCGGTAATGTTGCCTAGCCGAGTTCCCAGCCCACCCGCTAAAATAATGACCTTCATTTAGTGCTCCTGTTGAGTAACGCCACGCGGCTCATAACTTTCCCAATAATAGATCAAATATCAGCAAATTTCAAGCGATCGAATGTATGTTCGAGTTAATAATGAAATACAAAATAATTTATGGCAATTTCAATAATTATGTGGTATTGTAATGTGTTAGATTACGCACCTTTCCAGCTAGTTCAACGACTAATGGGGTCAATCGCTTTGTTGCATATGAGTAGCTCAAGAAAGGATATTGCTGATGTCACTCAATTCTTTGCTAGATCAGCTTCGCCAAGTGCTTGACGATACCAACGTCGAAGATTTGAACTTGGACGATGATCGTGTTGAGCAACCATGGGATACGGCGCGACGTATTCTTGAAAAAAGCATTGCGTTTTCTGCTTCTTGTCTGAAATCTGAAGTGAAATACGACGACTTCACTCGTACGGTTGTTATCAGTGATTGCTTCGAACAGGATAATTCGGTTGCCACGGCTCAATTAGAGAGAGTATTCCAATATGTGCAAAAGCAAAAACTTCCGCTCGGGAAGTTTAAGATGGACGCAAGAATTTACTACCCGTTGCATGGGTTTCAACATGAGCGGTCGCTCAATAGTCTGACGAGTTTAGATATCGTTGGTCGCAATGATTTGGAAGAAGGAACTGTATCTCTGCGGGGTTCGTGTATTAATTTCAACCCAGCTAAGTTGACGGCCGAATTGTTAACTCGTACCATTGCCGAACTTAATCCGCGAAGAGTCAACGTAAGCATGGTACGCAATCAGGTGGATCAGTGGCTACAAAAGCAACGTTTCTGGAAAAAATTCATCATTAGACAAATGCTGAAGCGAGGAAAATCCGGAATTGCTGTGGCATTGGCGAAATCGATGAACCTCCCGGACGATGAAAGAGTGCGGACAGGCCTATCTGTCAAGTACTTTCAGTCATTTGTTGAATCTGTTGGACGTGAGGTTATCTCAGGTGCATACAGCCCATACTCAAGTCATGTCAGATGGATTGAATGGGCGTTTTGGACCAGAAAGATGGTGCTGTCAACACTTCAGGGCATTGTTCGGCTGATGCTTGAAAACGGATTCACTCATAATAATTTCGAGATCATTGGTCGCATGGAGTGTGACGCGGCAATCGCTCGGAGGATGTCCTTGCCTGTGCGATGCAATCTCTCGAGTATTGAAGTCGAAGATCATTCGCACTACATAGGGAAGCCGACTTTAAACCATGCGTTGGTTGGCGTAGACGATGAAGAGACATGGTTCTCGATCATGTTTTCCATCGATAAGCCAGCACTACTCAATCTACAGCAGTTTCTGTGTGACGACTTTGGCATTGATATTACCTAGTAAAGTTAGGGTGTCGGTTCGGTAGCGGTTTAAAAGATCGCTACCCATTTTTGTATTTAAGGAGTTAAATGTTTACGATAATACTCTGCGGCTAGTTTAACGTGCGGAATTTGATGTTGGGTAAAGTCCGGGCGATTTGAGAGATCATCAATCGCCACCCACTCTATTCCCTCCTTGAGTGATGCATTTTTGGGCATTTGGGCCACGAACACCTGCACCACCTCAGGCCCACGCTTAGCCATACGGTGAATTATGCCGACAAACTCTGGAGCATTTGGTAGGGTAAAACCAAGCTCTCTTTTTTCAAGACGGGCGAACGCTCTTTCAGTTGCTTTACCGTCGTCAGGGATAAAATCCGCATGTCGCAACATGACGCCGGGCGTATGAAGCATACCGTGCCATACTGGGTCTTTTGATGGTCTGGGTACCAAAAGAGTTTCGAGTGTGCCGTTGTTTTCACGAAAAAATGTTACTTCAAGCGACGGTTGGGGCATAATGCGAGCCAGCGCTGTGTAAAGCGCATCCGAAAAGCCCTCGCCACTTAATTTGGCTAGAATCTCGATCACTCGCATTTCCTCGTCTGCAGTGAGGGGAGTGGTCGGTTGGTCGTTATTTAAATCGAGAGAGGAATTCATCAAATTTTTGGCAGAGATATTTTATCTGTTTATTATTCAAACCGTGATGTGACGCCACCACAAAGGCGTTGCGCATAACGTGCTCGGTGTTGGGAAAACTGCTCGGGACGCTACGATGCGGAATTTTTTTGAAACCCGGTTGCTTGACAATGTTGCCGGTAAAGACTGGTCTGGTTTGGATGTTATTTTCTTCCAAAAACGTTGTTAGTGCTAAACGGGTGAATGGGGCGTCCTTTTTAATGATGAGGGGGAAGGCCAGCCAAACGGTTTCAGTGTTTGGAGTTTGGGACGCCAAGTCGAAATATTGGGTGTATTTTTTAGTAAAAAATTGATACAAATGAGTGAAATGTTTTTTTCGAGCGGCGGCGAATTTGGGAAACTTTTGCAGTTGCACTAAGGCAAAAGCGGCCGAAAGCTCAAGTGGCAAGAAGTTATAGCCAACTTCACTGAAAATAAACTTATTGATAAAGCGATGACTTGAAAATAAATACCATTTTTAGCGCCCGCGAGCGGAAAATTTTTAAAATCAATATTTAGAAACACAAACTAAAGAAGAAAATTGAATAATGAAAAGATTTTAGCCCATTTCGATAAGCGAAGTTCAAAAACCCTTACTCGATTAATTTCGACTTATT
>CAZQEC010000003.1:0-3035 GCA_964591565.1 uncultured Candidatus Saccharibacteria bacterium | reverse complement strand
AAAAGTTGTAGCCAATTTCACTGAAAATAAACTTGTTGTCGTACGGAACGCCCGAAAGTGTGGTCTTAAACCTATTTTCTAACAACTCGGAGTTGGCTTTTTCGCCGAATAATGAAGATTGTCGTCCCCAGCCACGTAACACCACTAAACGGTCAACCCATTTTGGATCGTTCACGCACACTATGCCACCACCACCAGCGCCGTTAATAATGTGGGAGCCATAAAAACTAGAGGTGGTAATGTGTGAATAAAATCCAGTCGGTTGGCCGTTATATTTCCCGCCTAAGGTATCGCATGAGTCCTCAATTAACCAAAGCCGGTGTTTTTTGGCCAATTTTTGTAGGTGTTCCAAATTGGGAATGTTGCCCATCAATGATGGGATCATTAAAACTTTGGTTTTTTTACCAATCGCTTTTTCAACTTGATCCATATTGATCAAGAACGTGAAGGGATCTACATCAACAAAAACTGGCACCAACCCCTTTTGCACAATTGGAGCAACCGTGGTGGCAAAAGTCAAAATTGGGGTAATAACTTCACTGCCAGCTGGTAAATTGAGGATTTCGAACGCTAGTAAATTGGCCGAAGAGCCGGAGTTGACCATAACCCCGTATTTTTTGCCGAACATTTTGGCAATTTTGGTTTCAAACTCGGCGGTTTTATCACCGATCGCGGTATTGCCTTTAAGAACTTTAACTACCGCCGCTATTTCATCTTTACCGTGTACGGACAGCCCATAAGGCACTCTCATTTTAGCGTTCACATCTGGCTTCATCAATAAGTTCCATTTTTTGTCGTTATGTTTTGGTCATATAACACTAAAGACAGTAACACAAAAAAACCCGAAAGTCATCCGCATGAAATTTCCGCACGATATATTGACTAAATTGGTAAATGGTGATAAGGTCTCACTTGCATGGGGAGTATTCTCAACCCCATAGCTCACAAACAAAAGGAGGGCATGTGAACCATGTCCGAAAACTCTAGTTGGACGCCAACTGCGCTTGAAGTGCAGATGGCGCTGACGGTTGTCCTGTCGGACGCGTTGCCCGAAAGGGTAGATGCCTGTTTACTGCACGGCTCACCGGTTCGCAGTGATTCACTGGATGATCGGCTGATATACTGCGCCGGAAGTCGACGAGCGGTGGCTATCGATGGCGACACGTCGAACATGTTGCCGGGTATCGTGTACTACGTACTCAATTCACTCACGCGAGAAGATTGCGAGTCAAAGAATCTCGCCTACCGTGGGTATGAGTCCTGGCTTGAAGGTCTACTCAGAGTTGGAGTTGAGCGTGGTTGGATCACCACGATCGATCCGAGCTGGAACACGGCCATCGAGTCAAGGAACTTTCTGACGATGGCGCAGCGTCGTGGTTGGAAGAAGTTGGCGATCGCAAGCCAACCGCATCACCAGTTGCGCTGCTTCCTGCAGATCATCGCCCTGATGCCGGAAGTCGGCTATTACCCCGATGTTTACAACATCATCCCAACCCCGGGCATCCCATGGGATTTTGCCATGGTCAAGCCCGTGCCTCCGGGGACAGAGGGTGGCGATGTTGTTGGCACGCTCCGCGAACACATCGAAGCGGAGCACGCCCGTCTGGTGTTGTACGCCCGGGAGCCGGGCATGAAGGAGGATGGCATCACGCCGGAATTTACGCGTCACGCCACAATTCCCGAGATGTTCGCCTATCTCGAGAGGCGTGGAAAGTGACGCAAAGAGCCCTGGACCGGTCGGTCCCGGGCTCTTACTTATTGCTTAAAACTGTACTTAACCACCCAGTCGCAAGCGTCTTTGTCGGGCTTTATTTTGTAGTTATATTTTTCGAGATTGCTTTCCACGTTAAAGGAACTGCACCTCTCTAGGTGGTCAAGGTTTGCTTCATTAACCACAATATCAAGACCGATCCAATATAGTCCTTCGACTAAATTAATTTCACCTGTTTCGCACAATATCTCTCCGTGCGGAGCAATCACTTTGTCGAGTGTATGTGCAGTGACGGCGCTGTCTAATCTTAAAACAATTTGCCCGGTAGCGTCGCTAAAGATCGAAATAATCACTCGCACGCCGGCGATCGGTTGATGAAAATCACTGCTATATTTGACTAAAATGCGTAATTTATCATCGCTTTTTAATAATCCTGAACCGTTATTATTCAACACCTGAACGTCAGTAAAACGAACTTCCCCAACGTTTGGTCGTAAATTTAGCTGTGTTTTTACAATTGGAGCCGAAGTGGCATTTAGGTAAGTGTGAATAACCTCTTTTGTGGTGCCAATGTGCTTTATTTGGCCGTTTTCTAACAAGAGTGTGTTTTTGCACAAATTCTGAACTGTCACCAAATTATGGCTAACAAACAACACAGTACGACCCTCTTTTTTAGTGACATCGTCCATTTTACCCAAACATTTTTTTTGAAATTCGGCGTCCCCAACTGACAGCACTTCATCTACGATTAAAATTTCCGGTTCCAGATGGGCCGCGACCGAAAATGCTAAACGGACATACATCCCGCTCGAATATCGTTTGACAGGCGTATCCAAAAACTTGGCAATACCCGAAAAAGCTACAATTTCATCAAATTTGCGCTTAATCTCAAGGCGAGTCATACCAAGTATGGCACCGTTCAAAAAGATATTTTCACGCCCAGTTAGCTCGGGATTAAACCCGGTGCCAACTTCGAGTAGTGAAGCCACTCGACCGCGCATCGAAATTTTTCCGGTTGTCGGCGGGGTTATTTGTGACAATATCTTCAAAAGAGTGCTTTTTCCGGCGCCGTTTCGTCCGATCACTCCCAGGGAATCACCTTTGGCAATGTCAAACGAAATGTCTTGTAGTGCCCAAAATTCGTTTAGCGGTTTTTTTCGCGCACGGGGATTAAGCATCTGAGCGATTGAGTCGCGTAAAGAGCCGTACGGTTCAATGGTGCCGATACGGTATTTTTTTCCAACATCTTTAATCGAAATAATGGGAGTCATATAAAAGTTATAAAGTTTGTAAAGTTATAAAGTTTGTAAAGAAAGAAGTTTTT
>CAZQEC010000002.1:0-48101 GCA_964591565.1 uncultured Candidatus Saccharibacteria bacterium | reverse complement strand
AATCCAGAAAAAAAGGAAATGCCTTTGCAATTACCGATCCTTGAGTTGTATGTGCTTCGTCACGGGAAAACAGGGACTGATAAAGCAAATCCGAACCGAGCCCTACTACCTGAAGGAAGAGAACAGGTTATACAAGCTACTAATCACCTTCTAAATCAACTTATCGCAGAACGTGTTCCAGATTTTTCCCAATTCGGTAATGAAGGAATGCGTCGCGAGGTATTGGCAAACATAGCATCTACATTAAGGTTTCGATTGTATGATTCGAACACCACTCGCACCTTAGAGCAGGTAGTTATTGAGCGAGAAACTTTACTGGAGATGGGTGTTTCATCTGAACAGATTTATGTGCCAATCACTGTTCGTCGTTATATAGACAATTTATCTGTTGAGGATCAAAGGATAGTAACTCCCATGACTGATCAAAAATCTGGTCCAGGTATCGTTGAGCACCTAAAAGGAATACAAGGACTTGATGAACAACCAGAATACCGCAAACAGTTGGGTGATCCTGAGTATCAGAAGGCGGTCGGAGCGATTGATGACGTAACAGCGTGGTTGCGGACTCCGGAAGAGGAGTTAGAAATAATGCAGGTTGAAACACCAAAATCAATTGAAGCTCGTGTCCATACGAGTATGAAACAAATTCAAGCAATAGCTCGTATTTTGGAAGAACGTCAGGCGCGATCGTCTGAATCTGGTTCGATCATTGCTATTGCAAATAGCCACGGGTCCACTCTTACTTTGGGAGTAGCTGAAGCCCTTGGTATCCCCATAAGTGAATTAAATAAACAAGTAGAAAATGCAGAAGGATTTCGAATGGTGTTTGAACGTGGTGGGCGAATTCATGCCGAACCTTTCGGGGAAAACTTATAGATGTTAAGCAGTGGAAGTAGATGTCAATTAAGGGATTGTGAGGAAAATAGATTAGGTGATTACTGCATACCATGTTCGGAAATTGTATGGTATGATATTATCATTGTACAAAAGGACGTTTGTGGCATATATTTTTTTAGACGAAAGTGGAGATTTGGGATTTGATCTCAAAAAGAAGGGAACAAGTAAACACTTCCTCATTACTTTTTTGTTCGCCAAAGATAAAACAACCTTAGACCGAGTGGTGAAAAGAACTTTTCGTTCAATGCCCAAGAAACAAATCTGGCAACACGTTGGTATTATTCATGCTTATAAAGAACATCCGAAGATCAGGTTGCGAATGCTCAAAGTTCTCAATGAAACTAATGTTTCAGTGTTGTGCATTTATTTGAATAAAGAACAGGTTTATACTAAGCTTCAAGATGAAAAATCGGTACTTTACACTAACGTTACTAACATTTTGTTAAGCCGAATCTTCACAAAGAAATTAGTTCCAACAGATGAAGCAATCCACCTTATCGCTTCGCGTCGGGAAACTAATCGGTTTTTGAATAAGAACTTTATGAACTACTTGAAAGTACAAACGAAAACAAATCACGCACTTGATCTGAGGGTAGAAATTAAAACATCTGCAGAAGTAAAGGCTTTACAGGTGGCTGACATGGTTTCATGGTCAATTTTTCGTAAATATGAATTTAACGACGACAGTTATTACAAATTGATTAAACAAAAAATAGTGGAAGAGAATCCACTATTCATTTAAGCGCTTTATAGTATGACAAAGCCCGATACGCTATTTAGGGATTGCTCCCAGAGGAACCATACGGAACCCCACGCACCGGGTACTTACATGCCACTAATTATAGATATATCATAGTTATATCTGTGATGTCAAGACCGCTTTGTCAATTTGGGTTGATCTACGGCTCATTTACTAACACATTAACTTTTCTCACCCAGTTATGATTGGCATTTACTTCAATTCTATCACCATCTTTAAATACTTTGGTAGCGATTTTGGTGCCGATGATACACGGCACGCGTAACTCTCGCGCTACAATGGCGGCATGTGAAGTAATGCCGCCCTCATCCGTCACAATTGCGGCGGCTTTTTTCATCGCCGGCACATAATCTGGGCGTGTCATAACTGCAATTAAAATGTCACCTTCATTTACTCTGCCCACCTCTTCAGCGCTCATAATAATACGGGCAATACCAATTGCTTTGCCGGTTGAGGCAACAAGTCCACGGATGTCTTGAATATCATGCACCTTTGAAGGAAGCATGGTTTTATGGATTTGATCAACTTCAGCACCAGTAAATACTGTTTGTTCGCGCTCTTCCCACACCACGGCGCATTTTTCATATCTAGACTCAAGTTCTGACTCCTGCACCTTGTGATCAACAAACCAGTCGGCTAGATTTTTATCCGAAATCAGATATTTTAGTAATTCCGTCTCAATATCACGGCGCTTGGCCATTTCAGTCAGAAAACGGCTACCAATATCGATCGCCAAGTAGGTCGCCCGTTTACGATCATCCTGCCATTTGGTAAAGTTTTCGGAAATAATCAGTAAACGTTTTAAGTGTTCACTAAATTGATAGCGTGAAAAAAGTTCTTTTTTCGCCGCTTCGTTGCGAGCAGGGGTTTGCTCAATATCATATATTTGCTCATCAAGATTTTTACCAGATTCTAGCCACGCTCGAATTTCTTGCTCAAAATGGTTAACCAAAAGTATTTGCGCTTTGACATAGTTATTATTAGTCCAGTAATATTGAGACTGATGTTGTTTCAGTTGTTTCTGAATATCAGCCGATTGTATATCTGCCCCGTTTTGTACTGGCAAAGCAATGCGTAGTAATGAAATTTCGGCTTCGTTAATAAAAGATTGATGCACCGGCGCGGTTGCCACCGAAAAAACATGACTAAACTCAGACTCTTTGCCAAATTTACCCGCTTCATGGCGCAACATATCTGAAATTAGTTGATCGCTACCAAGGGCAAAATGGTCAATAATGGCGCTTGAAGTAAAGCGATTGGCGGCTAGATTATAGTATTTCTGAAACTCGGCTAGTAAATGCTCATCGGATAAATCAGCCAGTGTTTGATAATCAAAGTTTTGAAAATATTGCTCAAATTTGTCCTCATCTTCTTTCCAATTGGACATTAAATCTTCACTAACCGTGCCAGAAGCTTGAGCCATTTTGGTAATAACGTTGGCGCCTTGGTCAATATCGGCTTGATCCAAAAACCAATCTGCTTTACCGTGACCGTAAAAACAGATGCGCCAGCTGGCTTCCGTGCCGGCTGGTTTACGCGGTTCTTTTCTGGTTTCTGGTCCACCAACCAGCGAGAGAAAAAGTGGTGAGCCATCGAATCTTTGGTGATACCAATTATGCCCGGGCAGGCGATGTAATAGTTTGGCTAACTCTTGATTCATTAGTGAATTATAGCATAAAATGACGCTTATGTTTGTTACTCATCGAGCGACCTTGACAAACTAACGCCCGCAATGCTACTATATATGTAATAGACCAAAAGGTCGGCTTGCCCCTACGGGCGGGTGTCCTTTAGGGAAATCTAGGGAATAGGCTCCCCCACCAATGCCCTGAGGTGAAACTCCTCAACGGTACGTGGGTCTTTTGTAACCGATAGCGCTTTTTATTTCGGCATACGTACGTATTGACAGCTACGATCCCGTATGCTACACTCTAGTAGACATGCAGCTGAATACTTTCCGTATGGTTGGGTGTTCATCGCAAGATGAAATAGGCTGTTCCCACCTCTAATCGTAAGATTATGTGGGGTATTTGTTTATAAAGAGGTTATAACCTTATTACGAACGCCCAAATGGTAGAGTTCCTGAGCATAGCTTAAGCCTTCAGAGTACTCGCGAACAAAGCCAGCCATAGCATCTGCTAAACGTACTATGACATATGCTTCGTCTTTGACTCCACGAACTTTCTCAGTAATCACTCCAAGGCGATGTAGATCTGTTGCTGAGCCTCTCCATTGAGGGCGAGGTAGTCCATCAATATAGACTGACGCCTTGTAATCAACATCATGTTCAGTCTTCTCGACTGCTAGAGCAATCGTTGTTAATGTTTCTTTATGATATGAGCTGGTGCCACCCATTTGCCGATAAAATATCTTTCCTACAAAATGCTTGTTCTGAACAATTCGGCTAATATATGCTATTTTTTGCTTCTGTGGGGTTTTTGACCATTTGGTTTTCTTCCCAGTATCTTTCTCAATTTTATCTAAGATGTTAATAATATCTGCACGATCTTCTTTTACCATTGTAACAGAAACAATAAAGAGCTTGCCCTTCGTATCCTGCCCCGTTTCGTCAACATAACAATACAATTTTTCCATGTCTTAACAGTTTATCATACTGAATATTGGTCGCGGATGTGATACTATTCTTTCATGAACAAAAAGCCAAACTCCAAATCCACCATGCCTCAAAACGCTAAAAAGGTGTTTGAGGGTTTAATTTTCGACGTTTATCAATGGCGACAACTCATGTTTGACGGCTCGTACGCCACTTTTGAGAAATTAAGTCGAACCGACAGCGCCATTGTGGTGGCAATCACAGCCGACAAAAATATCATCGTGCTGAATGAGCAACAGCCGACAAAACCGCCGTTTTTGGCTTCGCCCGGCGGGCGGCTGGACGAGGGTGAAGACGCGTTAGCTGGCGCCAAGCGTGAGTTAATGGAAGAGACTGGGTATGAATCAAACAGATGGGAGTTGTGGTACAGTATTCAGCCATATTCTAAAATCGACTGGACTATTTTTGTCTACATCGCCAAAAATTGCCACAAAGTGGCTGAGCCCAAACTAGACGCCGGTGAAAAAATTGAGCTTAAATTGGTTAGTTTTAAGGAGTGGTTGGAGCTAGCGGCGGGTGAAACTCTGCGCGAAAATGATCTAACAGTGATTGCTCTGAAAGCACAACTCGATCAGAAAGTGATGGCTGATCTTAAACTTAGACTTGGGGTTTAGCTGACGCTTGGTATCATGTATTATGTATAAGGTATCAGGGGCAGATAGTATCAGCTCCCGGTTTTTTGTTCGTCATTTTCTTTTATTCCCCCATAATACCCCATACCTGATACATTATACAATTTAGTTGAAATTGAAAGTTGAAAGTTGAAAATTACTCAGCTTTTTTCTATGGTGTATTGTATTTCTATTAATTATATGTATACTATAAATGTATGTAGTTTTCGCGGCAGAGTTGGTGATGAAAAATCAAGCTTGCGGGATGGGTCGTGCTACGTCAATTATGAAAGGTTTATGTAAGATTAGTAGGTAGAATGTCTAAGAGATTGTATGTTGGAAGCTTGCCTTATGCGGTAGATGACGCTAAATTGCGTGAAATGTTTGCCGGATATGGCGATGTAGTCGACGCAAAAGTGATTACAGATCGTATGTCTGGTCAATCTAAAGGATTTGGTTTTGTAGAACTGGAAGACGGCGCGGCTGCAAAAGCCATGGCCTCAGATAAAGAGGGTGGTTTGAATGGTGCTGTAGTAGACGGCCGCACATTAGTGGTTAACGAAGCCCGCGAACGCGAAGAGCGTCCAGCCGGTGGAAACCCACGTTATGGCGGTGGTAATGGTGGTGGTGGCACAAGTCACTATTCATCTCCTCGTCCACAGCAAAGTGCCGCTCCTGAAGCTCCAGCCGATGAGCAAGCTTAAACTTTAAGCTTAAAAACAAAAAAAGGCCGTCTTTGTAGACGGTCTTTTTTGTTGCCAAAGTGGTGAGCGCAGTCGAACCATATTTGACGCGGGTAGTGCTAGTGTTGTAGCATAGTAATATACAAAAAGGAGGGTTTAAAAAACAGATGTTTAAAATATATAGAGTAATGATAGTGGCAATAACGTTGGTGTTTGCATCCATACCAGTTTATGCGGTACTAGCCACCGAAGGATCATCGTCCGATGACTCGACATCATCTTCTGGTGAAAGCACTAGCACCAAATCGAGTGATGCTAGCGAACTAGCCAAAAAGAAGGCGGAGCTGGCCAAAAAACAAGCTGAATTAGTGGCAGAAGCGGCCAAAAAACAAGCTGAACTGAAGGTAGAAGCGGCCAAAAAAAGCGCGGTAGTGGAAAAGAAGCGGGTTGAGGCAATTGGTGATACCGTCAAAAAGAGTGTTGAGGTTGAAGCTGAAGCAGTGTCTAAAAGCGCCGAACTGGACAAGAAACGGATTGAATTTGAATCGGAGTTTCAGAAGAAAAAAGCGGAACTTGAGCTCACTAAAATGGAAAAGGTTGCAGACGCGGCCGAACGATGCGACACCATTGAATCTCGAGTGGCTACCATTACCACACGGCACGAAAATAACAAATCTCGAAATGTGACAGCGTATGAAAACATGTACACTCGTCTGACCAAAGTTGTAGCGCGCTTTGAGGCAAAGGGTTTGGATGTTTCAACTCTGACAGCCGATTTAGCGATCTTGAACAACAAAATTATTAAGTTAAAAACCGATCATGCCGCGTATTTAACTAGTTTGCTCGATTCCAAGCAATATGCCTGCGGCAAGTCTGAAGGCGAATTTAAAAATACGCTAATTTCGGCTCGCGAAAAAATGGCAATAGTCAAAACCGACATCGCCGATATTAAGAATTACTATCAAACAACCTTAAAGACCGACATCAACACCTTAAAAGCTCTGGTTGAAGCGACCGAAAAGTCTAAAGCGTCAACTTCTTCATCTTCATCAACAACATCAACCAATAGTGGCACTACCGTAGTGCCAATCACGACACCTTAAGGAGGGTAAATAAAATGGCCGACGAAACAACTCCATCTTCGCAACCAGCGTCCAACGCAGAAACAGCACCCGCGCCGACTGTAGCACCTGTTTCTGTGGTTGCTGAACCCACCATTTCGCCTACACCGCCCACGACGGCGCCGCCAGTGGTGACGGCTGATCAGCCCGTAAATGCACCAGAAGTCCCTGAGACCCAAACGCAGTCAAATATCGCGCCATCAGTTAAACATAAAAGTACACTAGGCATGACGCTGATCGTCGGCTTAATTGTGCTGGCGATAGGATTGGGCGTGTGGTATTGGTACACTAGCCAAAATTCGGCGTCCGATTCAAGCGAGTCCCTACCGTCACAAACCAGTACCCCTTCAAGCACAGTGACCAGTGACAAAGTGGCGACTTTGACTATTAGTGCGACACCAGTCTCAACCGGTGCTACCGCCACAGATCTCACCACCGAAATAAAAGCAATCGATACCTCTCTTGGCGCTTTACCCACCACCGACTTTGACGCGACGGTTCTAGCCGATTCGAGCGTTGGTTTATAAACGCCAATTTTTTATATCCTCACTATTTCAGCTAGAATAAAAGTGAGGTAAAAAGCGTGGGTGATTTTCAGTCAATTTTTAGTCCAAAATCGATCGCGGTGGTTGGAGCATCAAACACCAAAGGTACGGTTGGGCATGCTGTGATGTATAATTTGATCAGTGGCGAGTTCCACGGGCAGATTTTTCCAATTAATCCTAAACCGACTCATTTTGAGCATCTCAAATCTTATTCATCAGTCGAGGCGATTGACGAACCGATTGACAGCGCCATTATTATGGTGCCGGCAATTGTGGTGCCTAAAGTAATAGAGACCCTTGGTCGAAAAGGGGTGAAATCGGCGGTGGTAATATCGTCTGGATTTAAGGAATCTGGTGTTGAAGGGGCACAATTGGAGCTCGAAGTTGGTCGTATTGCTAACCATTTTGGTATTACCTTGTTTGGACCGAACTGTATTGGGGTAATGAATCCACAGCATCATTATAATGCCACTTTTGCGACCACAAATGGCGCGGTTGGGACTTTGAGTTTGGTGTCGCAGAGCGGTGCTTTAGGCACGGCATTATTAGATTTAGCCAATAATATGGGCATTGGTTTGGCAAAATTCGCCACTATCGGTAATAAAGCCAACTTAGATGAGCTGGAATTAATTCAGTATTTGGCCAGCGATTCACAAACGAAAGTGATCGCGCTGTATATGGAAGCGTTTACGCCGCACCATAATTGGGTTCAAGTGATGAGACGAATTACTAGCGGACAAAATGCTAAGCCGATTATTTTGCTTAAATCAGGAGTTACGCTCGGTGGAGCGCGGGCGGCCATTTCGCATACTGGAGCGGTGGCGGGTAACGCCGCTATTTACGAGACGTTTGCACGTCAAGCTGGGACCTTAGCAGTTTCGTCCATTGAATCGTTAATGTTAACGGCGCAGTCATTATTGCGCAATCCTCTGCCAAAATCAGCCGACATTGCGGTAGTAACTAATGCTGGGGGTCCCGGCATTTTGGCCACCGATCGTGCTGAAAAGTTGGGCATCAGTTTATGGTCTCCGAGCGCGTCAGCGGCAGTCAAGTTACAATCGGCTTATGCTAGCACAAGTTCGGTCAAAAATCCGATCGACCTACTTGGGGACGCGAATGGGGATCGGTATGCCAAATGTTTGACCGCGCTGGCTGATGAATCAGCTGTCGGCGGTGTGGTAGTAATTGTGACGCCGCAATCTATGACCGATAGTCAGTCCATCGCTCGTGCGCTTTTAGCATTTCGCAGTCAGAGTTCGCACGTCGCCATGACAGTTGCGCTAGTGGGTGGCAAAACGTTTGATGCGGCTCGCGGCATTTTAGATGAGGAGGGTATTGCCCACACCACATATCCCGAAAGCGCGATTGATATGATGTTCGCGCTGACTGGTGTGGCTGAAAATCAACGACAAAAACCGCCTCACTACCAAACAGTGGCGGCCAATGTGGCAGGAGCGGACAAAGGCATTGTGAGTGCTATACATCGCGAAGCGTCGGTGTTATCGCCCGACGAGGCCCAACTACTGTTGTTTGCTTACAATATACCCTACGCGCGCGGACGGGTAGCCAAAAATGCCATTGAAGCGGCCAAAATTGCTCACTCAATTTCTGGCGCAGTCGTATTAAAGATTATTTCACCGGATATTTTACACAAATCAGACGTTGGTGGCGTAGTTTTGTCCATTACCCCAAAATCAGCCAGCGTTGCGTATCGAGACATCATTACCACCGTTAAACACGCCTTACCGCACGCTCGTATTGAAGGGGTGTTGGTGCAGGAGATGTCTGGTCATGGGACAGAGATTATCATCGGTGCCAAACGCGACCCAGTTTTTGGACCGGCCGTCGTGGTCGGTCTAGGCGGTATTTACGTTGAATCTTTGCATGATGTGGCGATGCGCCTCGTTCCGATTAGTCCAGATGAAGCCAGAACAATGATCTCTGAGCTAAAATCTGCGGCGGTTTTGCTGGGCACTCGTGGACAAACTGGGGTTGATATAGTGGCGATGGTCAATTGCATCATCAAAGTAGCGGAGTTAATGCTTAATCATCCCGAAATAAGCGAATTAGATCTGAATCCAATTTCAGTTGGCGCGCCGGGGCAAGGGCTAGAAGTGCTAGACGCTCGAATTGTGCTTGGGTGAACATAAGCGCTTGGACAATGATATGTTATACTAGAAAACATGACATGCTTATTGATTCATGGATTCAACGGGGCGCCGAATCATCATTGGTACGCGTCTCTCGGTCCATTATTAGAATCTGCCGGCCTGGCTTATATCGCCCCTGCCATGCCCGAGCCAAATCGGCCGCAGTGTTCGGCCTGGCTTTCGACTATAAAAACAGCGTATGACAACATTGACGGTGAAATTATCTTGGTTGGTCATAGTTTAGGTACGCGCGCCGCGCTTTTATTTTTAGAGCAATATCAAGCACCGGTCAAAGCGTGTTTATTAGTTGGCGCTTTTTCGAACGATATTGCCAATGGTCAAAGACGCGGCAGTGTTTATGGTACATTTTTTGAGCATCTGATTGACATTACTGTGGTAAAGTTAGAATGCGGTCGTTTTATCGTCTTACATTCGACCGACGATCAGTCCATTCCTTACGCACAAGGGGCGCAAATTGCGGGGGATTTGGACGCTGAATTAATGACCCAAAATGGGTTTGGTCATTTTACTTCGGCTAATGACGCCAGTTTAATATCGCAACTAATAATCGCCTGTGGCTCATTAGTGCTCACTGGCGCTCGACACAATCATAAGGATAAACAATGGCTGATCGAAAAATAACCGTTAAGCCAAGCACAACCGCAGTGGCCGAATATCTTGCCGACGAAATAATCAAATGTTTGCGCAGTGATCTCGCAGAAACTGGGCAAGCATCATTGGTGCTGGCAGGCGGAGCTACCTATCAAGATACATACCGCAATTTAGCCAAAAAAAGTGATGAAATTGATTGGACTAAAGTGCAGATATTTATTGGTGACGATCGGGCGGTGCCACTTGATCACCCAGATTGTAATTTTAGTAATGTCAAAAAAGCCTGGTTCGATCGGGTCAAATTGAGTCTGAATGTGCACCGCATTGAGGGGGAACGCGGGGCAGTGCATGCGGCGACTACATATCAAGAAGAAATTGCCCAATATCTGGGACAAAACGGTCAATTCAGCTTGGTTCTGCTTGGAGTTGGTGCCGATGGTCACTGTGCCTCGCTCTTTGCGGGCAGTTTATCGGAAATTCGGGCTGGTCAATTGGTGGTCCCGACTAATCCCGAGGCGGCCCCGTTTGTTTTGCGCGCCACTTTAACGCCAGTGGCCTTTAGTCAATCAAAAAAAATGATTGTCACGCTCACTGGGGCAAGCAAAAAGTCGGTCTATCATCATATTTATAATCATGCCACCAACTGGCCGATCGACGCGGTTGTAGGTGCGCATAAAGACGTTGAGTTTGTGTTTGACTCCGAAGCTTCTAGTTAATTGCGTTTTATGATATTATTGTGTCGAGCGTCAGCGAGCACTAATGAGTACAGCGATTATGCGACTTATTGTGGCTTGATCGTATCCGATTTGAAGGGGGTGGGTTGTGCATATATGGAGGCGCGCCGAAGATGTGGCGGTTAACGTGATGGCGTACGTTTTGGAACCGCTCGTCTGTTTGTTCATTGTAACGCTGGATTTTGTTCGCAACGTTGTTTTGTGGATCGCGGACTTTTTCAGCGTTCTGATTTACAGCTTGCTCGATCGCAAGCACAGTTAGGTAACGGGTGGCATGCTTAAGCCACCCCTATTTTTTTTCAATCAATCTAATTTTCGCCCCAAGCGCGGTTAATTTTTCGATCGGACGGTCGTAGCCACGTAGTAAATGATGGGCGTTTGTGAGACGTGTTTTGGCTGGAGACAGCAGTCCTGCCATAGTTAAAGCAAAGGCGGCGCGAAGGTCAGTAATTTCGGCTTGACCACCGTAAAAATGGATTGGTCCATTAATTTTGGCGGTATGTTCGTGCGCATTAGCGAAGCGACAATTATTGAATGGCTCACATTTGGTACTAACCTCAAAATTACCACCTAATTTATTTAACTGCTCTAAGTATTTGAAGCGATTATCAAAAACGGTTTCGTGCATAAAACTTAAACCTCGAGCTACAGACATTAACACAACAAAAACTTGCTGAAAATCGGTGGCAAACGCTGGATGAGGGTCTGTTTCAATCCTGTATGGCAGTACTTTTTCACCAGCCGATACAACAATGCCAGCACCATTAAACTCTACGTTAGCACCGCATTGGCGCAGGGCCGAAATGGCGGTCACAATTTGATGATGTTGAATGCCTAGAAGATCAACGCGACCACCGCTTGCCACAGCCGCCGCCGCATAAGAAATGGCTTCAACGCGATCTCCAATCATACGGACGGGCTGATCTAGGGATAGCTTGCCAGATGTGCCCTCTATGCGAATTGAACCATCGGCGGTATACCAAATTAAAGCGCCGGCTCGTTGCAAAAACTTAATTTGTTCAGCGATCTCGGGCTCATTTGCGGCATTTTTGATCACTGTTTCACCATCGGCACGCACCGCCGCCAGTAGCGCTCCTTCGGTGGCACCAACACTTTTATAGGGAAAATCAATCAAGTTTCCGCGCAGTTTGCCTTTAAGTTTGATAATTTTATCTTGTTCGTCAATGGTAATACCAAGCCGATGTAAGTAATAAAGATGCTGATCGAGCGGTCGCTCTCCAATTTTGCACCCACCCGGTTTTTGCACTACCGCCTCACCAAAATGATACAAAAGTGGTCCAGCTAGCAGTACCGACAAACGATTAGCGCGCTTGCTTTCATAAATGGCTTGGTGTCCCGAAAGCCCATTTGCATTTAGGCGCAAACTGGCGTTTTTTTCAGAGTATTGCACGCTCACCCCGATCCCTTGCAAAAGCTCACTGGTAATGGAAACATCGCCAATATGTGGCACGTTTTCCAATGTCACCGGTGAATCCAAAATAGTACTGGCCACCATTAATTTAGTAGTTTCGTTTTTGGCACCACTAATACGCACCGATCCTTGCAGTGGAACGCCACCTTCGATTTCTAACATATTGTGATCGTTTTGGTCATCCATTACTGTTTTTTATTGTAGCTATTTAGCGCTAAACAAACAACAGTGCGGAGTCGTCCGAAAAGAAAACGGAGGACAGATAGCAAAATGAGATAAAGTTTGCACGATTGTGTTGACATTTGACATTCGGTTTTTGTACGGGTATGATAGTACCATGTCTTCCTTTCTTAATCAAACTCCGCAAAACTTTCGTGTCCTGTTTTTAGATATGGACTCATTTTTTGCCTCTTGTGAGCAACAAGCCAATCCTAAATTGAGAGGCCAGGCGGTTGGTGTGGTACCACAATTAATTGATTCTACCTGTGTATTATCCGCATCCTACGAAGCCAAGTGGCTCGGCGTCAAAACTGGTACCAGCGTGCGTGAAGCGCGGGCTAAAATACCGCAGATGATCTTTGTGGAGGCAAGGCCTCGGTATTATAAGAGTATTCACTGGCAACTGGCCGATATTTTAAGCCATTTTAGCCCCTGGGTCGAAGCCAAAAGTATTGATGAGTTTAGTATGCAAATGGCCTTGAGCGAGCGCAATGATGCCTCGGCGATGCGTTTGGGTCAGGCGATTAAGCATCGTTTTCGTCAAGAAATTGGTGAATATATCACCGCCTCTATTGGCTTTGGTCCAAATCAATTTTTGGCCAAAGTGGCGGGCGAATTAAATAAGCCAAATGGTTTTGGCGTCATTACTTTGCAAAATTTGGATGCCGTTTTAGGTGGTTTGAGCATGACCGATTTACCCGGCATTGCTCGCGGGCTATCGCGGCGCCTGCAAGCGCACGGCATTCACACCACTAGCACGCTGTTAAATGCTGACACGGCTAAATTGCGCCGCATTTTGGGCTTTTTGGGTGAGGTGTGGTGGTATCGCTTGCACGGCTGGGAGGTAGATGATTATGCTCTTAAACGCTCAACCATTGGCCATTCGCACGTTTTACCGCCCGTATGGCGCACTTATGACAGAGCGTGGCAGGTGTTGCAAAAATTAACCCACAAAGCTGGGCAACGCTTGCGTCGTGAGGGCTACTTTGCCACCCACACCTCTTTATCCATTCAATATATGGGGCACCAGCATTTTTTTGATCACACTCGGTCAATGCCATATAGCGACACCGCCAACGCTTTGACCATATCGCGGCGCCTGTTTGAACGCCAACCATATCGTCTCGAGCCCATTTTGCATTTGGCGTTTAGTTTTGGTGGTTTGGTTAAAAGCAACGCCCGCCCACAAAGTTTATTTATCAATTTAGAGAAACCGATTCGTTTAAGCGAGGCGTTGGATAAGGTGAATGATAAGTACGGCCGCGACACTATTTTTAACGCTGGTATGCTTTCGGCAAAATTAACCGCCCCCGACCGCATTCCGTTTGGGAAGGTGCGATACTAAAAATGTGTTTTGATATGTACTCTGTCTTCCGTTTTCCGTCATCTGTCATCTGCTCCCGTTTGCACCAACAGCCCTTTTCTGTTACAATACTATCATTGGCCCGTTCGTCTAGTGGTTAGGATATCTGGTTTTCATCCAGAAGATTCGGGGGTTCGAATCCCCCACGGGCTACCATGCGACTCTGGTTCGACTACGCTCACCTTCGCTCATAGTTTTCAGCCAGTCATCTTTGTAAAACTTCGCTTACCTATAGATAATTACGAGACGGTTTACTGTCCAAGATGACGTCATCTAGTACAAGCTCTTTCCAAAAACCGATCATCTGCTATGCTAAAATGAAGGTGATGTTAAAAAAGTATCAGTCAATTTTGTTTGATTTTGTCCGCAATAATCGCGCGGATTTTTTGGTGTTGGGATTCTTTCTAGCTTGCTCGACATTATTTTGGTATCCCTTACCATTTTTTTTGCGCACTGCGGAGCTGGGAGGATTGCCAACCGATCCAATGTATAATCAGTGGATTTTAGGCTGGGGAGTGCATGCGCTTACCCACTACCCGACCAAGTTTTTCGAAGCCAATATGTTCTATCCGTTCCATAATACACTCGCCTGGGGCGATACATTATTTTCGCTGACTCTTTTTGCCGTCATTCTTAAGCCTATTTTTGGTTTGATTGGCGCATATAACATCCTACTGATCGCAAGCTCTGTGCTGTCTGGTTATTTTACCTACTTGCTGGTTAAAGAAGTAACAGGTAGTCGGCGAGCAGGCATTGTGGGCGGATTAATTTGGACCATTACCCAGTATCGGGTGGTAGAACAAGCACATATTCAGATGCTGACCACGCAGTGGATTCCGCTGATGTTTTTCTTTGCCGAGAGACTGCGCAAAGGCGTCGGTAAACACACAATAATATGGTTTGTTGTCGCGACTTGGCTGATGCTTGTGACCAATATCTATTTAGCTATTTTTGCCTCATTATCATTCGTGTTATATGCCGTGATTATGATTGTATTGCGATCCACAAGCCTCAAAAATATCCTCAAATGGGGTTTGGGGTGGCTAGTGGCTGGCGTTGGCGCGATTCCGATCTACCTCCCTTCAATTATGTACAATTTGAGCCATCCGACTGATCGCGGCTATAACGTGGATTCGGCAAATTTAACTGGCTATCTGCCGTGGCCTTGGCCGGGTAAAATTATGCATTATGTACTGCGCCATTTTGATCTTGAGCCAAAAGGTGAAAGTATCCATACGATTGGGCTAATATCAATTCTGCTTCTAATTATTGCCATCATTTTACTGGTTAAGCAATACCGCAAGATTCGTGCGCACGCATTTCTGATCTTTTGTCTGGTACTGATACTTGTTGCCGGTCTGGCAGCAACTGGACCATTTACACGCTGGGGCGACAAAATAGTGATTGATGGCAACCCGTTTTTTACGGTGCCTTATCATTACCTTCCGGGCTACAAGGTGCTTCGCACCATTATGCGCTGGCATATTTTGACTATGCTTGGGGTAGCGGTACTGGCCGCGTTTGGATCACTGCCGCTCATAATACGGCTCTCAAGAAAATGGTTCGTTGTGGTAATGTGTGTATTTGCCACATGGCTTTTGGTTGAGCAGGCAAATGTTCCTTGGCGAATAACCCCAGCATATAAAATTCAAGATCACCCAGTCTATTCATGGTTGAAAAATCAGCCCGGAGAATTTGCCATTCTTGAATTACCAATTTATCCCGGTATGAATAATCACCAGAATGATTTAATTGAAGCTCGTAGAATGTATTTTTCAACGTTTCACTGGAAGAAGCGGGTTAGTGGTGCCATTGCCCCCGGCATTCCAGACGCGTACATTAAAAATGCGGAAATCTTAAACGCAATTAGGTCAGACGCGAGTGGGCTTGATTTGCTTGTAGAGTGGCAAGTCAAGTACATCATTTTTTTACCCGATGACTATGATATGCTGGGCTGGTCGCATGACGATCGAGACAAAACTCAGGCTTGGCTTGATTCGCAAAACAGTCTGAAAAAAGTGTCACAGTTCGCCAATGCGAGTGTGTATGAGTTGCCATCGAATCAGATAAGCAATAAAAATAGGATATTTAGATGAAGCATTTTCAAAAAATAGCGATGCAACTAACCATGGCCGCTTGCGGCGCGCTGTCAAGCATTATTATTTTGTATCCGCGTGGCATAATTGACCAACTATTTAACCCCAATTTACCCAGACATTTTATGTTGACCGCGTTTGCGCTTTTTGTCATATACTTCGCGGCGCTATTTTTTGCCTGGCAACACGCCCGCCGATTTTTTGTGCCAATTGTCGCTTTGTTTGTTGGTGTGTGGATCATGCATGACGCCGATCGTGCTTGGGGGGTGGTGGGTGGGTCACTTTCAAGTTTGATTGCGGCTTTAATAATATGGCCAGTTTTGGCTCAATTATTGCAAAAACCGAAACGAGTCAAGATATTTCGCCACCTCACAAACCCGTGGGGTATCGTCATTGTATCATCGGCTATCTACATTACCCTGGCACTCCTACGTCATTTGACAATCCGTTCAGAGGCGGCGGATTTGGGGATTTTTACGCAAGAAGTATACAAATACGCCCATTTTGCCGGCATTTTCAACACGGTCAAAGGTCTGAATATTTTCGCTGACCACTTTTCGCCATTCTTAATGTTTTTGGCGCCGCTATGGTGGATTTGGCCAGATGCCATGATGCTTTTGGTGGTGCAGGTCGTTGCGTTGTGCGTTGGAGCTTGGGTAGTTTACAAAATTGCGGATCAGATGTTTGATGACCGAATCGTGTCATGGTGCATTGCGGCCGCTTATGTGTTGGCACCGTCGCTACAGGCGCCAATAGACGCCGATTTTCATGAAATAATTTTTGTACCAGTGGCGCTACTGCTATTATTTTATTTCCAACAACGACAAAAATACGTTGGTTACTGGATTGTGTTTGCTTTAGCGCTATTGATCAAAGAAAATGTGGCGCTTTATTTGATTAGCTGGTCAATATTTTATGGCCTATTGACCAAGCAATGGAAAAGAGCTTTGATTGGTATCGTCGTCAGTGCTGTCTATTTTATCATAGTGATAAAAGGGATAATGCCGCACTACACTGGCACTGGTAATTACATATACTTCAAGTTCGGCGCATTGGGTACCTCACCGATGCAGGTTATAACCACATCACTCAAACATCCGTGGCAAGTCGTACATCAATTCTTTAGTTTCGATGTGCCTGCCAATGTCGGGTTCGTGCACGATCTCAAGGTGTTTACGCAAACATCTCTTTTAGCGGTCTTTGGTTTCTTGCCCCTTTTAGCACCGGTTGCATTTATTTTTGCCATTCCAATTTTGATTGAGCAGTTTTTGCTTGATTTTCCATATCACTGGGGCTTAAGGTTTCATTATTCTACGCCTCTCACTCCGGTACTAGTAATTGCTTGTTTATTAGGCCTGGCTCGGGCCAGTCACATCTTATCTCGCTACAAGGTTTACGAGCTTTCGATAAAAAATTTGCAGCAGATTTTAGCGGTGTTTGTGTTTTTATCCTCCCTGGCTTACAGTGTTCAGCAGAGGACTTTTATTATGGATATTTTTCGGCCGAAAACGTATCAAATTACATCAGATGAACGTCAAGCACTGCAGGTGGCGAGCCGCATTCCAGCGGACGCATCTGTAGCCGCCAACTCATCAATTATACCTCACATTGCCGGTCGAAACGTTATTATTCGTTGGCCCGGATTTTGGGGCGAGGATGGGGCCGTGGGCTATAAAAATAAGCCGTTAGTGCAAGATTACGCCATACTTAGTTTTGCCGGGTCGCATTGGATTTGGCAACCGGATGAAGTGGTAGCACAAATGGATCAGGCAATCTCAACTCCAGGGTACGGGTTGGTAGATATGAGCGAAGATGCAAAAACGATTGTGGTGAAGCGGGGCGCGCAATCTAATCAAGCGCTATTGCAAAAATGGAATGAGATTAAACCGACCCTGGCGCCGAAAATCTAGCCGAACTTTAAGCGCATTAGCCATTATTTTCTCAGTCGAGTCAAAAACAGTCGCCAAATAATTTTCGCGGAACGCTTAAGTTCTCCAGAAATTTTACTCTCGCCTTCGGTGCGATCAACAAATATAATGGGCACTTCGGCGATTTTTAGGCCAGCATCGGCGGCGTGAAGGAGCATTTCCACCTGAAAAGCATACCCCGAAGAGATAACATTATTTTGGTCAAGCGAACCCAAGAATGCTTGGTTATAGCGTTTAAATCCCGAGGTGACATCCTTGGGCTTCAGTCCAAGCGCCAGTCTGGTGACCAAATTGGCCAGTTTGCTATTCGCATATCGCTTAAAATCCCAACCGACAATTTTACCACCGGGTATGTAGCGCGACCCGACCACAACATCAATATTTTCTGGTGCGTCAAGTAGTTTAATGACATCTTCTGGTCGATGGGAAAAATCTGCGTCCATTGAAATAACATACGGGTAGTGATGTTGCAAAGCCCACTTAAAACCGGCCATATAGGCCTTGCCCAGACCTTCTTTTTTGGCGCGGTTTAGAATATGTACGGCCATTTTTGTGTGCTTTGCGGCCTCTTTGGCAAGGTTGGCGGTGCCATCTGGTGATGAATCGTCCACTATCAGTAAATCAGCTTTTGTTTCGTAGCGGTCTGATAGTTTTTCAATCAATCGGACAATGTTATTTTTCTCATTATATGTCGGGATAATAATCAGGCACTTAGTCATTAATAAAATTTTCCTTTATCAGTGATCCACCGTAGTCGCAAGTCAAGCTCCTTAGACGGTCGGAATTTCATTCCTCTCGTCCATAGTTGCTATAATTATCCTAGCGTCTGGTTATGAATGTGTCAAAAATATGGGTAGGTAGCAATAAATGTGCTTATTTGATAAAATGAAGTCAGATGGTAGAAAAATATCTGTCAATATTATTTGATCCACGTCCGCGGTCATCGCGCGGATTTTTTGGTGTCAGGGTTGTTTATAAGGGGGTCAATAATAAATAAGGTACCAACTCTTTCTATTCTTATGCCGGTTTTTAATGAAAAAACGACTTTGCAGCAGTGCTTGGACAATGTGCTCGAATCACCACATGTAAGCGAGATTATTGTTGTGGACGATGGCTCGAGCGATGGCACGCGTGATATATTGGCAAAAATTAAAAACGACCGGGTACAAATTTATTATCACGATCGAAATAAAGGCAAAGGGGCGGCGGTGCGCACTGCCATATCTCACGCCAAATTTGAATATTTGCTCATTCAAGATGCAGATTTGGAATACGACCCGCGCGATTATGAAAAACTACTTAAACCGGTGATTGAAGGCAAGGCGATTGTGGTTTATGGTTCACGTTTTACTGGCGAACATCGCAATATGTTATTTTGGCATATGTTTGGCAATAAGTTTCTCAGTTTAACCACTAACATTCTTTACAACACTACGCTTTCAGATATGGAAACGTGTTACAAATTGATGAAACGAGATTTGGTTGCTACATTCAGATTGAGATCACGACGATTCGATTTTGAACCGGAAATAACCGCCAAGATATTAAAAACTGGGGTGAAGATATATGAGGTGCCCATATCGTACGCCGGTCGCGAGTTTAACGAAGGCAAAAAGATTACTTGGCGCGACGGGTTTGTGGCACTGTGGACACTGGTTAAATACAGAATTATTAATTAACTAAAATTATGATCATATTATTCACAAATTGGATTAAAACCTCATCAATTACACGCTACGCAGTGATTGGTTTTAGTGCTTTTGTGCTTGATTTTACTCTGCTTAAAATTGGATTGGGACTCGGGTTGCATCTTTTATTAGCCAACGGGTTGGCGGTTACTTTTGCCATTATTTACTCCTACTTTATGCATCGGCATTTTACTTTTGCCCATCGCTCAAGTGTAAATGGATATAGAATTGAAGCAAAAAGACAGTTTGTCATTTTTGTTGTCGTCAGCGTATGTGCGCTCGGTTTAAGCGAACTTTTAATTCATACGCTGGTGGTGCGCGTTGGCTACTCCGAAAGTCTATCTAAAGTGATTTCAAGTGCTGTTTTATTTGTCTGGAACTACAGCTTTAACCGCCTACTCACTTTTAGATCGCACTAGCTTCACACCCCTGCAGTGAGCGGCGTCGAATTGCCCGAGGTGTGAAGCTAATCTACTAGCTACTGGCTACCTGCCACTAGCTGTCTTGATTGACTAAAATGGCTTATTAGTGTTATAATCACTTGTAGAAGCTCATTAGTTCTCACTTGGGTTCGAACAATAATTAAAAAATCACTCATCAGGATGTGAATGAATATACGCAACGTTGCCATCATTGCCCACGTTGACCACGGTAAAACTACCTTGGTTGATTTTTTGTTGAAGCAATCACACACTTTTCGTGATAACGAAGCGGCGATGAGCCAAGATTTAATTATGGACTCAAACGATCAAGAGCGCGAGCGTGGCATTACTATTTTGGCAAAAAATACGTCGGTGATGTACAAAGACACTAAAATTAATATTATCGACACTCCCGGTCACGCCGATTTTGGCGGTGAAGTGGAAAGAACTTTAAATATGGCAGATGGCGCTCTTTTGATTGTAGATGCCCAGGAAGGTCCAATGCCTCAAACCAAGTTTGTGCTCAAAAAAGCGCTCGATCTTGGTCTTAAATTGATTGTGGTTATTAATAAGATCGATAAAGTAAACGCGCGCCCAGATGCGGTACTACATTTAACCTCTGATCTATTTTTAGACCTTGCCTCACACGAATCGCACCTAGATTTTCCGGTGCTTTATGCAATTGGGCGCGAAGGCAAAGCGTGGGCAGAACTGCCAAACAATCCAAATGAGTTAGCCGATTTGAGCTGTTTATTTGACGCGATTTTAGAGCACGTTCCAGCGCCAAAAACCTTAACTGGTCCCTTACAAATGTTGGTCACGGCGCTCGATTCGGACACCTATCAAGGTATTTATTCAATTGGACGCATTACGCGAGGCACAGCCAATGCGGGTCAATCAATTTGTGTCATTTCAGCCGATGGAAATAAAACAAGTGGTCGGATTGAAAAAGTTTATGTAAACGTTGGGCTCAAGCGAGTTGAAACTATGCAGGCAGAAGCCGGCGATATTATTGCTCTCACAGGTGTCAAAGACGCCAAAATTGGCGATACTATCGCCGACGCATCAACTCCCGAAGCCCTACCGACGATAGAAATTGAAGAACCAACCTTAAAAATGGCTTTTTCGGCCAATACTTCCCCGTTTGCTGGGCGTGAAGGAAAATTTGTGACTAGTCGTCAAATTTTAGAACGCATTGAGCGTGAACTAAAAACGAACGTTTCGATGAAGCTCGGGTTGGGAACTGAAAGTGAATTTTTGGTTTCAGGTCGCGGCGAATTGCATCTATCCGTTTTTATTGAGCAATTGCGTCGCGAGGGTTTCGAACTTCAAGTCAGTAAACCATATATTATTGAGAAGGATATTGACGGAGTAAAGTGTGAACCAATTGAGGAATTAACGGTCGATGTGGTCAATCAGTATGTGGGAGCAACCACAGCCGAAGTCAGTCGCCGTAAAGGCATTTTACAGGTTCAAGATGAACAAGGCAGTTCTACTCGATTAGTTTTTCACATTTCGACACGTGGGCTTTTGGGTTTACGTAATCAACTACTAACGCTTTCAAGGGGCACAGCGGTACTTAACTCATTATTTTTACGCTATGAACCAATTGGCGCGCCGATTCCTCGAATGCGAAACGGCGTGTTAATGGCTTCACAAAGTGGCAAAGCAGTCATTTTTGGTTTAGACAACGCCCAAGAAAGAGGAATTACCTTTATTCCACCGCAGACTGAAGTTTACGAAGGGATGATAGTCGGTTTGCACTCACGCGAACAAGACATCGAAATTAATGTGTGTAAAGAAAAACAATTAACCAACATTCGCTCATCCAACGCCGATTTCGCCACTATTTTAACGCCACCAACCATACTTTCACTCGAACAATCAATCGACTTTTTGGAGGATGATGAATTGCTAGAAGTAACGCCAAAAACATTGCGCCTGCGTAAAAAACTACTAAATGCGACCGAAAGGTCTCGGTCAAGAAAATAAGTTGCTAGACTAATTCTCATAGTTACGCTACAGTGCAAATATGAATTTTGACGATATTATAATATTTCGCGACTCGATTGATCTTAGAAACATCAATGAAATTGCTAAAAATACCTTTGGCGAAATGGCAAAAGCTGTGATAGATATTGAACGTAAAATTATTGCTATTGGTGGTGAATTACACGCAGATGCTGAGAATATTTTACTTGAAGACGGATCGAAGCAAGCTAACTTGTGGGGCATAAACTTATACCCTGAAAAACATGATGAAGATTTGGTCCAGTATCATTCATTGATCAACGTTCGACCATTGGTAGGTAATCGCTCACAGGAAATAGAAGATCCTGCAATTAGGCGAAAAATTTATCAATTAATTACAGAAATGTTAAGTCGCAAGGCTAAAAAATGACTCCAGATCGATGGTCTCAATTTTCGTTAGCAACGCAATTAGGTCACATCGGAAGTGAGCTTGGACGGGCAAAAACATGGCAAAACAAAGATCATACATTATATGAACAAGCACTCAATAGAGCACTAATTTTATTAAACTTTACTCTAAATGATCCGCGATGGACAGTTAAAATGCATGAACTAACTAATTTGCACGATTTAATCGATGATATTATTCATGATACAAATATATATCAATCAAATATCGCAGAACTCGAAAGTTATTGTACACATTTAGCACTAAATTTAGCTCGAGGGTAGAAACGTTATTCACAGGTCAAATTTTGTGATATGTTATTTTCATCGAGCTATGTCTCGCGATAGGGGGTTAACAAATGAAAGTCTACTGTCAGATTCTACGCCGATTAGTGATACTCGAAACGAATAATGGAAAAGAGTACCGTGTCAGGATCCCAGTGCTTGGATATCGTAGCTTGTATCGTTATGGGCGAGATGCGGCATTGGCATTAGCTCGGGTTCAGATTAGTGCACAGATCAGGCGCCACTCGGCGCCTTTTGTTTGTGTTGTAGTTTAATTACTCTATCTTCCATCCTCTACCTTCCAATTTGGCCTGCCATGAGCGATGGTGAGCAAAGTCGAACCAGAGTCGAATGGTGCGCCCGGGAGGATTCGAACCTCCGGTCCACTGCTTAAGAGGCAGTTGCTTTACCACTAAGCTACGGGCGCTAGATAATATCGATATGTTTTTCGTGATAAAACTGGGGCGACCGATGGGATTTGAACCCATGACCACCTGTGCCACAAACAGGTGCGCTACCACTGCGCCACGGCCGCCATACTAGTTAATAATAGCGTAAAATTGGATACCTGACTAGTGCTGGGGCGTAATTCGTGTTAAAATATGGATAGCAGGTAGCCAGTGGCTGGTAGTGAGTAGTTATTAGGATCTGTTTTCCGTATTCCGTTCTCTGTCGTCTGTTTTCCGTTTTGCCCTCGTAGCTCACCGGATAGAGCAGGTGCCTTCTAAGCACTTGGTAGCAGGTTCAATTCCTGCCGAGGGTACCATGACCAAAGAAATGACGAATGAAAAATGATGAATTATGAAAATTTAAGCAAGGTTCAAGCCTGAGTCGCGTCGTCCCAGGCTTGGTTGAATCGTTGCAAACCAACAGCTAGGCTACGAGCGCAAACTTGTCACGAAGACGAAGCTCGTGTACGCAGATAGTGATCGAAACACCTAGCTGACGTACTGCGAAGTACCTATAATGACGAGATATCTCACCCAGTAGTTCGTCTTGCAACCTCCGCATTCGAGAGAGAACGGGGTGCAAGTAAACCAGAACAACAATCATCTCTGGCAATTCACCTTTCCTGATCAGATTTGTCGCATCTCGAACAGATAGTGCCTCCATCCCTACCCCTTTCCGTGTGAAGTGTGCAACGATTCTTTAGTATATTACCAAAACCGCCAGAATTCGTCCACCCTACGCTAAAGCTACGGGTGGCAGGCCACAACTGTTTTCCGTTTTCCGTCATCCATCCTTCGCAGTAGCGATGAATTTTTGCGAAATTCAGCACACAAGGCTACGGGTGGCAGGCTGTATTCTGTCTTCCGTATTCTGGTATCATTAAAGTAATGATTAATCGCCTTAAAACCAAACTACTACTTTCACCAAAAGACATTACACCGTCGGATGAGCGCTTAAAAGTGATTGGGGTGTTCAATCCGGGGGTGGTGCGGTTTAAGGATCGGCTAGCAATGTTGGCGCGGGTGGCAGAAGCGGCCAAAGATATGAAACCTGGCGAGCTGGCTTGCCCCCGTTTTGACTCCGAGCGCGATAATCATAAATACATTATCGAATCCTTCCGCATCAAAAATGGACACGACCCGCGAAAGTCGCTTGTCGAAGGCGGATTTTGTCGCTTATCGTCCATTTCACATTTAGAGCTTATTTGGTTGAATAATGACGCCAGCGAAGTTTTAGCGATTGAAAAAATACCAGAGCTTTTTCCGAGTGAATCGTATGAAGAGTTTGGCATAGAGGACGCTCGCATTACCCAAATTGACCATACATTTTACATTACCTACGTCGCCGTTTCACGCAATATGTCTGTTTCAACGGCCTTAATGTCCACCGAAGATTTCAAGTCATTCAAGCGACACGGTGTTATTTTTGACGCCGACACTAAAGATGTAGTTATTTTCCCCAAAGAAATTCATAGTAAATTCCATGCCTACACTCGACCGATTGGCGAGATCAATTTTGGCTCACCCTCTATTCATACTGCTTCATCGCCTGATCTAAAACATTGGGGCGATTATCACTTTGTGATGGACGGACAACTTGGAAGCTGGGACCAACACAGAGTCGGCGCGGGTGCGGTACCACTCGAAACGCCGAAGGGCTGGTTAAACTTCTATCATGGTGTGGAGCGGAATAATAATGATACCATTGGTCAATACCGCATTGGGGCTTTCTTGACCGCTACTAGCGACCCTTCAAGGGTGATCGCCCGTACTCCACACGCTTTATTAGAACCGATGGAGCAGTTCGAACTTGAAGGATTTTGCCCTAAGGTAATGTTTGTGACCGCCGCCATTGCCCATCCAACTGATCCAGACATAATCCAGCTTTTTTACGGTGCCGCCGACACCAACGTTGCCTTATGCGAAATATCATTAAGTGAGACGTTCCACGCATTAGTAGAGGTGGAATAGTCTAAATATTTATGGTTTGATTAATATATGCACACAATCACTCATAAGGTGCGCCAACACGTGCACAACCTTAAAGCAGACGCTGGCACCAAGGCGGGACTATTAAGCATTTTCGAACATACAGGCCGTCTCAAATCCGTCACAGAATTACGCCAGTTGACTGATCATGAGCGCGACTTATTCAGTCAAGGTTTTTCTGAATATCTGGACAAAAATGATCACCCAATGCGCGCTACTCATGCGCCCCTGCATTATGGTCGCGTTATTTTAGTATTGGCGATTATTTATTTCGCCTCAATTTTAACCTGGATTATGTCGTTAATCAATTTATCTATGGATTATAATCGAGACATCGTATGGTCTCGAGTCGGTATTTGGTTAATATCAACGTTGGCCAAAAACGCGGTGTTGTTAATTTATGGCATACGGTTGGAAAAAATGTCGTACGGGCGTCATATACGAGTGATCCATCGGGTAATGGCTTTTGCTATAATTGTTACTCTCGTTGTTGGCATTGTCAGTAATATGTTTGCACCGTATATGGCTGGTGACAGCTCGACCGTAATTCAAACTTTTTTGCACTCTCGATGAAATCTATCCAATCTAAGTTTTATCATGGCGTTTGAGCGGTTTATGTGGTAAAATAAGCACAAGTTCGTAGTGAGTAGTTTGTAGTTCGTAGTAATTTGGTAATCTTTCTATCTTCTATCCTCCATCTTCTATCTTCTGTAATGCCCTCGTGGTGAAACGGATATCACACTGGCCTTCGAAGCCAATTTTGCAGGTTCGAATCCTGCCGAGGGCACCATTCGACTCGCTCCGCTCGCTCATGGCAGGCCAATTTTAATCTCAATTACGCTCATGGCAAGCCATTTTTGATTTCCTCGTTCGCGCATGGTTAAATCCACAAAACTATGATGTTTCTTGTTAAAAGTTAATTGTTAACTGTTATTTTCGCGGGTATGGTACAGTGGCAGAACGCGACCTTCCCAAGGTTGAGATACGGGTCCGATTCCCGTTACCCGCTCCACGCGCCAGAAGACGGAAAACAGAGGACAGAGAACGGAAGACGGAAAATAAATATTCAGAAAATTTTACAATCATTATACCTGTACTCCGTCATCCGTCTTCTGTCTTCCGTTTTGCCCTCGTAGCTCAGTGGATAGAGTGTTTGCTTCCGAAGCAAAAAGTCGCCCGTTCGAGTCGGGCCGAGGGCACCATTCGACTTGCTCCGCTCGCTCATGGCAGGCCATTTTTAATCTCAATTACGCTCATGGCAGGCCAAAACGGAAGATGGAGGATAGAAAATAGATGATGGAATCTTTATCAAATACTACGAACTACCCACTACGAACTACTAACTTTCCGCTCATAGCTATCCAAAATATCGATTTTCGGCTATAGTGGCGAGTATAAGGAGCCACTTAGCACTACGGAAGTATCCTAAGTGCTATAATGCCAATATGCTAAAAAGCATTCGCACGGTTGTGTCGCAATTTTGGCAAATCACACGAACACCAATTGTAACACAACTGATAACAATTGTAATTGAGGGTGCATTTTTGGTTTTCATTTTTTACCTTTGGCAAACCTACATATTGCCTGCCGAACAAGGCATTTACTCACCATTTCAAAGCGGACTTTCACTTATTCGCTACATTGGACTGGTGGTGATAATAAACATTGGTATCAGTTTGTCCGCGATTAAGCGCAATATATTATGGATTTGGCTTCCGCTTTTAGCCAATTTTTTTCTACTAGGACTGTCGATATACTACGTTGTCGCCATAATACGACAATAAAAAGATCGAAACATTTGCAAAATACAGCTACAATAGATATATATGCCTGAACTCATTGCTGATCCAAACGTCAATCCAAAACTCTACTCAAGAGGTTGGTTTCGGTTATTTGAAATATTACCCGGCGCGTTAGTTTGGACAGTCTTAATTTTGCCATTTTTGTTTGCCAAAATTGCGCCAGATTTTGTGACCATTTTTGTTTTGGTATTTGATATGTATTGGATATTGAAATCGCTTAACTACGGCATTATTTTATTAGTTGGTTATCGTAATTTGAAAAAAACTATTAATACAGATTGGAATAAGCGTTTATTAGAACTGCCACTTAAGCATAACGATCTCTTTTGGGAAGACCTGTGGCATGTCGTAATTTTACCCACCTACAAAGAGCCAGTCGCGGTACTTGAAGCCTCAATCCAATCGGTGGTTGATGCAAAGTACAATAGCCGCAAAATCATTTTCGTATTAGCAACAGAAGCTAGAGACGCTGAAAATGCGCAACAAATTGGCGCAAAACTTACGACACAATTCGCCAAATATTTTCATCTATTTTTAGTAACCAAGCATCCTGACGGCATTGTTGGTGAAGTCAAAGCCAAAGGCGCCAACGCTACTTGGGCGGCAAAACAATTAGTAGAGCATCTGCAAAACTCTGATATATCATTTAATAAAACGATTGTTACCACCGCCGACGCTGACAGTCGTTTTCATCCCGAATATTTTGCTCGCTTGTCCTACTCATATATGACTGCTGAAAATAGATTGCGAACCGCTTTCCAACCAGTTCCAATGTACTTTAATAACATCTGGGACGCACCCATGATCTCGCGCATTTACGCCTTTGGCACCACCTTTTGGAACTTGGTTCAGTCTGTCCGCACTTATCGCTTAATCACCTTCGCCACTCATGCTATGGCTTTAAGCACTTTGATTGAAATGGACTATTGGTGTACCTCAATTGTCAATGAAGATTCGCGCCAATTTTATCGTGGGTTTTTCCACTTTAATGGTCGGTTTAAGGTCATCCCGCTTTTTATCCCGATCTATATGGATGCGGTTCACGCTGGCAGTTTTCGTAGTAGTTTACACAACTTATATTTGCAACAACAACGCTGGGCTTATGGTGTAGAACATTTTCCATATATTGTATTGGAATCATGGCGGCGACATAAAATCCCTTTACTTAATCGCCTGGCTATTATTTGGCGCGCGTTTGAGGGTAATTTTAACTGGGCTACTTCTTCATACTTTATTACCATTGTTGGTTGGATACCATTTGTCATTAATCACGAATACAATCAACGGCTGATTGCTCTAAATTATCAAAATTACATTCGAAATATATTAATTGTCGCTTGGGTTGGCTTATTTATTTCAATATATTTAACTCTTAAAATATTGCCTCATCCACCTGCACATAGGCAATCTATTTTCAGCCGGTTGTCAATGATAGGACAGTGGATTTTGGTGCCAGTCGTAGCTATATTTTTCAGTTCAATACCAGCCATAGATTCACAAACTAGACTGATGCTTGGCAAATATCTTGGTTTTAGAGTAACTGCCAAAGTAGCTGTAAAAAATAATGATTAAAAGTGGACTAAAATTTTCACCTCGAACAACTTTTGTATGTGTTGCAATTTTGCTTATGTTTCAGTTTCTAACCCAAATCCATTTAGCCAAAACTGACTCACAAACTAGCGACGAAGCGGTCCATTTAACCGCCGGGCTCACTTATTTAACCCGTGGTGATTGGCGTTGGAACCCGGAACACCCACCCCTGGTTAAAATGTTAGCGGCCGCTCCGGTGTTGCTGATCAAATATAATGATGTCTCGGATCAAAGTCTGTGGCAAGACAGCGAAAATTATTTCTATGACAGCTGGCGCGAGAATCGCAATTACGCTGAGCAATTTATGTTTGCTTCCGGAAACGACGCCGACAAAATACTGTTTTGGGCGCGCCTGCCAATGATCGGTCTGACTTTAATGTTAGGATTGGTCATTTTTTATTTGGCCAGTCTATTATTTGGACGGCTCGGCGGGCTGGTCTCCCTTGCTATTTATGTGCTTGATCCAACGGTCATGGCACATGGGCATTTGATTACCACCGATATTGCGTTAAGCATTGGATTTTTGGGCACGTTGTGGGCATTGTGGCGCTGGCTCGAAAAACGCAATCAGCAACGTCTCATACTATTTGCCGGTATACTTGCCTTAACCGAACTGGTTAAATTTACCGCTGTGATACTCTATCCAGTCATATTACTAATAATTGTGTGGTACATTTGGCGACGTCGCCTAAAACAATCCGAGATTATGACAGTGCTTGGGCAATTATTAATCGGTGCATTTATAGTTTGGGTCATCATTATTGCCGCTTACGGATTGATTTGGCTGGAGCGCCAGCCTCAACTTCAGTTAGTACAGAGGTAATAAATACTTTACCGTCGCAGTATCATGCTCTGATTGGAAACCCGACCTTGCAAAAAATTGATCGGTTTTATAACGCCACTCATAATTTAATTATCCCACGATTTTACATCAAAGGGCTGGTCATGGTTTTTGTGCATGCTGGCGGTGGACACAGCTCATTCTTGTTAGGGCAAGTTTCAAATACCGGCTGGTGGTATTATTTTCCAGTGCTTTTATTGGCCAAGTTGCCACTCGCCACAATTGGATTAATAATTCTTGGTATTTTGACAATTTGGCGGAAACATAAATTAAATATGCTCACAACGGCTTTGGCCGCAAGCGGCGTGATATTTTTGATATTTTCCATGAGCTCCAAAGCTAATCTAGGCATACGCCACGTGTTGCCGGTAATGATAATATTGATTATTTTAGCAGGAGCCGTAGTTGGCGCATCTAGTCGAATAAAATCTGTAATTTTAGCATTAATAATCATTTTAGTAATCTCATCTTGGCGGGCGTTCCCATATCCCATGTCATACATAAATATGCTATTTGGTGGCTCAAGTAAAACTTACCAAATTGCCACTGATTCAAATTTAGATTGGGGGCAAGATTTGCATCGTATCAAAAATTACGTAAGTAAGAATAAAATTAATAAACCGTATATTGAATATACTTGGGCTGGGCAAGCGGCGCTAGATTATTACGGCTTTGATTATCGCCCTTTTTCGTTGCCGAGTGAGGTTAATGACGGCACGCTCATTATTGGCGCTAGCGCTTATCAATCGCCCCAGTGGCAATGGTTGCATTCGCTGACGCCGACAGATCGCATTACCCCGTCGGTTTTTGTTTTTAATTTGGATAAGAAATAATGAAGAACGCTTCGTGCGACATCTCTATTATTATTCCGGCTTATAATGAGGCGGGCAGAATTAAGCAAACTTTAATTGAGATTAACCGCACGTTGTCGGTCGTAGACTATTCTAGCGAAGTGCTAGTGATAGACGATGGCTCGACTGATAATACCCGCGGGGTTGTCAGACAAGTTAAATCCGATCGCATTAAACTAATCGGCTACCCGCACAATCGCGGCAAAGGATTTGCGGTTAATTATGGAGTGATGCACGCAAAAGGACAATTTATTTTGTTTTGTGATGCCGACAACGCCACGCCGTTTGAACAAATTGAGCTTTTGATGAATCAGATGCGAGATAAGGTATGTGATGTTGCCATTGCGTCGAGACATTTAAAGCAAAGTCGCATATCCGAAAACCAATCGGCACATCGCCGCTTGGCCGCCAAGTTTGGTAATTGGCTAATTCAACTTTTGCTATTGCCCGGCATCGCCGATACGCAATGTGGATTTAAAATTTTCACACGCCACGCGGCCAAAATTATCTTTACCCGTCAGACTATTTGGGGTTGGGGATTTGACATTGAGCTATTGTACATTGCTCGCTTGCATCAGTTAAAAATTGCCGAGGTGCCAGTACGCTGGATTAATATGAGCGGCTCAAAACTGCAATCGCCGCTAGTGTTTTTGCAAACGCTTGGAGAGTTATTTAGGATTAAATTAAAATCGGTACGCGGCGTGTACCGGTAATATGAAAGTACAGATGTGAGAATCGCGTGGATTTAGATACACTCAAAAATGAACTTCGGCGCATTGAAAAACTTAGGTTATTACCAACTCATCGGGTTGGCGATACTGGGGTTGGTAAAACACTTGAAGATTTGCTCCATATTAAAGAAAACAATATACCGCTTCACGACATTACCAGTTGTTCTTTTTGGTAGATGCAAATTCCCCCGCTTGTACTGACGTCACTTGCCCGATACAATTAACGTATGTTAAAAAAGTTATTTTTCGCGACGGCACTTACGGCGTTATTACTTTCGGCGTCATTGGTCAGTGCCGAGTTAGTGTACGCCGAGCAGTTGCCTCCGGGTATATTGATCGCGGGTCAATCATTTAGCGGGCAAAATAAAGTAGCTCTGCGTGCCTCGCTCGAATCATTATTCAATACCGTAAACGATCGCGGCGTTACTTTGGTGATGGGAGATAAACAGCTTCATGTTAGCTTTTTAGACACCGGCATAACACCAGATTACGATGGGATGATTGCTAAAGCGTTTACTAAAAGTCATTCAACTATACCGGGGCAAGGCACCCTACGCACCATTACGGCGTATCTGACGCGATCAAACAATGTGCCTTTGGCTGTAACAATTAATGAAGATGTGAGACGCCAATTTTTAGATTCTACCCTGCACCCAACTTTAGGAGAAAGGGCAGTGGACGCTGGACTAATGATTAAAGACAGTGTTGTCAGTATTACCGAAGCCGCGAATGGGCTTTCGATAGAAGATGTGGAATTAATGAATCGAATCACCTTAGCCATTCAAACCGGCGCAGAAATTGTCACAGTTCCCAACACGGTGCAAAAGCCAGATGTATTAATTGAAGACTTAGCCATTGCTAAAACCGAAGCCGAAGATTTAATTGGGCGCGTGGTTACGCTAGATGCAAACGGCGCCAAGCTCGCGGTGGCGCGGCATGACCTTGCCAATTGGATTTTTGTTCAAGCGGTTGAGGGCATCTACCACGCCAAACTTGATCCTGAAAAAATAAAAACATATTTGAACGAAAAAATTGTGCCCAAGGTGAATAAAAAAACTATTGCGGCGGTCAAAGAAGCAAATGGGGAGGTAACCAAGGACGGTCAAGATGGTGCAACTCTGCAAATTGACGATTCAATTGGTGCTATTACTAAAGTATTGGCCGAAACGAATGCTAAACCGATTATTAAATTGGCGGTTGTGACAAAAAATAAGTCAACTATTACGGTCAACCCACAAGAGGGCTGTGATGCAAATAAAGCGCCGGGTAAATACATTGAACTTAACCTGACCGGACAGCGTATGTGTTTGTATGAAGGCGCGACTTTTGTAAACAGTTTTCGCGTTTCAACCGGCAAATGGAGCACCCCGACGCCCGTTGGCACATTCGCCATTCAAAACAAAATTCGAGTGGCATATTCGGCAAAATATGGTTTGTATATGCCATACTGGATGGCAATTGTCGCCAACGGAGAATACGGCATTCACGGATTGCCCTACCGTGGCAACTGGATCGAGGGTGAAAGCCACATTGGCACTCCAGTTTCACACGGCTGTATTCGGCTCGGGCCGGGAAATGATGTATTCGTAAATAATTGGACAGACATTGGCATACCGGTCTTTATTCATAAATAATTAAGCGTCACTCGAACGCGCTTTGCTTAAAATTTTTGATAGATCCTCAACTAGCAATAAAGAGGCAGCGGTAATAATGGGAATAATCCAACTGGTGGCACCGATTGGCACTAGAGATAATAGCTCGCCAAACGGTGGTGCGTAAATAAACACCAGCAACATCACTAATGATGTTGCGCATGCCCCGTAAAGCCACTTGTTTGGACGCCCAGTAAGCTCCCACAGCAGTCGCTTGTCGCTACGCGCCTGCAAGGCGAGTAAAATTAGACTTAAGCTAACGGTGGCGAAAGCGACGGTCATAGCGCGTGCATGCACCGCATTGTCAACTGCTGATCCCCAAGACCATCCAAACGCATACAGCTCGAGCAAAAACGCGCTCACGGCCCCAATTCCGACTATTAACCCATCGCGCAATGCTCGCCGAATGACTATTCCGGACAGTAAAGTTTCTTCTCGCAACCGAGGCGGGCGATTCATAATCTGAGGGTGCGGTGGCTCAACTCCAAGAGCCATCGACGGAAATAGCCCCAACCACAAATCAATAATGATAATATGCACCGGCAAAAGCGTCAGTGGCAAGCCAAGCGCTAAACCAAAAATGACTAAAAATAATTGTCCCGCTACCGTTGAAAATTCATAGAAAACGAATTTTTTAATGTTGTTGTAAATTGTCCGACCTTCCTTAACCGCCGCCACGATGCTGACGTAAGAATCATCCTGTAACACCATATCAGCCGCCTCTCTCGCCACATCGGTGCCTGCCCGACCCATTGCAATGCCAATGTTGGCGGTTTTTAACGCCGGAGCGTCATTGACGCCATAGCCAGTACTCGCCACAACATGTCAACCTTTTTGCACCCCCATCACTATTTTTTGCTTTTGGCTTGGTTCAATTTCGGCAAATAAGACATCTAAATCCGCCTTTAAGCGTTGAGATAAATCAGCGATGCTTAAACTTTGTAACATTTTGCCGGTAATGACATCGGGCAAATCGCGATATAGTTCAATGGCGCGACCAATGGCTAATGCAGTTTGGGCATAATCACCCGTCACCATAATAGTTTTAATACCCGCGGCACGTGAAAGCGCAATTGATTTGTTAATGTTTGGACGTGGCAGATCGGCCAGCGCAACCAGCGCTAGCGGCACCAAATTTTGCTCAATTTTATCTTGATACTTAACTGGATTTTCCGCATATTTTGCCCACTCCTGACCTGAAATCGGTCTGTAAGCAGTTATTAGCACTTTATCGCCACCACCTGCCCACAAGTCCATGGTTGATTTGATGTGATCGTGATGATCCTTTTTCGCTAAATGTGACACCATCACCATTGGGGCACCCTTGGTTAAGCACCAATAATCACCGTCACGATCGCTCACAATGACGGTCATACGTTTGCGACTCGAATCAAAAGGTAGCTCGCCAACGCGCTTAAAATTACGCTCAATTTGGACGCGTAATTTATTTGGCACATTTTTAGTCAGCGCAATATCAACAGCGTCGCCCAGTATTCCTTTGGAGCTAAACTTGGCGTTACTGCACAAAACACTCACAACCCCGTGCCACTTATCAAATACTTTTTGACGATCCCCTTCAGCCAATAAAATAGTTTGTTTATGTTCAATTTCGTTGACGGTTAAAGTACCCGTTTTATCGGCGCAAATAACCGTCACACTACCTAAAGTTTCTACCGCAGGTAGTGTTTTAACAATGGCTTTCCGTCGCACCATGCGCATTATGCCTAATGCCAAAGTGAATGAAACCGTGGCGACCAAACCCTCTGGCACCACCGCTACTCCCAATGAAATCATAGTAAAGAGCGATTCGATCAAATCTCGCCCAGTTAGTACACTCAAAAATAATACAATACCCGCCACCACACCAGCCAATTTTAAAGTCAATATGCCAATGTGCTTAATTTCGAGCTCGAGCGGGGAAAGAGGAGAAACAGTTTTTAAAGTATTTGCGGCAATTTGACCAATTTTAGTATTAGTACCACAAGCAATCACCAGCCCCTCACATTCGCCCTGCACCACGTGTGTACCCGAAAATAAAACCGTGTCTATCTCGGCTAGTGGCAAATTGGCGGTTTTCAATTCACCAGCGTATTTTGTCTTCGAATCACTTTCACCGGTCAGTAAAGATTCATCGGCTTGTAAGGCGTGTGCGGTTATTAGGCGAATATCGGCCGGTACCGCATCCCCTGCTGAAAGCAAACATATATCTCCCACCACCAATTGACTGGCCATTATATTTAACACCGCGTTGCTTCGTTTAACCCGGGTCATTTTGGGTAACAAATGTCTAAACGCTTTCAAAGCTCTATCGGCCCGAAATTCTTGAATGGTACCAATGACTGCGTTGACCAACACCACTAACAAAATAGCGTAGGCCTGTGTGTAATCGGCCAATATAATTGACATAACAAAACTGGCTAGAAGTAGCAACACTAAAAAGTTGGCAAATTGCTTGATAAAAACGATAACAATGCTCAGATCGCCGTTTTCAGGAATAACGTTCGGGCCATTTTTGGTCAGTCGCGACTTTGCTTCTCCGTCTGTCAAACCATTCGCAGACGAGTTAAAATGACGAAAAATCGCCTCAATCGGGTTAGATAACAGTGCGTCTGACTTTAGATCCATTTTCCCCCATTTGCTATAGTCCCTTTATTTCACGACTTACGCAGTTGAGCGCGATTTTTGCTCTGATGAGATTCTCGAAACGAGTAGTGGCACACACATTCGCGAACTTAAATGACACTGAAGTGCGTAAGTCGTGTATTTTTTTAATGTTTAGCAAAGGTGTCGCGAATCATAGCCGGCTCATTACCAACAATGACCATATCTGGCTTACCATCTCCATCCAAATCGGCACCAATCACCAATGCTGGCACACTCCATTGCCCAGTTTTAGATACTAAATCATTCACTTTTTCTTCATCATCGTCTACATCAATCAAATCATAGTCCACTTTCAGCTCTTTTAATAAACCCTCAACGCCAATGCTGTTTGGATCACCTTTAATACAAAAAAGTTGGACATTTTTACCCATTATAACTCCTATTTAATAATACTTTTTAAGTGAGAATATGCTCCAATAACGTCTAATAACTCTGAAATATGCCCGGCGCTGTAAACAATTCCACCTCTAGTTTCTACCAAATCGTTGACGCTTTTTTCGGCTGCGTCGCTACAAGCAATAAATCCTTTCTTTTCGGCTAAAGCCCACTCTAACAATGGTTTGGAAAAAATACTATCCCCAGCCACCACAATCATATTTTTGGACGTTGTTGATGCCAATATAACATCGGCGGCTTGCACGTCGCTGGCGTCTGCTGGTCGAATAATGGAACCACGAGCGCCTAAATGCACAAACCGAAACAGCTCTAAAAGCTGATCAACTTTTTCCATATCCCACACTCGCTCATCGTTCGATTTCGCAAAAATTTGTGACAAAGATGGATCTTTGGCTAAAAAGTGATTAACGACGTGGCTTTGCACCGCTGAAACGTCTTCTTTAACTAAATCAGATAAGGCGATGGCTAAGGCGCGCACCAACTCATCGGCAGCGTCTTTGTCGAGTGAATCAGAGCTACCACGGGCGAATGGATGCACCCGAATGCCGATTGAATATTCAGTAGCGGTGAAAAAAAAGTTATCTTTAAAATGTTTGTCACCCATTTTAGTGGCGGTCACCACTGCCATACGCTCTAACAAATGGATTAATTCATGACGATCGTCAGAGAGCAAATCTTTCTTTTGTTTTGGATCTGATCCTAAATAAAGCCCCATTCCAGATTCATAAACCATACTGACCTGTCCGTTTTTGATGGCACTGGTACCAGCCAGTGTGCTGGCCAAAATAGCGGTTATGTCGGCATTTTCGTGAGAGATGATAACCAAATGTGTAGATGAATTAGAAGTTAAAAACCGTTGTACCATTTCTGAAGCGCCGGGCGAAACTAAAGGAATGTCGCTTGTGTGGTCTAGAAAATCATCAATGTGGATAAATAATAAAACTGTGTTAGGCAAATTGTACTCAATCATACGCGATGCAATCTCTACCGCGTCGGCGTCTGCATTCATTAGTAGCTCCATCACCGCATTTTTGGAAGCACTTGGTATTTCAGCTAGTTGTGGTTCTGCCTTCGCTTGCAGGTGTTCAAGGGCGGTTTCGGCGTTGTGACCGAGTAGTTCATCTAAGTTCTTAAGCTCGGGAATTAAACTTTGCAAACGTTTAATTTTAGATAAATCAAGCTTGTCAGCCAATTTGAGCACAGACATTTTTAGATCGTTAGAGTTTCCCATATCTTCATCATACCGTCATCGTCTCATTTTCGCAATGAGAATGCTGGTATTTACTCACAAGTCTGTGATTTTACCACAATTATTTCACCGCGCCCCAATCAATCGTGACCGCTGAGCGACCAGATTGTTTTGCGATATAATAATTGGCGGCAATGGCCGCTTTAGCGCCTTCACCAGCCGAAATAACCACCTGTTTATAAGGGATGGTGGTAACGTCGCCAGCGGCAAAAATGCCGGGGGTTGAGGTGGAACAATCTGGCTCGATGATTATTTGCCCAATTTTATCGGTCGCCACCAATTCCTTGACCCAGTCGGTTTTATTCGAATAGCCAACGCCGATAAAACAATCATCTGCCTCAATTTTCTTTTCGTGTCCATCAATTTCAACTGTGATAGTATCTAATTTTGTATCACCGTTAAACGATTTAACGGCGCAGTTGTAGATTATTTCAACTATGTCGGCTTTTGCCAATAAACGATCGAGTAAAATTTTTTCACAGCGCATAGTCGCTTCACGGCAAAGCAGGGTCACTTTTTTCGCCACGCCGGCTAAAGTAATGGCGGCCTGGGCGGCCGTGTTGGCGCCACCAATAATGGCCACGGTTTTATTATGGTATTCATCAGCCGAGCGCAAAGCGGCATAATGAATATGCTCACCCTTAAACTTGGCTTCACCGGGCACATTTAAGTCGCTCGGGGTTTTGCCAAACGCCAATATGACTGCAGTCGCTTGATGTTCAAAATGGGGAGTAGTGATGACAAACAAATCACCACTTTTTTTGATCTCCTTGACTTCTTCGTATTTAATGCGTGCTCCGACTGTTTTTGCCTGACTTTCAAATTTTTTCATCAAATCCAAGCCTTCAAGCAAATCAAGTCCGGGATAGTTTTCGATATCTGGTGTGGTAGACGCCTGTCCACCCAAATCTTTGGAGATAATGAGCGTATTCAAACCGCGCCGCGCCGCAAATATGCCAGCCGTTAACCCAGCCGCCCCCGCGCCGACGATAATTAGGTCGTGAGATTCCATATAATTTATTGTAGCGTTAAATTAGCTACACGAACAGACACATCAAACTGAAATGTAGCTTACTTTACATCACCGCTGGTTGTAAATGCAGTGAGGGCCGACTGCACCGTCGCATTATCTGAGCAGGTTACTCGAATAGTATAGATAGATGGCCCGCCTTGGGGATCATCGAAGCGTATCGTAAACGGTACTTTACTTTGTACTGTCTCAACCTTGCCCCGTGCGACAACGTTCGCCACTGTGATGCTCTTGCACTGACTCCAATCGCCGCTATAGCTAAACTTGCCTAGTATCTCTGTATTATTCAGTTTACGACAATCTGAGTGTTTGCCGATTGCAGACCCCTTTTCATTTTTGACTGTTATGCCTTTACCGTCACCCGTGATTGAACTCGCCCCATCCACGCACCCTGACCAATCGAGTGACGCAGGGGCGCCAGAACCAGCATAGGAAATAGCTTTAACGAAATAAGTGGTGTTAGGGGTTAGACCAGGTAATGTGGCCGACGGGGTTTTGGTTTTGACGTTACTGGAAATAGTTTGGTATGGATCGCCAACCGTTGCGCCATCTTTGGAACGAGTGGGGGCAAAAACCACGTCATAGGTTATCTCGCCAGACGGTACCCAGCTTACAGTGGCGCTATTACCTAATTTGCCGAGTGTGATAGTCAAATCTGGTGTACCCTTAGCGGTAAAGCTCAATAAATCCGACTGCTTGGTGACCGACCCGGCGTAGCTAAAAATCTTGTAGTAATATTTTAGCCCACTATTGGTTTCTAGAGTTACAGTATGCTTAGTTTGTTTAGTATTGTCCGCTACGGTTTTGTGCGGATCACCGACCGTTTTGCCATCGGCAGATTTAGCAATATCATACACTACTTCGGCAGTGGTGGCAGAATCTGTTGTCCAATATACAGTAGCACTTTTGCCGTCAGCCGCGGGTGTAGCTAAGATATTCTTTGGCACAAATTCATCACCAACTTCTTTGGTGGCTACCGACAATGTGCGGAACATTGAAGTTAGTGGTACTTGGTATGCCAACCCTTTATATTTTGTATAGTAAACATCTTTGGTCGCGTCTTGCATTTCGTATAACCAGTATTGATACAGCTTGCCAGCCGTTAGCCCAGAAATTTGGAACGAATTTACTTCGCCCTGTTTGGGATTGTTCATACAAACCGGTTTTGAGTCGGTGGCGGGCAGTGCCCTAAAATTATCCGTACCGGTATATGGCTGAATAATGTAGCATATTTTATGATTAACGGTATCTGATGTAGATAGTTTTGACAACGTTTTGCTGGCAATAATTTGCTTCGGGTAAGTGTAAGACAATTCGGCACCAGTGACACTTTTTTTGGTAATTGAGATGTTGTTAGGCAGATAAAATGAAGGGTATTTATCAATGACACCAGTGGGAGCGACGGCGTTTGATAGTTTGATCGTTTTACTAATCGGAGGAGAGATGTTACCTAATATGTCATACGCCTTTACCGAATATACAACACTCCATTTACCTTCTTTCTCGTCATAAACAGCGTCATTAAGCGGAGTGTAATCGTAAAAGCTGGTGTCGTAAGAGGGGTTGTTTGGAACATGTACTTTCTGCGTAGCAGTTTTAGTAACCAAAGTGTCACCACGATAGATTTCGTATCCAAGAGCGTCAGCATTTTGTTCCGTTGCCCAATATAGCTGTACTTTGAACATCGCTCCTTCGCTAGCGACGTTGTCAAGAGTTCTAACCTCTAAAGTAGACGGAGCATTGATTGTTTTTAATCCAGATTGACCATATAATCTTTTAGCTCGTTCTACGCCTGCTTTAGCCATTAAGGAGGGATAATTGAGCGCGTTTTCACGATACTCATCACATGGTGAACGTACTGCCCACTCTGTTCCATAATCAGTCACATTTGACGAACAAAGCACAGGGACTAATTGATCAGCTTTTAAATCTGGGTTAGCTTCACGCATTAGCGCCAATACACCAGCAAATTGCCCGACTGCCATACCGGCTCCAGATTTAATACCAATCTCGCCTTTGCCCAGTAGCGCTGTGGTTACCATACGCCCGTTAATCTTGGCGGTATAATTAGAAAAAGTGCGCCCTTTTGGGTAAGGCAGTTGATCACCAGCTACAAATGCCACGCCGTCTTCTGGAATAATATTGGCCGCGGGATATCCGCCACCGTCATAACCCTTTTGCGCCTCAAAAACACTGGCAATTTCATTATTATAATCTTCGGTTGAATTCTTGGGCACGGTTGCGCTTGTAACTGTAATACCACCTTTATTCTTGAGATAACGCGCTCCTTCAGAAAACGCTGAACTAACTTTAGATGGGTTAGCATACTGCCGCATACAAACGTTCGGACCATAAGATGAATTTACGGCGTAGCTAGGAATATTACAGTAGATCGGCTCATAATTAATGACGTCATATCCAACCGCCGCTACTTTAGCGCCTTTATTACCAGCGTAAACTAGGGCGCGGGTAATATTCCATAAGGTGCTGGAACCATCGGCAGTTTCATTGCCTGTTACTTTAAGTGGCATATAATTGGCATCCTTCGCCACGCCAGCAAATTTGTTGGTACTAGTGGCTAAAATTACGCCAGCCAGAGCGGTGCCAAAGCCCAATTTGTCGTTCGTATTGGCGTTTTCGGCAATGAAATTATATCCTTCGGCCCCTTGACGAACGCCTAATTGCTGATGTTCTTCGTCTACGCCGCTCGATATTATAGCCACCAACACACCTTTGCCGGTAGCAATTTTCCAAGCTTCGAGGGGATTTGTTGTACTGGGCGGAGTAGGCACTGCTGTACCGTCGGGTTTATTGTCGGTGAAAGATGCTGGCACAACGCGATTTTCCTCCGCGAATTGGATGGTATTATCAGTCCGAGCCCGATCAACTACTTCTTCCAGCGCATCTTTTTTGGCGTTGTGACTATACAAACAAACATCAATTTCTTTAACGCAAGAGCGTTCGGTCAGACCTAATCCGGTTAGTCGTTCAGCTCTGTTTCCAGCGGACGTATCACTTTTAAATTTAAGAATAATACCATCGGCTTTAGGAAAAACGGCGAAACTACCTCCACCAGTCTCGTCGGCGGTAGATTTAAACAAAACTCCCGGATTTAAGGCAATCATGCCCCCCGCGATCACGGCCATGCCCGCCGCCACCAACAACATATTCTTTTGTAAACGATTCAATTTACCCTCCCGTTTCATTTTAGTTCTCCTTTGATATTACATATTTAAGCATCACATTTTCCAACCACAGATGTCAAGATTATGAATAGCCAGTAGCCGGTAGCAAGTAGCAAGTAGCTGTCGGCGAATTTCTTTCTTAGCGTGGCTAGGCTTAAGGATTGTTAAGGGGTAGGGGGCGCTATCTTAGGCGAGCCCCAACACCCTTAACTAAAAAGATTAAATCTCCAACACACTCTCAAACGTCGGATATTCTATTTTAACACTTGGCACTGCTTCAGCCAATTTTTGCCCTAACAGATGGCGCGGGTCATCCTCACCGTGAATTAGAATAATTTTACCAACACGCTGAAAATGTTTGACCCATTCAATTAACTGTGCCTGATCGGCGTGCGCCGAAAACGCTGGAATGTTGCGCACTTCAGCATTAACCGTCACTTCTTGATGTAAAATGTGCACTTGGCGATCGCCGTCTAAAAACCGCCGCCCCAACGTACCCGGCACTTGAAATCCAACCACGCAAATAATGGTTGAGGCAAGCGGAGCGTATTGAATCAAATGATGCAAAATACGCCCACCGTTCATCATGCCCGACCCCGCAATGACAACTTTCGGCGAAGGGGACAGATTGATCGCCTTCGATTCCTCAACCGTCGTAGAGTATTTAAGATGCGGAAAAGCAAAAATATCGTCGCCGTGATTAATGTGAGTCTGAGTGGCACCATCAAACATATTTTCCCAGCGCCGAAAAACCCCCGTTACTTCAATCGCTAACGGCGAATCAACAAAAATCGGGATGTCGGGAATACTCTTTTTTTCATGCATCTCATTCAAATTGTAAAGCAGTTCTTGAGTACGCTCGACTGCAAACGCCGGTATAAGCAAAGTGCCTTTACTTTTGACCACATCTAAAATAGCTTGTCGCAGTGCCAATATGCGATCCTCTTTAGGATGCAAGCGATCGCCGTAGGTTGATTCCATAAACAACACATCTGCTTCAGCCACAGTTTCGGGGTGATGCATTAGCGGCACTGGCTCATTGCCTAAATCGCCCGAAAAAACTAATTTTTTGCCACCGACCGTTAGTTCAATAATAGCCGAGCCCAAAATGTGCCCAGCGTCGCGAAACAATACCTCAATATCATCAGCTAAATGAATTTGGTCATCGTATTTTACGGTTGCATAAAGACTACTCAACGCCTTGACTTCATTTAAGCTGTACAATGGCAGGGTGCGATGTTGCCTAGCTTGGCGATATTGTAAATCGGCCGCGTCGGCTAAAATATACTGCGCCAGCTCAGCCGTGGCGGCAGTAGAGTAAATGCGCCCACGAAACCCGTCGTGATACAGTTTGGGCAAGCGACCAGTATGGTCAAAATGGGCGTGCGTTACGAGCACAAACTCAATTTCAGACGCCTTAAACGGCCACTGGGCATGATTCTTTTGATCTATATCGTGAGATCCTTGAAACATACCGCAATCAACCAAAAACTGGGTATTTTCATGCCGAATGTAGTAACAAGACCCCGTTACTTCGCCTGCCGCGCCTAAAAATTGAATAGATGTGCTCATTTTTGCCCCCAAAATATACTCACTAATCTTTCTGCGCGATACTGCGTCCATTGCCATTTTCCGCTATTTTTATCATATCAACTAAACGATCTATCAGGCGACTCGGATCATCATCGTAAATGACGTTTTTACTGCCACGCTCAGCGGTTTCCAAAAGCCCCTCAATTTCAGATGAAATGCCACCCGTACCAGTTAAAATACCAATCGGTTTTTTGTCTTCGAAGGCGATAGTAAACTCATTTAGTGTGCCAATACGACCACACACAAACACCGCCGCGTCGGCCGACCGCACCATTAGTAAATTGCGCCCGGAGTAATCGAAGCCGGTGTAAATAATTAAATCCATATAGTTGGTCGGTAAATGGTATTTGCGAACGTGTTCAATTTTGCTAACCGCAGGCGAAATGCCAATGCTAATGCCGCCCTCCTCTTTAGCGCCAATGCAAGCCCAGTAGGGAATAGCGGTCGTAGCACCCGTAATTAGCACAATATCGCGTTTAGCAATTTCGGCGCCAATGCGCTTGGCTTTTTGATGTGTGCCCGGCGAGCAATTGTCGCGCGCCGAACCAGACACCGCGATTTTATAGCGGGGGTTATGATTGTGAGTTAAGCGCTCAAGAGCGTCGGCAGACATTTTCATTAACTTTCTGGCCAAATTTGTTTGCCACTATCATCGGTCACAATTATCGCTTTAGTTGGGCAGGCTTTGGCGCCTTCGAGCGCTTTTTGTTTTTGCTCTTCAGTCGCTTTGGAAAGATCAAAACTTTTACTAATAATGGCTTTGCCTTCATTATCTAGTTCGTAAGTCTCAGGCGCTAAATCCAAACAAGCGGCGGTGCCGACACACAAATCGCGTAAAATTGATATTTTCATTTAATTACCCCTCCATTAAAATGATAACTTAAATTATTGCGTTGGTCTAATGTAGTACTGAGTACAATAATTATTTTATATGTCATTGCGATCCGCCATCCGCCAACTGGCGGAGGCGGAGAAGCAATCTTCCGACCGCAAAGAATAGATTGCCACGTCGTGGTTCGACTAGACTCACCACTCCTCGCAATGACAACATCAATTAATAGATACGTTCCTAAAACGGCAAAGAAATGGCGTTATCCACAACCTTGATCTTTGCCCAATCAACCATCCATGTGACGCGCGCACCCATATTTTCATAATAAAGCACCCCATCGGTTAGCCCTTTGAGATATAGGTCACGGGTAATTTTGACGTCATCTAAACAGTAATTTTTAAGCTCATCAATTTTGCCCTGCTCCCACAGCCGAATGGCCTGCAGACCGTCGCCGCTTTTGCCGGTGCCTAAGTTTTCCCGTGCCAGCGAATCCAATTTAATGCGATGACCGTGCGCTTTTTTAAACTCCGCCATAATGTCTAATGTTGGTAATTTTGATATGACCCCAGCGAAATATTTTTGCAAAACTGGGTAATCAAAACCGAATAAATTGAAACCAACAATTGTATCGGCTTGCTCCAAAATAGCCCACGCTTGATTTAGCTCATCTTCCAAAAATGTGTGATATTTATCATCGGTGGATGAGTACAGTCCCGCCACCGAAACGTGCAGTTTGCTGGCGTCCCACGCCCCAACCGCCTGAAAACTGTCTTGTGTTTCCACATCTAGCACGACAAAGTTTGATTTCATGAGATTATTTTACTAAATCGCGGGTGATTAAGAAAGATGGGTGACCACAGCATGTCATCTCGACCGAAGCGGAGAGATCTATTATAGTTTTCTCGACTGCGCTCGAAATGACAAAAAATCAAAGATCGGTTGACAATCGCGCTTAAGTGCGGTATAATACTGGTAGTTTTCGTTATTTAACATAAATTGGTTGCAGTTTTGAGTCTACATTATTGTAGATTGAAAGCTGTGACCAAATCAAATCTGTATATCTCGCTTAGACGTACTCACCAGAAAAAGGAGCAGACTATGGCAACCCTAACTGATATTACAAATGCTCTGAGTGATTTACTGACTCATATCAACAATGGCTTTTGTGCCCCAAAGTTCGAAGATGAGTTTGTGGCAGATAACGAGGGCGAGACGTGGCAACAGCGTCGCACGGGATTACTCGCCGCGCTTGACGCACAGGTGCCACTTCTTACAGCATCGCGGACTCAAGCTGCATGCCGGGCACTACACGCCGGCACGGGCGACGGATATACCGAGTATTACTTGGCACTCTTGCTACTACAATACGGACAAGCTTATCACCAATCACCTATCGGAATCATGGGTGGATCATTACACATATGCCGATTGGCAATGGATAATCTTCTCCAAATCCCTCCAAATGTGTTGAGCAACGTCACTACAGCACGAAGACCCTCGCACTACGAAGCCATGGTGAACCTGCTCACAATCGCTCCGTGGTATGCACAGGAAAAGACTGCGTCAATACTACTGATGTGTGCCGATTGGCTACCAATGTGCGATTTCAAGATGGAGTAGTAATAGCCGTAATTCGCCGAAACTTATCGGCACAAGAAAGGGACAGTTTGATGCCAGAAAAGACAGATCGCGAGATCGCCGATGGCGTGTGTAAGGATTACTTCGGTCTCAATGGGTTTATCTATGCCAGTCGTTGTGTTATCAGTGTTGTTCACTCGTTGATAGATGAACACGGCGACCGTTTCACTTTGGATGGTTGCATCGCCACACTCGAAAAGGTCTCACGAGAAGCACTGAGTCTTAGGGACAAACTGGTCAAGGCGAAGCAATCCTAAGCACAGCGTGGCTTCATCTTATCGATGTGATTCGGGCGTTTCGCAATGTTGCGGGGCGCCTTGAATTTTTGTCTATGTCCATGGGGACGGTTCTCTAAACGATCTTAATTTGCAAAAACTATGGCACTTTAAGATACTGCCGTAGTGCTAAGTGGCTTCTTACACTCGCCACTATATGGCGCGCTTTCATCATTCAACACTTGAATACCTAAAGCCCCTTCAACCACTCAATCGTACTACGCACGCCCCAACCAGTGCCGCCGGCGGGAGTGTATGAGTTACATGGTTTGCGGCAAAACGCCGGACCAGCGATGTCGAAATGCGCCCAATGTTTACTTTGCACAAACTCTTGCAAAAACAGTGCGGCCGTAATAGCGCCGCCATAGCGTGCTTTCGGCGAGTTTTGCAAATCGGCCACCTCGCTTAAAATTTCTTCCTTATATTCTTCAATCAACGGCAAGCGGCAAACCATTTCGCCGCTGGTTTGGGATATTTTTTCAAATGCGTCGATCAGATTTTCATCATTAGAGAATAAGCCAGTAATTTTGTGCCCCAACGCCACCATACAAGCACCAGTTAAAGTGGCAAAATCGAGCACCACATCTGGTTTTTGTTGCTCGGCGTAATACAAAGCGTCCGCCAAAATAAGCCGCCCTTCGGCGTCGGTGTTTAATACCTCAACCGTTTTGCCACTCATGGTCTTGAGAATATCGCCCACGCGCATTGCCCGATCTGATGGCATGTTTTCGACACATACACAAATGCCGTGAACGCGAACCGCTGGTTTTAAATCTGGTAACGCCGCAAAAACACCCAGCACCACCGCCGCCCCAGCCATATCCATCTTCATATCTTCCATGTGTTCAGAAGGCTTTAACGAAAGCCCGCCCGAATCGAAGGTGACACCTTTGCCAACTAACGCGACATTTTTTTTAGCCGATTTGGGATTATATTCCAAATGCAATAAAAACGGCTCGTGCTCGGAGCCTTGCGCCACCCCTAAAATGGCGCCAGCGCCCATTTTGGTTAGTTGCGCGCGATCAAAAACTTTGAGCGAGATTTGGCCACTGGACGCATTAGCTATTTTTTGAGCTTCATCGCGCAAGGTTTTCGGGTGAATGTGGGCAGGGGGATGATTAACTAAATCCCGAGTCAAATTGGTAGCTCTAGCCGCCAGTTCGCCATTTGCGATACTATGTGTGATCTTTTCGACGCTTGATTTATCCGCACTGATTAGATCAATTAGATCGATCGGGGCAAATTTGTCTTCATCAACCGTTTTGTAATGCTTGTATTCATAATTACCCAACTCAAGCCCCTCAACCAACGCCTGCGCCATTACATCTGGTGCTATGACCGACGAAATACGGCCAAAATCGATTGAGATTGCAGTGACTTGACATGCTTTGGCAGATTGGACAATGGCGCCGCCGAGCTTTCGAATTTTTTCTAGGTCGAGATCTTTTTGGACACCAATTCCAACAAAGGCTGCCAGCCCAAACCTCGTTTTACCGAGCGTTGGCGTAATGTAAACCGATCCATGTTTCGGTTTAATTAACTTTTGGTTCTGGATGACATCGAATATGCCGCCAGATAGTTGATTGAGGCGAGTTTGATCGGTTTTGCTTATACCTTCGGGCACAAAAAACACCGCCATATCACCGGGCGAAGTTGATTTGATGTTTGATGATACGCTTATTTTCATTGTTTATCCGATATTTTTATGATAATAGATTATCTTACCACATTACGAGGTGTTTGACTAGGGTTTGTATCAGTATTGCTCACACATGTCTAAAAACCTGCGGGTGGCTCATGAGCCACCCCTACAAGGCCGTGAACTGGCATATTACGTAAAATTCATTTCACAATCTTTAAGTAATGAGTATTAATTTCGTCCCAATTTAAGTTGGCTAGAAACGCGCCAATGTAGGTCTTGCGATCCGCGCCAAAATCAAGAAAATAGGCGTGCTCATACACGTCCAGCGGAATTAACGGCGTAGTGCCCCACACCCCACCGTGGTTTTGGGCGTCGGCGGTGTAAATGTGCAGTTGCCTATCGGACCAGTCATAAGCTAAAATAGCCCAACCCCGAGCCGCCATACCACAAGCGGTGAACATGTTCACGAACTTTTCATACGAACCCCATTGCTTGGTAATCGCATCAAATAAAGCCCCGCTTGCCAAACCATCGCCTCCCAAAATAGAAAAAAAACGTTCGTGCAAAATCATACCGTTAGCGGCAAAGGTCTCGCCTTCTTTTAAGCCGCGCAATCGCGAATAAATTTGATTCCCCGCCTCCAGATCGGCTGATTCTAAATCTGCAACCGTTTTTTCCACCTCATTGCGTTTATTAACGTACCCGGCGTACAGTTTCCCATGGTGAATATCGTTTGTTTTAGCCGAAATACCTTTCAATTCCCCCGGATTTTTGGCTGTTACTTCATGCATAGTGCTTTCCTTTGATTAATTAATTTTGACCTTGTTGGTTATTCAATGATGCCAATCCAAAGATTGATCTATTTTGTTCAACGTATCGTACAGTTTTGGATAAACCTCAAGCACCGCGCCATACGGTGCCCGAAACTTAGGCTCACGCCACTCTAAATTGATGCTCATGCGGCGCAAGTAATTTTGAATCATTTGGCGATAAATTGGTCGAGCTCGCATTAGGCGCCCTGCATAGCTAAACGGTACCGCTTCGGCGTCTGGCCACAGGCGAATAACCGATGCCACTCTTTCAGCGATCGCTTTTGCTCCAGATTCGCGTATTC
>CAZQEC010000001.1:47115-52150 GCA_964591565.1 uncultured Candidatus Saccharibacteria bacterium | reverse complement strand
CAACTCAAGGATCGGCAATTGCAAAGGAATCTCCTTTTTTTCTGGATTACCCACTGTCTGTCCTTCTGCTGAGTGTTCTAGCGACATTATACTCCTAACTTATTTAAGTTTTTTGACAATTCTTAATACTCCAGTGTCACCATTGACTTCAATTATATCACCGTCCTTGATGATCTTAGTTGCAATTTTTAGACCAGTGATGCCAGGGATTTTGAACTCACGTGCCAGTGTAGCAGTATGCGAAGTAAGCCCCGTACCACCATCGGCAACAATTCCAGCGGCGCGAGAAATTGCCAGCGAAAAGCTCGGCACAGCCTGAACTGTCACAATAATATCACCTGCCACAATTTTTGATCCTTCATCTGGGTTCATCATTATTTTAGCTGTACCTGTTACAAAACCTCGTGAAATTGGCGTACCTTTGAGTTCGGTAGTGTTTTTAATTAACCCAAACAACATTTTTTCCCACTGCTGTGCCTCTTTTTCAATTAATACCCGAGTAGTTGCCTTACTTGCGGGTAGCCAAACCGATAATTTAAAGCGCTCTTCCAATAATTCTCGCATATCCTGACCATTAAGAGCCGAAAGTGGCTCATCAACCTTCATGAATCGAATCAACCGCACGGGAATGTTTGTGCGGTGTTCCACTTCATATAATACCTTGTCAAAGTGGTAAAGCGACTTTGAAACAATAGTTTTGCGCTGTTCTTTGTTGTACATACCATCGCGCATGGCCTCAAATAACTTTTTTTCTTGGTTAGTTAATTGCAGAAACTGCTCTGCTTCAGCTATTTTATGCGGATTGTCCTGTACCATAGCACGTTTTAGTCGTAGATTCTCAATCGTATTTTCTTGTATGTCGTGGTGTATTTTGTTTATGACATCATCCTCAGTTAAAATTGGGTCTTCATAGTCACGTGTGACCCAATAATATGCAGACTGATGCGCTTTTATTAATTGCAAGCAATCAATTAGCTGAGGGTCTGTATCCAGCATTTTTCGGCAATCTTCAATCGTTCCCAAAAAAATATTCATCCATATTGGTCTATCTATAATACGTTCAATTATTAATAAACGTGACACATCTTCCTGTAAATTGACCATTGCTTCTGGTTGATTAGTTAAACAAGTAAAGAGGACACTCGATTCTTCAATAGATAGCTTGCGCTTTGCAATAACCCCTCTGAGTTTGTCGGAAAGTTGTGTTTCAACAGTCAAAATAGGAAAGTAGCGCGAATAGATTTGCTTATAGTACTTTGCGTAAGTTATAAACCACTCAGCTAACTCTTCGCTAGTAGAAAACTGCAATTCATCTTCCATTATCTGCTCAAGCAGATTGATGAACCGCTCCCCTAATGTTTTAATTTCAGCGGAAAGTTTTTTAAACAAGTCAGGGTCATCTTGTACTTTGGTTAAAACGTACTTTCCCCCTATTTTATAATCTTCCTCATCAATAAAGACTGTTTGTAAGTTATGTTGATAGACCAATGGTATCTCCCGATAGGCAAACCCGATCACTTTTTTCATTTCATTTGAAATTGATTCCATTGATAAGTAATTTGGAAATGGACTCATGCGTTGTCGACTGGAATAATTAATCCATTTAATAGCTTTTAGCTTACGACTCACGCTTTCCTTTCTATTAATTTAACTAGTCCGTTTTGGGCATCTACTTCCACCATATCACCATCTTTCAGCACTTTGGTAACGAGCTTTGTACTGACTATGCAAGGGATACCAAGTTCGCGCGAAACAATGCTGGCGTGACAGGTTAAACCACCCTCGTCTGTCACTATCGCCGCGGCCTTTTTCATGGCTGGAACAATGGCGGGGGTAGTTGCGATAGAAATTAGTATGTCTCCATCACGCATCTTGTGCATATCCGCCGTCTGATTAATAACTCGTACAACTCCGCGGGCAAAACCAGCGCAGGCACAGTTGCCAATAATTGTGGCTATTTTATCTAATTTTTTCGAGCTCACTTTAGGCAAATACGTATCAATAAAAGCTTGGGCTTGTTCACCCTCCAATAGCTCAATCTTACCCTCCGCATGAGGTACAACTATATGCATCCGATACAGGGAATTTAATCGATTAATATCCACGTGACCAGCATCCAATACTGTTTGAAGTTCTAGTGGCGGAATTGAACGTGCCTGACGCAATGATAGCCCCAGTCTACGCCCGATCTCCGTCATCAATTTTTCCATATGATAATACCCGTGGCTTTGGTAATCCTTCCGCCTCGGTTTAGCCCACACCACTTTTCCAGCTAAACGTATTATCATTTCATTAAATGCATCTGGTTTGAGATCGTGAATGTATTGTGATCGCAACGCGTCGGTCTGTTTTTTCTGATCAGACAATTCACTCAATTTCCGTTTTGGATCAACGCGCTTTATCAGATAATTGCGTATAAACTCTAAAAATTGTGTCGCGTCAAACGCCGGACCAGCATAAACATAGTATACCCAACCGTGCTTCACCGCGTGAGCTTCCAAATCGTGCCAAAACTGTTGATATTTCTGCTCAATAAACTGCGGTTGTTCATTTTCAACATCATTCCGCCAGTGCTTATTGGAATAATACACACTCATTAGTCGTAACAGATCTTCCTCTTGATCCATCGAAAATGAATTTTGAAACGGCGACGTAAAAACACGGTAATATTCTTCATACTGTTTGCCCGACGCTTTACTAGCTAAAAAATTACTCAAATTCGTTTCCAAAAAGGTAAAGTCGCCAAACTCCAGTATCGGCAGTGCGAGGCCATACCCAACCAAATCACCTTGTTTTTGAATAAATTGATTCACCAGTTTAACTATATGATTATTGGTGAATGTGTGAGGGTCCGGTATGAAAATCTCTTTTTCAGTCCATTTAATTAGATCCTGACACATCAGTTCAATTCTATCAATTAAGTTTTCATAATAATGCTGATCGGCGAGACAATATTGTTTCAACACTTCATGACACTCGGCGTACACTTCCATATCGGCTAAATATTGAATACTGTTTTCTTGAGAGATTATGGAAAAAAGCGGCGACGGAGCATTAAGCAGTTTTGGAAACCCTAATTGCCCATTAACCCACAGATAGTTATATAGTAGTGGAGCATTGTAGTCTTGCGCAATAACTTTCCATTTGTGATTTATAGACACTTTAGAAATCTCCGTGAATTGCTTAACCACACTGGCTTTCATGCTAATTGCTCCAATTCTGTGCGATAGCGTTTCATAAATTGCCCCGGTGTTTCAATCGTAAAACCAAAATTGGCTTGTTGCATAGCTGGCGTTAAAAAATGATGACGGTCATGGGTGATTAGGGTATCGACCTTATACTTGGTTGCTCCAGCTAAAATATGGCGGTCATCTGGATCTGAAATCACACCGCTAAATTTTTGCAACTCTGTAAAAGTAGGGGAAGGTTTAACTGACTTTTGAAATTCACTTAAGAATGTAGCCAAATCGGCCTGTTTTTGCGGGTACTTCCGTTTGACTGCCTCGTAAGCTTCCACAACTACTATTTCGGTCATAATAATGGTAATGCGCCCAAGGCGGGCTAAATCAAAAATGGCGCTCCCGGGCCCGCGATTGCTCAGTAGGCTGGTAATGACAACACTGGTGTCCAGAAACACTTTTTGAGACCAGCGCATTAATATTTTTTCCTGCCAAGCAATTTGTTCATAAACTCTATGGTTTCAGCATCTAACACATCGTCTTTCAAAAACTGTTCGATTTGCTTATCAGAATACACTCGCACTGGTGGTTTATCATCTTTAAACTGAACGGGCTTAAACACAATATTTTGCCCTTCAATTACAACCTTAAGGAATGTTTCCTGGTCAACGTTGAGCTTACTCCGAATTGCTTTCGGAATAGTCACCTGACCTTTACTAGTCGGACGCACCAAAGTTTTGGACATTACAGACCTTTCATTCTTGTTGTATTACATTCAATATGTCTTACTTTCTTACTTATGTCAATGGTTCGACAAGCTCACCATTGACCATGAAGTGAGTCATTATCGTTCCACTTTCCTCACAATCCCCTTATTCGCATCTACTTCAACCAAATCACCGTCTTTGAAGACTTTTGTGGCTATTTTTGTACCAACGATGCAGGAGATGCCGAGTTCCCGTGAAACGATGGCGGCGTGGCTACCAATTCCTCCTGCGTCAGTTATCACCGCCGTAGCTCTGCGCATAGCAAAAATATACTCTGGACTGGTCATCGTGGTCACCAATACCGATCCTTCCTGAAACGGCGCCATGGGATCAAGTAAAATTTGCACCTTTCCTTGCACAAGTCCACTGCCTTTACTTGCCACAGTGCCTCTAATGTTTCCAGTAGTGTTTAATTTTACTTTCTCCTCTGCATACAATTCCCAGTATGTCTGCACCTGATTTGATGGTAAGTATTCAACAATACCGTCGTGACACCAGGCGCCAAGTCCGTTGCGTTTTTCAATTAAGACACTGGCATCCATCTTTCCGATAAAAAGATTGAGCATTTGTGAAAAATCTAAAAGTAACAAATCTGATTCGGCGACTTTTAAACGCCGCGCTACTTCTTGCAGTATGAGATGTTTGTAATGTAGCGAAATAAAAGTATACATTTTGCGTTTGTCTTGCCAAACAATCGATGCACTCATCGCATGACCGATATCGAATAAATCATCAGAAATATGAGCTTTTTGTTGCAAAATATCTTTACGTTGTTTTGTATTTTCTAGATTACTTAATAGTTTTACGCCTAACTCAGGACTTAACTGTTTTTTACGTTCCTCGAACCAACTAATTGGTGCTATTTTGGTACCATTGTGGCTATTTTGTAGCCAAAAATATTTTTGTTGGTGTTTGGCAATATCAGCGGTTTGTGATAGTTCCAACTCTTCCTCTTGATAAAACGAGAGCTCCTCTGGCGCTGTCAGAATTTCCAGAGCGTTTAATGCCTCGTCATTGTTACCAAAATGCTTAATCAAAGCATCGCACAGATATTTTTCAGCACCGTAGCATGATGGTATTGTTTGGTAT
>CAZQEC010000001.1:0-47105 GCA_964591565.1 uncultured Candidatus Saccharibacteria bacterium | reverse complement strand
AATCATTCAGTGTTTGATAAAACTCATGTGATAATCTGGTAAGGGCAGTGTTAGACAGTTTAGTTAAATCGGCGTGACCGATTTTTTGCTCAAACAGGGACAGGATTGCCACATTTTTTTGCCACTCTTGCCATAAGCTTTGCCGTTTTTTTGGTTGCATAATGTAGTCAAAAAATATCTTTTGGCCTTCTTCCCACATGGCTGGAAATTCAGTTAACCAAATCATCCGATCGTCTCTAGCCAAAAATAGGGTGGGTGGCCAAACATATCCATAGCTCTTTGGTACGTGAACAAAAAATGACTCTAATAGGTCCCCGGCGGCATTAAAAAACTTGCCAGGAATTGGCCCCCAGCGGAAAAGTTCTGTTTTTGGATTGAGTGGTAACTTCATTTTGCCTCGCTATTGACTATATTGCCAAAATATGCTATCATTGTCAAGTTAATCGGGTGTGAATAATCGCTCGTTTACTGCAACATTAACATTTAATTAGTTTCGAGAGTAGCACTGCGTTCTCAACCAATTTGAGCATGAAGCGCTACTCTCGAGAAAACTTTATCTCTCGAGTCAAGCACTCTCCCGCTATAAAAAGCGGATTTGATCCTTGAAAGGGGATAAAGTAATGAGAAGCATAAAAACGGTAACTGCTTTCGGCATCCGCCATGGCGAGAAAAAAGGTGACGGGCTCACCGAGCGCGGATTCCAACAGGTCGCAGCATCAGCACTGAAGTACCTGTCCGACGTGCGCCCAGTTCTCGCTCTGCACAGCGGCTGGCATCGGGCACAACAGACCGTCGAGACGGCACTGGCGATCATCGGTAGCGATTCAATTCCCACTCGCTTCGAACAAGGCTTCGCTTTCTCCATGAGCGAGGAGGAGTGCCTGCCCGGACCAACCGTACTCGATCTGTACAACAACCCGCCCAAGCCAATCGAAGAGCAGACTGTGCAAGACTGGCTCACGTGGTGCACTGGCGCCGATGTTCTCCGTGGCCAGGTTGCGATCACTTTGATCCACGTGGCGCGTTCCCTTGAGGACGGTGACGTCTTCATCATCGGGTCGCACTCACCAACGATCGAGATGGCAGTGCCGAACCCCGCCGAGTTCAATAGGCTGAACGTAGCGGACATCGTCCGCTATGACATTGAGTTCGACGACAACACCGGATTCGGGACAATCGTCTCGGCACAATATCTCAAGGCGCCCGAGCCGCTCGCGAAGTAGGCATACTTTCTTCGGCATCCAACAAACATCCCCGATTGGTTTCCAATCGGGGATGTTCCATATTTATGCGATTATTTTTTATGAGTCTCAGTCACTAGTAATTTGTTCTATGACCTCAGTCGCAATATTTTCATCGAATTCAAATGTCTTAGTCGGATCGTCATCCAACTTATCAGAATTTTCGCGACGAAATTTCAAGTGAAGAATTGGCTGTTCTGATCCTTTATTCCTTATTTCTACTTCAAATCCTTCACTGAATCCAAACCCTTCTTTATTTAAAGCTCCGACTAGCCGATCTCGTTCTTCAATTCCTTTAGTTATTTCAACCACTTTAGCTAAAAATGATTCCAAAATTGATTGATGGGATCCTAAAAATCGCTCTAAGGTTTTATCGTTATACTTGCCACTCTCTACTAACTTGTCCCATCGCGGGGCAATTTTTAGATATTTAAGTACAATTTCAGCGACTTGTTTAGCAGCTTTAGAATAGGTCGTGTTCTCGGTGTCATTATTCTCTGCGGCTAATTTATCACTATCGTTGACCAACCATTCGAGCGTTCGTTTTTCGCCGTACGCAGTCAGACAACCGTCACCCACAACCGTTCCTTTTGTTACAGTAAAATCAAGTCGCCTATCTGATCCAATTTTTGACCCAACACCTAACTCAGCGTCTAATTTAGATTTGAGCTCTTCTAATGTTTCATTGCCGGTAATTTGCTCGTCTCCACCAGCCATAATATGTCCGGCTGTCTCTTGAGCTCGCTCGCGTGGGCTACCAAAAGCGACCGATTGGTTAATGTTAGTATCTATACTTGCTTGCTCATGTGCATGAATGCGGCCACTTGGAGTTAAGCGCATGTGCTCATCTGATTTCTCCGGATCCTTTTCTTTGTCGTCATGACGAAAGAAGTGTAATAGCTCACGTGAAGTATAGTCATTCCTCGGTTCAGTTTCTGGATAATTACCTATTCCTTCGCCCATATATCCTCCTTATTTAATTATTCTTACTTTACCACTATTCGCATCTACTTCAACTAAATCACCATCTTTGAGTACTTGAGTAGCGTTTTTCGTGCCGATAATACAGGGAATATGAAGTTCACGTGCAATAATAGCAGCATGACAAGTTACGCCGCCTTCGTCTGTCACAATGGCAGCCGCTCGGCGCATTGCTGAAACAAAGTCAGGTGTGGTCATGCCGGTCACAAGAATCTGTCCTTCTTCAATTCCCATTGCTTCTTGAAGTGTATGAGCAATTTTTACCGTGCCTTGAACTATGCTACGCGCACCTTTTGCTCCTACCTGACCTTTGATTTCAGTAATTGCTGTTTCTGGTGGAAACAGTTCTTTTTCAATTGTGGCTATTTCTGCATCGCTAAGCACTTTTTCGTTCCCATCTTCATACGAAAAAATAACAGAATTAGTCAGCCGTTTTTTACCCAAACGAGCAATGGCTTCTTGGTCGTCCCATAGTTCTTCTAACTCCGGCAACGTGATACTTTTAATTTCATACAGATCAACATTTCTGTTGTGAGCAATAGCACGAGCAACATGGTCAAATGCTACTTGAGCAACAGAAGTAGCGTATTTGCGACGATCAGCCATGTATTGGAGGGTTTGCAATCGCTTTAATAGTTCCCCTATCTCATCAGGAATATTGTGCTGTTTAATAATTTTTTGTTGCTTCTTTTTAAGATCAATTTCATACGATTCGAGTTCTCTTAAACGATCCTGCCATGATGCTGAATTTGTAGCGAGGCGACGTTTAATTTCACTAACATAGTGTTCGGCAGTGTAGAGTGTGGGTCCATCATAACCAAATGGTAGCCAGTAAAACTGCTTTGCCAACTGATTTGCTGCCTGATTAATTGAACGCAGATTTGCTAATACCCGCAAGATTGCTAGTTCCTCATCCGCTCCCACAGACAGTTGCGGGCAGGTGCAGAGAGTAATAAATGCTTCTTCAGACAATTCAATCGATTGCTGACGCAGACTATCACGAATGTACCGCTCAAGCTTAGCACTGCCAGCAAACCATGGTTGGACATTCCAAGCATCATTTTCTACCCATCCTTCCATCACGTCACGATAAGCTTTCAATAAATCTTGACGGGAAGCTTGACTGTAGTCGGTATGCAAAATTTTTTCACTGACAAGCACTAAAATTGATTCGGCCTTATGCCAACCTTCTACAACCCGAGGTAAGTATGTTTGATCGTGAATAATCTGATCAGATATATATTTTTCTGCTTGCTCTGTTTCATCAATCCAACTAACTAGAGTATTGTGACCGTGACGATAGTACATCAGCATGTGAGACCGCGCGTAGCCAAGAATGTCTCTGGTGCGCTTGCCCGTACCAGCAAATCCATTCCAGTTAGTTGGAACTAAGTACCTTTGCCTGGATCGAGTAATAATATAATTATTCACTTATAGCTTTCTTGGTTATTATTTTGACCACTCCATGGGTTGCATCTACCTCAACTAAATCTCCATTTTTAAACACTTGAGTTGCAACCTTCGTGCCTATTATACACGGTTTTTTTAACTCCCGGGCTACAATGGCCGCATGGCAAGTTATACCACCTTCATCTGTAACAAATGCCACTGCCAGTTTCATAGCTGGAAGATAATCGGGAGTAGTCATGGGAGAAACTATAATCTCGCCTGCTTGTACCGACCCAATTTGATCTTTACGCCGTATCACCCGTACCTTGCCAATTACTTTGCCGGGAGATGCTACCATACCTTTTACTTGATTGCTACCCTCTTCAACCTGATCAATGTGAAAGTGATAATTCGGATGTTCTTGGCAGAACTGCTCCAATGATACAGCTTTGGCGTATTCCCCGGGAATAAGTACGTACGATCGTCTACGATTAATTAGATCACTATGTGATAAAGCAGGAGTTCCTATCTCAATACGCGTAATGACTGCTTCGGCTCCTGAAAGTGCGGGGTAAAGACGAACAATTGAGTTACGGATAACCAAATCTATATCGTCAAAAAACGAATCTTCATACCGTACCTTCATTGCTTGCTCTCGTAATGCATGAGGAGTACGATCATCCATTGCAGAAGTATAAAATACAACAAACGCCGCCGATGCTTCAAAAATAAGATCGAGCAATTTCTGAAAATCATCGTGATTTTTCGCCTGACCCTGTTCAAAGTACGGCTCGAGTTTTGCTAATAACTTTTTATACCAAACAATACCATCATGCAAAAACTGGGGGTTTTGCTGATTCTTTTTCAGAATAGCGCCCGCCAGCCATTGCATCGCTGGCTCCTGCTCCCAGACCTCAATCGCTCCGTCTAATACGTAGTAAATATTGATAGGCGAGTGCGGATTTTGACCGATCAAATGCTCAACACCTTCTGATTGGCCATAATACCAAGCCTCTTCGGTTATCAAAGACATATCACGGGTATAACCCTTCTTAAACTCAATCATCTAATTTCCTCACAATCCCAGTATTCGCATCTACTACAACCATATCCCCATCTTTCAACACTTGGGTAGCGATTTTGGTGCCAATAATACACGGCTTCTTCATTTCTCGTGAAATAATAGCGGCATGGCAGGTAATACCACCTTCGTCTGTGACAATCGCTTTAGCTTGCTTCATAATCGGCAAAAATTCTGGATGGGTCATGGTGGTGACTAAAATATCACCCGCCTCAAATTTCCCAAACTCCCCACGATGATAAATAATCCGTACCCTGCCGTGCACCTTGCCGGCAAACGCCACTTTGCCGCTTAATAGCCCTTCATGGTTGGGCGTATCAAAATATTGGCTTGAGACATCGCTTGCTATTATTTTAACCTGACCATCAATCATAGTGAGCGAGTAATGTTTCATTCTCTGTTTTACTTGGTCATTGAACAAAGGAGATGATGCTTTTAAACATTTCTCAACTTCATTCGCTAATAAATAATTAGTCTCCTCAAGCGTCATCTTAACTCGCTCACCAACTGTTTGCCAAAACGGTTGAAGCAAAAAGTATGCGTGGCGACGGTAATCGTCCCGCATTTCTTTTAGGTAAGCAAAATTATGCACAATGTTGATAAGCGAACGGAGCTCTAAATCATCAACCGTCCTATAATAATTTACATAATTTTTTAGATTTTCAGCGCGATGAGATTCGAAATCATCTAGCTCTTGATTGGCGTCGTGTATTGACTCAATTTGATGTCTTATTTCGGCTGTTGACCACGAATGATCAATAAAATCATAAACTGGAATCCATGAATATTGTTTTAGATACGCTGCTATATCTATACCATCTCCGCCTCTATCCGCCACCTGCCTTAATAAATCTAACTTTGCCTGAACAATCTCAGTTTTGCGATACGGCTCGCTGATCCATTGCAGTATATCGTGCTGTTTTGGATTGTCTTTAAATGCCCGTTCTACAGTGGTTTGGGGTCCTTCAATAACTACAAATGCTAAAAATTGCAGTTCTGATAATTCGATCATTTTTTTGGTTAATAAACGCAAAAACTCAATTAATTCTTGGTTACTACGATTATGAAACCCGCGACTATTTTCCCGTTGCGCCCACTCTAAAAATTCGCTAAATTGTAGCTCATACCACCTCCCATACGCCAGCATATCTTGCGTGAGCAAAAACTGAGTATATTTATCAATGAGTAACTTAAATTCATCTTCAGCGAAATAAATTGCTTGAAGCCCACCTTCTGGAACGAACAATTTGTTTGGACATTTCGAATATTTCGGATTATCAAGAAACGCTTGTATAAAAATACTACTTATATATGGCGCAAATTTACGCGCCCACAATCGTTTCCAATTTGAATGATGATTCATACAGTTGCCTTGTTTGTAAAGTACTGTTTTGCCTGATCAAGTGTTTTTGTCAAACATTCATGGACTAATAAGTTGAGCATCTGGATTCGTTGATTATCAGGTTCGAGTGTAGTTTCATCTTTCATATAGACATATTTAGCGATCTCCAAACCAAATCCCCAAACATTTCCCTCGACGCTAGTATGGCTTGAAATAGAATGGCTCCGACCGGTAAATGGAAATCCGACGGTAATATCGTCTGCACCGTAACCCAATTTATCATACGGCTCACTTTGTAATAAACCCCCTAACGTTTTTTGAAAAGCGTAGGTAACCTCAGGTGGCGCTGACTTATTATCGTTATTTAAAATGCAGAACGGTTTCCTAATTATTCGTTGACCTTCCTGATAGTCAGGCGCAGCTGCATGATCTGGTTCAACCACTCCCGGCATTGAGTGGCCATCAAAAAGTAAAGCAAAGCCATTTTGCTCAACCATTCGACCTAGTTGAGCATTGATGAGTTCGTGATATGGGTTATGATAGTCATCGATCAGTTTGTGTTGCTCAGCTTCAGTTAATGGAGTGGAAAAGTTGGGGGACTTATCCAGCAATACACTCCAAAATGGTGACCCACCACCCATACCTATTCGCATATTGGGATTCTTTATTTTTGCTTCTTTCATTTCCTTATCAGTCTTTGGTGGACGGCCCACATCTAAAAGCATCCGCGAGACTTTTGTCGATATTTCGGCACAAGGCAATTCACCAATATCATAAATCTGATCTGTGTATAAATCGGCCACACCAACTGCCCCTTCAGACAAATTTTGTTTATGTGGATGTCGCCAATTCACCTGCCTGCCCACTGCCTCAGGTACAAGTTGTCCACTATGCGGAATGCAGACCAGCAAGGGATCTTGTCCATTTATTCTCAGTGATAGCATTTCTTTTGGTTCGGCCTCAATTTGGATCTGTTCAGCACCAGGCTCTTTTGCCAGATCAATGGTATTCACGAATCTGTGCCACAGTTTTTCGTTCTCTATATCTGTTACAGATTCAGAATTAAACGCCTGTTCTGCCATAATGTTCCTCATCTATTGATTATCTTGACTATCCCTTTATTTGCATCTACTTCCACCATATCCCCATCCTTTAACACTTTTGTGGCAATTTTGGTACCGATAATACAGGGCTTCTTCAACTCTCGAGCAACAATAGCAGCGTGAGATAAGATGCCACCAGAATCAGTGACAAAGGCAGCGGCTTTTTTCATTAGTTGTAGATATTCTGGTCGGGTCATGGTTGCGACGAGAATATCGCCATCTTGAAAATGATCTGCTTTGTGTGGATCGGCAATCACCCGTACCGTCCCACGGGCTTTTCCTGGATACGCAGACATGCCTTTGAGTGTCTCTTCTTTACTGTTACCTATTACTCGTTGTTCTAGTGCTGTTGCTTCGTTACCGACTTTTAGTTCAAATCCATCGTGATCAAACATCAATACACTTTCTTTTGAGCGTTCCTGTAATACTTCTTTCGTGGGTAGCGTGCCATCTTTAAACCACTGCTCGAATTCTTGCATTAACGTATTTAGTATCAGATCAGGCGAATAGCCAGTTTTAGTACCGACAATTTGAGCAAGTTCTCGCGTAAACTCTTCTGTCTCTTTAAACACTGGCTCTGCATAGACGCGTGCTTCCTCAAATGCTGGTAGATATTTCTCTAAAAGTTCTGGGTTTAAATAGTCGACGGTGTATTTGATGTTAATATGAGGAATGTAGTAGTCGTACTGAATGTCCATAAATGATTTGAACGTTTTGTGATCAATATCTTTACCTTGATATTTTTTAATAAACCCGCGAATGCGATCTACTTCTATGTGTAATAGTTCTGGCCATAGTTTTGCCAGACGTGAATCATGCACCACTCGGTCAGCCAAATATTGCCCAAAACGGTTACGGGATGCTGTGGGAGTAAAACATACACTTTTGCCGTTTTCGACTATCAATATTGCCTTATCAAGGAACGTCAGTCGCCCTACCCACATGCTTTGTGTATATTCATGTCCCCAATACGAGCAGGTCAAGAGTGACCAGTCACCACCCCAAATTTGGTACCAATCTGAGTCGTTAAAAAAGTCTTTATTCATTTATTTTTCTTCAGTTAGCGTAGTAATTGGGCGCGACTGGGTGATATACAGCTCACCGCCCTCTAGTGCCCATTCAATATCGCAGGGGAAGCCGTAATGGGATTCGATTTTGAGGCACAGGTCGGCTAATTCTAAAATATATTGATTGGAAAGTTTTTGTTTTTCCTGCTCAGATTTTTCTACAGGCACTTCTTCAGTCACACCGTCTCGTTTGGTAATCATCATCTCCTGTTGTGATATGTAACATTCCATAATTTCACGTTTGGTTTTGTGAATCACATAAGTATCTGGGGTAATCATGCCTCCAACAATCGCTTCACCTAGCCCGTATCCCGCCTCTATCACCATTTGATCCGAGTCTTCAGTCACTGGGTGCACCGTAAAACATATACCGGAGACTTCAGATTGAATCATTTTTTGCACCACTACCGCTACTGACACTTTGGTATTGTGCAACTCTTTTTCGATGCGATAAAAAATGGCGCGCGGGGTAAAGAGGGAAGACCAGCACTTTTTGATGGTTTCGAGTAGATTATCTTCGGTGGTGTTGAGATAACTTTCCAACTCGCCCGCCCAACTGGCGGTTGATGAATCTTCGGCCGTGGCCGAGGATCGCACCGCCACAAAATGGGCACCCAGATTTTTGTAGTGATGCTGAACTTCTTTTGCAATATCTTCCGGAAAATCGGCGGTGGATATTAGCGCGCGAATTTCGGCGGATACTTTTTCAACCGAGTTTATATCTTGATGATTGACTTTATGTAGAGCCGCTTCGATCTCAACATCAATGCCCGACTGAGCCAAAAACTGCTCAAAGGCGCTCGCCAGCACCACAAACCCCGGTGGCACGACAATGCCTGCTTTAGTCATTTCACCGAGCGAAGCCCCTTTGCCCCCGGCCACCGCGACATCTGCTTTATCTATTTGTGAAAAATTTTTTACTATGTCCATATATTCACCAGTTTTTTCTCATTATGAAGTCGGTTCTTTTAACTTGTAATAGGTGCTTTTGCCCTTACCATATTGTTCAAGTAAACCAAGCTTAATCAACTTTTGCAAATCTTTATGTCTGGTAGCCCGCGCTCGCTCAGTCAAATTGGCGTATTGAGCGTCGGTAATAAAACCGTGCTCTTTAATGTATTCAATGATCTTCTTGTGAAATGGCTTGAGCGTGGTTTGAGGAGAAATGGTCATTTGCGATATTTCACTACTAACTCGCAACAATTCATCAATAATACCGTCCGTGAAATACTCTAACCAAGTTGTAAAATCAATGGCTGAAATCACCTCGTAATAATTCCCTTTCACGCCAACATGTTCAAAGTAAGCGCTAACGTTGCGGTTATAATAGTTTTCAAAGCTAAACAAGTTGAATGTATTTAACCCCATCCGAGCCAGCAGTAGTTTAGTTAATAGGCGCGCAGTGCGCCCGTTCCCGTCTACGAAAGGATGAATGATCACAAATTGTCGATGAAACACACCAGCCACAATGAGCGGATCTGCCGAATGTTTGGTCAAAACAACGTAATTGATGAGTTCGGATATAAGTTTCGCTACGTCATGGTGATCGGGGGGAAGGTAGATCGGAGTTTTAGTACGTGGATCATGTACAAATACTGGCTCTTTGCGCCATTGACCCATTCTGGCTTCACTAATCAATCCATCAACAACCTGCTTTTGCGTCTTTAGTACTATTTCAGAATCAAGTACCACATTTTTCTGACGAGTCATTTTATTCAACCATTTAAGTACTTCGTTATAATTCAACACTTCTTTTTCGCTGTCTCGTATGGTTTTAGGTTGTGTTTTGAGCAGTCGTTTTACTTCCGTCAATGGTAGGGGATTGCCTTCAATACTAGTTGAAGCAAACGCAGAAAGACTAGTAGCTCGTTGTTCTAATTCAGCTAAAACGATACCAGTAAAAAATCGACTATTTAGTTCAGACACTAAAGTGCCAATCCGTTTAATGTTGGCTAAAAGTTTGTTGGTGATAGTGTATTTTGGCTGAAACATAATATTTATCTCAGTAAATTAAAGCTACGAGCCATTAGGCCTCTAAGCTTTATAGACATATTATAGACGAATAGTAGACGAAAATCAATAACCGATAATTATTTCGCCGCTTCAGCGTAAGCCGCCTCAAAGCCACTTTCCGTCAGAGAACCGGTGTATTTAACGCCGTTAAAATACAACGTCGGAGTAGCATTGACCCCTAACTCATTTGCTCCCGCCAAATCTTGTGCAATGCGAGCGGCAATGTCGGCAATGTCTAACTCAAGCTTAAATTGATCCAAATTAAGACCAAAATCACGGGCGTAACCAATAAACAGATCGCGCGCCTTATCGCTTTCAGACCAATCGGTTTGGGTTTCATATAGTTTGCCATTCATCTGCCAAAACTGCCCTTGCCGCCCAGCGGCGTTAACCGCGCGCGCCGCCAACATGGCGTTTTTATGATTGGGCAAGGGAAAATCGCGCCACACTAGTTGCATATCGGCGTGCTTTGCCAGCATAGTTTTAAGAATTGGATAAGCGGCCTGACAAGCTGGACATTGATAATCACCAAACTCAACCACAGTTACTTTTGGCGACACTGACCCGGTTTTGTAGCTATCGCTTAAAACTAATTTAGATTGATCCACCGAAGAAACATTTGTCGTATTTTTAGATGTAGCAAATAAAGCGATCACGGCCACGATTGCCACCACCGCTATGCCACCAATCACACCGGCTTCCTTATTCATTTTTATCACCCTTTCTAATTATAATAATCATGCAAACCGATATGAGAACGAAAGCCAACAGCGACAAAAATGGAATGGTCACAAAGCCGAAATACTGCACCTCTTTGGTGGCGCAAGATACGCCAGCCACGCATGGTGCCAAACTTTCCGAAATCACACCCACTTGTAGTAAGTAATGGTATAAGGCAGTAATAGCGCCGATAATGCCAAATGGCAAAACATAATATGGCAGGTGCTGGTCTCGTCGCCACAAACCGACCGCCATAATGATAACCAGCGGATACATAACGATGCGCTGATACCAACACAGCAAGCAAGGAGTCAGCCCCGCTACTTCACTGTAATACAAACTCGTCACCACAGCCACAATGGACTGAATCCAAGCAATATAGATAAACGCGCGATTTTTCATATTCGATGTTATTTTAGCATTTTTTTTCGATTTAACCAAAAAGCGGCTCCTCGCCGCCTCTTAATCTTTGGTTTACGATCTCTAGTCTCCAGTTTCTAGTTACTAGTTTCTGGTTAATTGTTATTATTGGCACGCCTCACACATTTCACCCTCCGCCATAACGTGACCGTCAATGCGACATGCGGCGACGTCCAACTCCCAATTATCGTCGGCGCTAGATGTGTCCAGCCCAACATCAAGTCTCTGTTCCACAGTTCCCTCCTCCATATTCCCCTCACTTTTTGACAATACTTATCGTATCTTAATCAGACAAAACAATGCAATACCTTGAAGCACAAAGCATTAAAAAGAAATGGGTAATGGATAAATGATAAATGATAATGTAATTGATAATTTATAATGTACAAGAAGAGTTAAGTTAATATTAATCGATAATTTGATAATAAAAATGTGCCGCAGGCACACCATAATTATCCATTATGCATTATAAATTATCCATTTCTTCTATAACTGTCTTTATCCGGTTTTGACTGTACTGGGCCGCTTCAATTAACGCTTTGTCGGCGCGCTCAAAAGGGTAGCGGTGCGTAATAAGATCGGCAGTTTTGATAGCGCCACTTTTGAGCAGTTGAATGGCCGTCTCAAAGGTATTCAAACAGGTCCAAGATCCAATAATGGTAATTTCGCGCTTCACAATAGTCATCATAGAAACGGCCACGTCGTGCTCAAACACGCCTAAGACTACAATCATACCACCCGGTCGCACCATTTCAAGCGCCATTTTCATGGTGTTTTCTTGTCCAACCGCCTCAAACACCACATCGGCCCCTGACTGGCCTGACTGTTTTTGATAAGTTTCAAGGGGCGTGTCGTGGCTTGAATCTATTACCCCATCAACCAATTGGTGCCCTAGGGCGAACTGTAATCTTGCTTCCATGACATCTACTCCCCACACTTTAGCCCCAGCCGCCCCAGCCACCTGATCGACAAATAAACCAATCGGTCCTTGACCAAGCACGACCACATTTTTGCCCAAAATTGAGCCGGCTTTACGCACGCCATAAACGGCGATCGAGAGTGGCTCGACTAGTACACCGTCGTCCCAAGAAAGCTCTTTTGGTAAAGGATAAACTAAATCCGCCGGCACCGCTAAATATTCGGCTAACGCACCAGCGCGATGTAGTCCAATAATGGTTGGTTTAACACATAAGTTTTTGCGCCCAGCCAAACACATTTCGCATTTGCCGCAACCAATCACGTGCTCGGCGACCGCGTGGTCGCCGATTTTGAATGTATGCACTCCTGCACCAAACTCAAATACTTCCCCGACGAATTCATGACCCATAATCAGTGGCGTCGCAACCGCCATGCCACCGTTATAAATGTGTAAATCGGTACCACAAATACCAACTTTTTTGATTTTTAATAACACCTCGTTGTCGGCCAGTTTTGGCTCTGGTACTTCAACCAATTCCAACCGTTTCGGCGCCATTAATTCCCAAGCTCGCATGTTTTTCTCCCCTGACTTATCATATAACATCGGGCTTTGCTTGTCACAGCTAGCTTAATCAAGTATTCTACTACTAATAACTGGGATAACCATGAATACTAGCAAAACAAGCATCTTGGAATCATCTGGCCTTGATATCTCGTTAGAATACATATCTATCGGTAAAGGCAACCCTAAAACATTGGTCTTGTCTGGAATTCATGGAGATGAGCGCTCGGGACAGTTGGTGATTGCAAACCTGCTAAAAAATTTTCCAAGATTTAGTGGGACTCTCAATATACTACCAATCGCTAATCCACTTGCCTACGCCATGAAACAACGGAATGAACCGATCTCTGGCCAAGATCTCAACCGCTCATTTACTGGCAAGAACGATGGTAGGCCAATTTTTCAAATCGCCGATGTGGTAGCAAAGATGGCAAAAGAGCATGATTATGTATTTGATCTACATGGCTATACTACTGCAGGATTAATTCAAGCCGGAATAAGAGCAGGTGATGGTAGTATTAAAATGGCAGAGGTACTTAATCCTGACGTGTTGCGTATTTCACACATTACTCAAGAATATAAGATTGATGGTGCCATATCTAACATATTGCGAAATGAAAGTGTGTCGTATTTATTAATTGAAATGCCAACTGACAAAAGGATTACCACGGATCAAGTGGAGCGAGTTGCCAACGGAATTATTGACCACTTACTCGAGTGTTCTCGGTATAATACCATGGCTGGCTCCAAAATCAGTACCAGACATTTCGTCAGAATTAAGTTAATAAAGGCGCTAACGTCTGGTGTTTTTGAGCGTAATACTACTTTAGAGCTAGGGAAAAAAATATCTAAAGATGATGAGCTAGGTATATTGACAAATTTACCATCCACGCAACAGACTACTATTACCAGCCCTTATGATGGGATTATATGCGAAATGGAATTAGAAAAAATTTGTGTTGTTGTAGCTGGTGAAACACTTTTTGGTGTAGGCGAGTTAATATCGGATGAGGAAAAATGGCAGTTGTTGCGGAATTAATTTTAGACACCAAAACACATATAAATACATTCGATTTCGAGAATTCGGTTCGGCTTGTACAGTTGTCAACTGTACAATATGCACTAACGCCCCAGTGCATTGGGGCGTTTGCGCGTTAATTAATTTTGGCGTAGATTTAAGTTATGAAAAAACTAGTGTTCGACATTGAAACAGTGGGGGAGCGGTTCGAAGATTATGACCAAACCAGTCAAAATATGTTAACGCGCTGGATTAGAGAAACATCCGACACTGATGAAAAATATCAAATTGAGTTAAAACGAATCAAGGATCAGCTTGGTCTTTCCCCATTAACCGGTTTTATTGTCGCCATTGGTATAATGGACGCCGAAACGGGCAAGGGGGCGGTGCTTTATCAAGCACCAAAAAAACGCACCGCCAAAACGACAACGGTTGGCGATATTACTTTTATGCCCATGACTGAGGCCGAAATGCTGGAGGCATTTTGGCGCAAAGCCGAAAATTACACCGAGTTTATTAGTTTCAATGGACGTCAGTTCGACGCGCCGTATTTAATGGTACGTTCGGCTTTACATAAAGTACGACCGACCAAAGATCTACTATCAAACCGCTATATTTCGAGCCAACGAGACAGCGCCAAACACATTGACCTGCAAGATCAGTTAAGTTTTTATGGCGCTTTAGTCAAAAAAGGCAGTTTACACATGTGGTGTCGCCTTTTCGGCATTACCAGTCCTAAAGCCGGTGGTGTCGATGGGCACGATGTGGCAAATTTGTTTAATAAGAAAAAATATTTGGATATTGCCCGCTACAATGTGGGTGATTTAGTGGCCACCCGCGAGCTGTACTGGCGTTGGAGTGAGTATATGAGGATGTAGATAAGAAATTTTTAATTTTTAATTTTTAATTTTTAATGATGGTGTGCCTGCGGCACATTTTTTATATTGTCATCTCGACCGTAGCGGAGAGATCTACATAAAATTATTTGAGATTTCTCCCTGCCTGACGGCAGGCAGGCGACCGTTCGTAAATAGCGACGAATTTCAATGAAATTCAGCGACAAACTCACGGGGTCGAAATGACTGCTTAAGTAGGTTTTGAAAGAGGTCTATTATAACTTATGCATTTCTTTTACGGTTTCGGCCCAGTGCACGCGCCGGGATTTTGTTCACAATATTGCGGATTATCGCCACCAATCGGCGGCGCGGGACGATTTTGATCTGATTCGTGATTTACACCATCATCAACCTTTGGCTTATCATAATTACGATCGGCGTAACACGCCTCATTGACTCGTTTCTGCACCTCTTCTGGCGGTAGTTGGTCGGTAATGCCTGCCACCACCCGCGCCGTACAATCAGAGTTGTCGGTTGATGTTTGTGGCGCCCTATTGAGTGATTTATTCGGATCTTCGCCACCTGAATGGCACTCCTGCAAAATGCGCGCTTTAACGTCAGCGTTCACCGTGCCACCAGCAGAAGCCACAATTTTGCCGGTGCAATCATTTAACTCGGTGTTGGTTTTTTTAATGGCCGATCCACCCTCAGGTCCGCCGCGTCCGCCAAAACATTGTTGATTAACTTTGTCTTTAACATCGTCGCCAATTTCAAACCGCTCTTCGGCGGAATGTCCAGTAACCGATTTAATACAATCCTTGGTGTCATTATCCATTTTCGGCGGCCCATTGTTTGGTCCGCCATTTGGACCACCTTCCGGTTTAAAATCGTGTTGTTTAAAACAAGCTCCAGCCAGTGCTCGTTCGTCTTCAGTTAAACTGTCTGGTGATTTACTCTGAAACGCAGTACCGACTGCACCTTCAAGACACTTTTTGACCGCATCTGGCAGTTGGGGATGATTGGAAGACCGATTTCCCTCACTTTCCCCAGCAAAACATTTTTGACCAACCGCAGCTCTCTGGGCTTCAGTCGGCTCAGCTGTGGCTGATCCCATAATGCCTTCGATGCACTTCCTTTTATCGTCAGGCAAATCTTGCAACGGCGCTCCTTCGTGCTTTAATTGCTTAAAACATCCAGCGCCTTCTAACTTTTTAAATAAATCTGAACCGGCCTGTGGCCTGTCGCCATTCAACATAATATCAAACTGAGCTTGCCCAACCGCTTTGACGATGCAATTTTTCACCGCGTCAGGCATTTTTCCGTCAGCGGAATCACGCGGTCCTTTTTCAAAACACGTCCCTGCTTTTTGGCGTAACGCCGCACCCTCGGCTTCGGAAGAAATAGCCGACATTTGACTAGCATAATCTCCGCCCAAAGTTTTTTTGAGACAGGAGGCAGTGGTAGCCGAAAACTGCGGTGTTTTGCCTCGAACATTCGGTTGATCTTTGCTAATCGGTGATCCAAACTGCTTAAAACAAGTTTCAGCTAGTTGTGTCTCCGCTTCAGTGGGTTGGCGCGCTCCGGCTGAGATTTCAGCCATCACATTTTCGCCCATTTGGCTAGTAAGGCACTTAGTTAATTCGGGCGATATGGCAGGAAGCTCGGCGGCTAAAGTGGGGGATACGCCAATTAAACTGACGCTGAAAACCGAAATTAAGATAAATAGTTGACGTATAATCATTGTTTGTAACATTTGAGTGAAGCCAAATTATCTTCAGTGGTGGCTAAACTGGAGTTGGCACCAATGGCAGCGTATTTGTCGCTACCCCACACTTCAGTCAAGCACTCTGCCAAAGTTTGTGTTTTAGCCGTGGTTGCAGTCGTAGCAGTAGTCGCTGTAGTAGTCGTATTTTTACCCAATGTTATTTCATACACCCACGCCCCACCAAAACCAGCTACTAATGATAGAAACACTGTAATTATTCCACCCAATTTAGACATTGCCCCTCCGTTATTAATTGTTCTATTCCATTACATTACATTTGTAATGGCATGTCAAATAAGTTAACATATTACTTAATTTAAGCGACGAAAGGCAAAACGAATGTCACCCACATACCCACGGGTGACACATCGTCACCCAACGCTCCTTACCAAAGACGAAGAGATTGAGCTGGCCAAGCGCATTGAGCGCGGGAACAAAACCGCACTTGATGAGCTAGTGACTCGTAATATTGGACTGGTGGTTAGTTTTGTAAACAAGCATAAGCCGTATACATCATCTATGACTACAGATGATCTAATCCAATGCGGTTGTATGGGACTAGTTAAGGCGGCTGAAAGGTTTGATTGGCGAAAGGGCTATCGCTTCTCAACCTTCGCCACAGGTTGGATACGTCAGGCTATCACACTTGAGATCGAGAAACATGACGCAATTATACGCGTCCCTCCGTATCTGGCAGAAACACTTCGCAAGATACGCAGAGCCATCAAGCATCAACGTTGTGATCCCCGGCGCCCATTTGACGTTGATGCGATTGTGCAAGACACAGGTTTTAGCCGAGAAGTTGTGGAGAGTCTGATGTACGTAGCCGAAAAGCCTCTGTCGCTTGATGTGAAACATGGCGATACGTTACCCTTTATTCTCGATAGACTACCGGCGACTCAAAATAGGTACAATGATCCGGAAAAGGCACTTTGGAAAGCTCTTGAGAGCGATAATGTCTACGTGCTTATCGACCTGCTAGAAGCGGATGACCAACAACTGCTGCAACGATACTACGGTCTGAAGGGATACACTCCCACAACCGCTGACGAACTAGGCATTCTTTTCAAGGTTACTGGTACCACTATTATGAAAAGAATGCGACGGGCATTTGCAAAGATAAAACGCGAGCTTGAGACAAATCCGCAGTTGGCCGAATTACTGCGGGAATGAGGCGTGGGGTATGTTGCCCCGCGCCACTTTTTTGCAATTTAAGAGGACATTTTAACAAACACGGATGAGCAGGGTCACACTACTTATCTGCTTCCCAAATTTCTTTCAAAATACGACAGGGCTCGACCAGTCGCGGGTCAGTAATTTGGTAATAAACGTTTAAGCCATCTTTACGCATCATCACCGTTTTAGTGTGACGCAAAAGCGACAAATGTTGCGATAAATTGGCTTTTCGCACTCCCAACATTTGCAATAGTTGCTCAACCGACGTTTCACCTCGCGCCTTAAGAATGTTCAAAATCTCCAAACGAATAGGATGCGACATTAGTTTATAAATGGTGGCGTTGCGCTCATAGACCAGCTTTGGAAAAGGCGAGTCTGGGTGATGTTTGATACGACGCTTTGATATTGACCGACGTAATAATTTAGTTAACAATGGGCCCACTTATTTCCTCCAATTTAGATGTTATCAGTACATCGGTATTATTTCTATCTTCTATTTTCTATCCTCCATCCTCTGGTCTACTTGACAACCTTGAGCCAGCATTTGTTACACTAGTTTCATTGTTGCGAAACTAATATCAAAGTGTCTGGTTCCACCAATTTAATCTTTTCGTAATCATTTAGCAAGCGGGGGATAAAGGAGGGAGTTGATGTTTGTCAAAATCCGCAAGCGGTCAGGGGAAATGGCGCCCTTTGATGGCGCAAAAATTAGTGCAGCCATTACAAAAGCCGGGGTTGCGACCGGTGAATTTGACGGTAAAGAAGCGAAAAAACTGACCAAACTGGTCTTAACTTTAGCCGCCAAACAAATTAAAACACATATCCCCAAAGTTGAAGAAATTCAGGATATTGTGGAACGAGTGTTGCTCGATTCACCTTTTCGTGCCACCGCTAAAGCTTACATTATTTATCGCCAAAAACACGCCGAAATGCGCGAGTTGGCAGAGAAGCAACGGGTTGATTTGATGGATCAATATCTGGACAATTTGGATTGGCAAGTCAATGAAAACTCAAATATGTCGTACTCTCTTCAAGGCTTAAATAACTACGTTGCCGCCGAAATATCAAAAAGTTATTGGTTGAATAAAATCTATCCACCCGAAATTCGCACCGCTACCGTGGAAGGGGACATGCACATTCACGACTTACAGATACTGTCTAGCTACTGTGTCGGTTGGGATTTACAAGATTTGCTCAGAGTTGGTTTTCGCGGCGCAGATGACAAGATTGAGTCAGCCCCCGCCAAGCACTTTAAGACCGCGCTGGGACAGCTAGTTAACTTTTTTTACACTCTGCAAGGGGAGTCGGCTGGGGCACAAGCGATCGCCAATTTTGACACCTTACTGGCACCATTTATTCACTATGATGGCTTGACGTATACAGAGGTAAAGCAGGCCTTACAAGAGTTTGTTTATAACATGAACGTACCAACCCGAGTCGGTTTTCAAACTCCATTTACCAACGTGACACTCGATTTAACCCCGCCCTCAATTTTGGCAGAGGAAGCGGTCATTATTGGCGGTGTGGCAATGGACAAAACTTACGGTCATTTTCAGGCGGAAATTGACCTGTTTAATCGCGCCTTTACCGAGGTGATTAGCGTCGGTGACGCCAAAGGGCGTGTCTTCACCTTCCCTATTCCAACGTATAATGTGGGCAAAGATTTTGATTGGGACAATCCGAATCTAGAGGGATTGTGGCGCATGACCGCCAAATATGGCATCCCCTACTTTTCCAATTTTGTCAATTCAGATATGAACCCTGAGGACGCGCGCAGTATGTGTTGTCGCTTGCGTTTAGATAATCGTGAATTGCGTAAACGTGGCGGGGGCTTGTTTGGCGCCAATCCCTTGACTGGCTCAATTGGGGTGGTCACCATTAATGTGCCCAGAATTGGCTATTTGTCACAATCGATTGATGAATTTTACTCTCGATTAAGCCGACTAATGGATCTAGCCCATGAAAGTTTGGAGATTAAACGTAAGGTGCTCGAAAAATTGACCGACGTTGGTTTGTACCCCTACACCAAATACTATTTACGCGATATTAAAACAAGGAGTGGTCAGTTTTGGTCCAATCACTTTTCTACTATTGGTTTGGTTGGTCTAAACGAAGCGATTGTTAATTTACTCGGTGATAACATTACCACTACTAATGGACAAAAATTTGCCAATGATGTGCTAGAGTTTATGCGCGATCGTATTCAGGGCTATCAAAATGACAGCGGCAATGTTTACAACCTCGAAGCCACGCCGGCAGAGGGCACCGCCTTTCGCTTTGCCCAGATGGACAAAAAACGTTTTTCGAACATCAAAGTAGCGAACGACTTTGATGCGCAAAATAGTGGCGCGGCACCATTTTACACCAACTCATCACATATACCGGTCAATCATACCGACGATCTGTTTGAACTGCTCGATCTACAAGATAATTTGCAGACTAAATACACCGGCGGTACGGTCGTGCACCTGTTTGTTGGTGAGGAAATTACTGATATCGCGAGCGTTAAGTCGCTAGTCAAAAAAATATGCCACACCTACCATTTGCCATACTTTACCATTACCCCAACGTTTTCAATCTGCTCGGAACATGGTTACGTTGCCGGCAAAGTACCAATTTGCGCGACCTGTGGCGCGGAGAATAACGTTTACTCACGCGTCGTTGGCTACTTGCGCCCGGTCAAACAATGGAATTTGGGCAAAAAAGCCGAATTTGCGCAACGATTTACCTATCATGTATCGTCTCATCTATCACCGAAGACTCGTCAGCAAAAACGCGTTCTAGTACCAGCCTAATTCGGATCCACGGAAATGAAAATTGGCGGATTACAAAAAACGACGCTAGTCGACTATCCAGGGCATGTAGCGGCGACCATCTTTACCCAAGGTTGCAACTTTCGCTGTGCCTACTGTCACAACCCAGAGTTGGTAGTGCCATCGCAATTTGGGCCTTTGATCGATCAAAAAGAAGTATTAGATTTTTTGCGCCAAAGACAGGGTCAGCTTGATGCAGTGTGCATTACTGGCGGCGAGCCCACTTTGCACGCTGACCTTGAAGATTTTATTGGTAAAATAAAAGCGCTGGGTTATTTGGTGAAATTAGATAGTAATGGATCGTCGCCCAGAAAACTGGATGAGATCTTTAAGCAAGGATTAGTGGATTATGTTGCCATGGACATTAAAGGTCCCTACGCCCATTATCAAGCCATTTCGCGCGCCAGAGGCGCCACGTCAATCGTTGATTTAATATCAGATTCAATCAAGTTGATTATGTCGAGTGGCGTGGACTATGAATTTCGCACCACGGTCGCCAAACCATTACTTGCGCCATTAGATTTTAGGCAAATCGGTTTGATGATCGAGGGAGCCAAACGCTATTTTTTGCAAAATTATGTGTCCGCCAAACAAGTCGATGCAAGTGCCACTTTATTACCATTTACGAGCGATGAATTAGCACAAGCCGTCACCAACGTTCAACCATACGTCCAAAATGCATCAATACGCTAACCCCAATCATGGGGACGGTTCTCAAAACGATCTTATTTTGCAAAAATAATAATATTCTATATGATTATGATATGCCAAGACCACCGCGTATGCTATTATCAAAAAGTTTTTACCATGTAATGTCGCGTGGAAACAATCGCCATGTGGTGTTTCACCAGCCAAGCGATTATCAGATGTACTTTTCTTTGATCGCAAGATTCAAAGTTATCCACCCGTTCGATTTATATCATTATTGTCTCATGCCGAATCATACACATTTTCTTATTCAAACTCTTGACGCTCACGAATTTGCCACGTTTATGAAAAAACTTAATCTTTCGTATTACCACTATTACAATAAAAAATATGGCTGGGTTGGACATTTTTGGCAAGGAAGATACAAAAGTCAACCTGTTGGAAAAGATCAATATTTCTTACAATGTGGAAAATACATTGAGCTAAATCCGGTACGAGGTCATTTGGTAATAAATCCGAGCGACTACGCATACTCGAGCTATAACTTTTATGCACACGGACAAGATATGCCACTGCTAACCGAAGATCCACTCTATACTACTCTCGAATTTACCGTGTTGGAGCGTCAACAAAAATATCGGAACATCATTATCAGCGATATTATTAAGGGCAGTTACAATGAAAAAATATGGGGAAGTGCCAGTCAAAACCACAACGAACAGCAAAAGATCCGATATCATTCTTCGTAGTTTTTGCAAAATAAGATCGTTTTGAGAACCGTCCCCATAACTTAAATTTTGTGAGATACGACCACCATACGTTTAAAATCAGTCCCGGGGGGCCAACAGGTAAATAAAGTTAATGTAGCAGAGTCGGTGGCTTTGAGGATGTCTAAGGCGTCGTCGGGCATTGATTTGACTGAGTCAACGACGTAATAATATGGCTGACCTCGATAATAAACAGTTATTTTGTCGCCTTTTTTAAGCTTATCCAATAATAGAAATGTTTGGGCATACGGTGTGGCCACTATCCCGGGAATAGCCGAGGAGTGACCAAAAATGACGGTGTTGCCAACTTGGTCTGGTTTGGCAGTGCCCTTAAAGTGTGCCACCCCATCTTTTAGTTTTTGAAAATAAACGCGCGCCACGTCACCATCAACATCCGCCACGATCGGCACATTAACATTAATCTTCGGAATGAATAAACCAAATTCAGTCGAGACTGGAGCGGTGTCTGAGGTAGTACTGGCATTGATATTACCCTCAACGATGGATTGAGTCCGATCATAGTGAGCCCGCTTGCTATATATAGGAAGATAAAACATCGTGGCTAGCAAAATTGGCAATATGACCAAGCACCCGCCGACCAGGCGCCAAACCGTTGGTCGTTTCATAACCATTCTCAGACGAGATATCATCGCGTTTGTTGTCATCATTAATAATAATATCCCGCATCTGTGCCAGCTTCAAGTCAAATATATTATTTTTTTTCCCACCTATCCTCTATCCTCCATCCTTCGCCGAAGCTACGGACGGCAAGCCATCTACCATTCTCCGTACCCCTTGACAACTCTAAACATTGCGTTCGATAATGAAATAAAGTGAAATAATAAAATACAAAAGAGGGGTATTATGTTGTTATCTATTAGTTCCATGTTTCGAGTCGTGATTTACGTCGCCGTCGTTGCAATGGTAGTGTCTTTTTTTGGACACTCAGCCAAAGCGACACTGCCCCAGACTATCAGCGAACTATCAGTTTCGGTAGCCAACAAAGCTAAGTCGGCTTCCACCACCTATACCTTAAGTCTTAAAAGTTCGGTGGCAATTCCGAGTGATGGTGGGCGAGTGCGTTTTCAGTTTAATGGCCCCAGTGGCTACGGTTCCGAGTCGTCAAACATTGACTTTAATTACGCTACCCTAGCCAGCACTACTTCACCATCTAGTTTGGCTATTTATAGTCGTGATTGGAATGGCCTGACCCTATCTACCAGCTCGACTATCGCCGCCAATACCACCCTAACACTGGTGATCAATAGTGTCACTAATCCTAGTCGAGGTGGCTATTATGTCGCTCACATGTGGACGCAAAACTACTCCACCGACCTAGATGGATCAAGCTCGTGGGGAGGAGACTATACTGCGCCATATCTCGAAATTGGCACTAATACAAACATTACGGGAATTATTACCGACTCCAGTGGCAATCCGGTTCCATTCGCTTCAGTTAATATCAGTAGTAGCAATTGGACTAGTTACTACTACACCTACACCGACAAAAACGGAGCTTACGGCATCGCCGACGTCGCCGCCGACACCTACACCTTTAGCTTATACTATTCAGCCGGCTACAACACCGGCAAAACCTATTTTGCCCCAGCTAACTCAACTATTACCGTAGCTAGTTCTGGCGTCACTACTAAAAATGCTAGTTTCCTAGCGGCGACCAAAACTTTAAGTGGCACGGTGACCAAAGGATCGGCCACCGGTAGCGCCGTCACCAACGGTACCATTTACGCTTCGAAAGTGGGCGGTAATGGCTATGTCAATAAAACCCTCGCTTCAGATGGCACTTATTCCCTTACTCTAACTGGCGGGTCGTGGTACATTGGCCTTTACCCCAACGTCAGCCCGGCTGATTGGACTTACGATTCCAACAGTCAAACGATTAGTTTTACCGACGACGCTTCCGTTGAAAGTAAAACCAATAATATCGTGACGACTGCCCTAAACTCTACCGTCACTGGATCAATTGCATATCCCGATGGCACTAAGCCGACTAACCAGTGGGGCTTCGGCTTAAGCTTATCCAACAGCGATGGTAAGTATTTTTCGGCTCAAATGGATTCAAGCGCCAACTTTACTGCCAAATTGTCCGAAGGCACTTACAGTATTAATGGCTGGTCGTCTGACTCGCGCTACGCTTTTCCTAAAGTGGCTAACTTTTCCGTCGCCGCCGACGAAACCAAAGACTTGGGCACGATCAAACTAGTGGAAAAAAGTGATTCGATTACCGGCAAAGTGTCAGACGATTTAGGCAACGGCGTCTCCGGTGCCTCAATTTCGGCCTGGAAATCGGAGGGGTCGTACGACTCGGGTTATACCACGAGCGCCACCGACGGCACTTATACCATAAAAGTTACCCCGGGTATCTACTCGGTTAGCGCCTATCCGCAATGGAACGCTGGCTACGTTTACTCGGGCAAACCATCCAGCGTAACCGTCGTCTCTGGCACGCCTGCCACCAAAAACTTTACCTTTCAGCGCGCCACCAACACCTTAAACGTAACGGTGACCGATCCAGACGGCAACACTCTAACATCGGTTAACTCATGGGTCAGTGCTGGAGACGGCTCGCAAGATTGGGGCAATGTCGGTAGCTCGATTACAGCTGGGGTTGGCACAATTAAACTACCCAAAGGCACCTGGGACGTACAAGTATATCTTTATAACAGTGATTACTCCAGTCCTGACGCCCAAAAAGTAACTTTTAGTTCTGATAATGAAACCAAAGCGATTACGCTCAAAGCGGTCAAGAATAACTCAACTATTCATGGCACGGTCTACGACGACGCCGGTAATAAAATTACCGGTCGCTGGATTAGTATTTACGCTACCAGAGGCAAAAATGGATCGTGGCAAAGCGCTACGTTCGATCAAAGTGCCGGTACTTACACTATGAAAGTCTCAGCGGGCACATGGAACTTGGGTTGGTGGATTGATCAATCCCTCGGTTATAGTTCAGGCACCGGACAAGACGTGGAAATTGTGCTTGCCGACGCCGAATCAAAAACGTATGACATCACCTTAAAGAAAGCCGACGCTACCATTTCCGGCAAAGCCACCAAAGCCGATGGTAGTGCTATGCAATGGGCTTGGATAAACGCCGACACGCGCGATCCAAACGAAAAGAAATCTGCCAGTAGCAATTATTATCTAAACGGTGTTTCCAGTAGCGCCAGCGGGGCTTACACAATGCGCGTACCAGCTGGTACCTATTTTGTGGGCGCCAATATGTGGGTTGGCTCCGGATACATTAATCCGAAACGGCAGAAAGTGACGGTGGAGACAGACAAAACTGTGACGGCGGACATGGTATTTCGCACAGCTGACGCCTCTATTAGCGGTACGGTTAAAAAAGATGGTAGCGGTACAAATGCGTTCGTGACCGCCTGGGGAGAAGATGGTGCCTACGCTGAAGCAAATTCAGATAATCAGGGGGCCTACAGCTTAACCACATCGAAAGGTACACGCTGGCACGTCACCGCCCGACAACAGTCCGGTAGCGAAGTATATAAATCCAAAGAAGCGCTTACGGACTTAACCGATAGCACTGCTGGTATTGCCGATTTAGAATTGGTGAAGCAGACTTATACACTGCCGGACGCAAAATCTGCCACGTTTGACCCGACTAAACAACAGTCTATCGCGCTAGATGATGGTTCGACCATTAATGTGCCAGCCAACTCCATTGCCACATCGGGTACCGTTACCATAGTGGTTAATCCAACTGCCGAATTGGCCGAAGAAGCTGACGCCAAGCCGGTTGCCTACGGTTACGATTTAACTGCCACCGATCAGGACAATAAGGAAATTTCCAGTTTCAAAAGTAATATCACTATCGAATCAAAGTACACAGATGCATCGGTGACCGACAGTCAGGTGCTGAGCGAAGACGAGTTGACCGTCGGCTATTATGATAAGACAGCTGGAACCTGGATTGAATTGCCCAACTGTACCAAGAACGCCAGTGAAAACACCGTTACATGTCAGGTGGATCACTTTACCACCTTTGCCATTGTAACCGCTTCTGATTCAACGCCACCTGGTGCCCCAACCAGTATTACTGCCACCGCTGGTGACGCTGTCGTGACGCTAGCTTGGACCAAACCGACCGATTCAGACTACAAGAGCGTTTCGATATACCGCTCTACAACGTCTGGCACACTGGGTGACAAAGTTGCCTCGTCAATCACAGACGCATCCTACAAAAATAGTGATCTTAAAAACGGCACTACTTACTACTTTACGGTTCGTGCAGTGGATAACTCTGGTAATGAATCGTCCAACACCGCTCAAATTAGTAGTAAACCCGGATCACTTGAGGTGACAAACATCGTCGCTGGCACAAATGCAGTCGCCGTCGTGCAAAAGTTACCCAAAACCGGGGCCAGCTCGGCCTGGCTGGGGCTTGGCTTAATGATGCTACTTGGCGGAATAATGATATTACGTAAATCTAGAATATGATTATTTATCCAACATAGATGTCACCCCTACGTTTTGTGGCGTTGCCTACTTAAATTGTTTTGACAATGGCACGCATAAACGCGGGCAAATCCATCGGCCAACGGGAGGTGATTAAATTGCCATCAACAATCACTTCAGCGTCCTCGTATTGACCACCTGCTTTTTTGATTGCTTCTGGCACACCATCTTCCCAATATCCGGTAGCCTTTCGCCCTTTTAGCACGTTGGCGGCCGCTAACACATAAAGACCGTGGCAAATGGCCGCCACCAGCTTGTTGCTCGACATAAAATGAGTCGTAATTTCTATCGCCTTGGCAGACTGACTGACGGTGCGCGGAGCGCCATCTTTCGCTCCACCGGGAATAATTAGCAGATTAAACTGTTCTGGATTAACTTGATCAAAAGTCAAATCTGGTTTTATAGAGTAACCATTTTCACCAGCGATCACTTTTTCAGATGGCGCGGCCACCTTAACACTCACCCCGATCTCTAACAGTCGAAAAATGGGAAAAAACAGCTCCATATCTTCGAACCGATCTGCAGTCAGCACCAAAGCGCGTTTTAATTTAGGTTTTTTACTGTCAGTGGACAAAATAACGTCTCCCACAAATATAATGTAGCAGATCGGGCTTAAGATTGCCAAAATAGTATTACTCGTAACGGAGCGCCTCGACTGGGTTAAGGCGGGCGGCACGGATGGCAGGCAATAAGCCAGAGATTGTGCCGAGTACAGTGGTAAAAGCAACTACGGCTAGAACTAGCCAAAATGGAAAGCTACCAATGTTATCAATCGGCAGATTGCCTAAATCGGCGCCGTATTTACTGACCAATAATTGTGCGATTTGACCTAAACCATAACTGATTAATATGCCAAAAACCCCACCCAAAAAGCCCAGGCAAGCCGCTTCGGCCATAAAAAGACGACGAATCGTGGCACGGGTAGCGCCACAGGCTCGCAGTACACCAATTTCTTTAGTGCGCTCATAAGTGGCCATAACCATGGTGTTAATAATACCGATCGTGGCCACGAATAACGATATACCGCCAATTACCGCCAACACCGCACTGATCATCAGCAAAATTTGATTAATTTGGTCAAGCATGGCTTGGGCAGTGTTGGCGCCGTAACCAAGTTTCTTAACCGAATCAGCGATCGCGTTAATGTTAGTTGTCGAATCGGCTTTTAAGATAATTGAACTATAACCCTGCTGAACAAAGTTGTCGTACTTTTCTAAAGTATAAATCGGGGCCGAGGTTGACTGGCGACAATCAGGTCCGTTACAATTTGACTGGCCGCTCTGTTGCCAAGACACATTGACCATTAAGCGTCGCGCCCAAGCAATGTTAATATAACTTTGCCCGTCATCTAATGCACCGTTATCTGTCACACCAATTATCTCCACTGGTATCTCGATACCGGCCTTATTTTGAGCGTCATACCATTCTTTATTGGCTTCAACTGGCGGCTTGGCTGGCAATTCACCCCAATCCGGCGCACTACCACCGCCCGCACGAAAATTCAACAAAATCTTTTTACCAACCAAGTCTTCGGGACGGCCACCGAAGCCCATTTCCCCGGCAAAACGACTGCCGACGGTGATTTTGTCCATATCGCGACTGGTCAATTTTCGACCATAAGCGATCGGCAAATTAAACACATCGTTGTCTGGATCATACGCCACAAAACTAGCCCAGGTTTTTTTGTTCTGACCTTCAAGCCGCATCGTACTAACACCAATGTTACCAATGATCGGGGTCGCCTCAATGACGTACGGCAATTTATTCATTGCCGTCAACGTCGCATCATCAATCGCTTTGCCATCAGACGGATCGCCATTGGCACCGCCGATCAAACTACCCGAATCAGCTGAATTAGGGTCTTTGATCACTGACACCAAATCAAAAGCGCCTAATGATTTAAATTGATCTACCAGCGACTGTTTAATACTAATAATCAACGAGGCCATTAAAATCAGCGATAGAGAGCCAACGGTAATGGCGATAATCGTCAAAATAGTGCGTGCTTTTTGCCGCGACAAATTTTTGAAAGCGGTGCGAAAATAATCAACTAATCTCATGATGATCCTTGATGTATTTTGCCGTCACGAATTGACAGCACACGGTCGGCGCGCTTTGCCACATCCTCGTCGTGGGTAATGACTATAATAGTGATACCGGACTTATTGAGATCCTTTAACACTTGTACGATTTCCATACCTTTTTTCGAATCCAGATTGCCGGTCGGCTCATCGGCGATAATAATTTGGGGATTATTGGCAATGGCTCGAGCTACACAAACTCGTTGACGTTGCCCACCCGAAAGTTGAGCCGGTTTGTGACGCATTCGATCACCCAAACCAACCGCACTTAAACACACTTTGGCGCGATCAAAACGCTGACGTGGACTAATTCGAGCCAGTAACAAGGGCACCACCACATTTTCGATCGCAGTTAGACTGGGTTGCAAATTGAAGGTTTGAAACACAAAACCAATGTGTTTATTGCGATACCAAGACAGTTGGTCATCATTGGCCTGACGCAAACTTTGCTCATCTACCACTACTTCACCAGTGTCTGGTACATCGAGCCCGCCAATCACGTTAGCCAAAGTGGATTTACCTGACCCAGATGGTCCCATAATAGCCACAAACTCGCCAGTGTTTATTTTAATGTTAACCCCATCAAGAGCATGAATGGTTTCATCACCCATGCGGTAAGTTTTACTAACGTTCTTTAATTCAATCACGCAATTATTGCCCCTATTTATATTTAACCTTGTATATTTGGTGGGCGCAAGACGGCAAAATTGTTTTGCCGGTGTGAACCGAAATAGCTAAATGTGGCTCGAGTTTATTACGGCTTGATGTCACTTTTGTTTGAGATGGAAATAATCTATGTGTTATACTCATAGCATGGTAAATAAAAACATTACACGCAAAATGGCTTGGTTTATTGCTGGCATTGCCATTATTGTCATATCTAGCCTTGGTGGCGATACCAAACTATTTGGCAATGACACCGTGTTGTCCAATGTGCTCGATTCACAAAAATCCCTTGAGCGCATTCTAGAAAGTGGTGGTGACAAAAAGGTCGTTCTGCTTAAAATCGAAGGCATAATCGCGGATACCGACGGTGGAAGCAACCCGTTATTATCAAGCACGATGGTATCAGTTGATCACATATTAGAGCAAATCCAGCAGGCAGAGGACGATCCGACCGTTGTCGGATTAATTATAGAGATTAACTCGCCCGGTGGCACCGTCACTGCTTCAAATGTACTAGCCGAACGCCTCAAAACCTTTAAATTGTCCGAGAAAAAGATTGTGGTACGAATGCGCGAGGTAACGGCTAGCGGGGGCTACTATATCGCGTCGCAAGCCGACAAAATTGTGGCCAATCCTTCTACTTTGACCGGATCAATTGGGGTAATTTTTGAGACAACCAATTTACAGGAACTGTACAAAAAAATTGGGTATCAACCAATTGTGCTTAAAGCCGGTAAGTACAAAGATATTGGCAGTGCGAATAGGGCAATGACCGATGAGGAGCGTGACATTTTGCAGAAAATAATTGATGAAGACTATGACGACTTTGTAACCTATGTAGCCGACGGTCGTAAAATGGATAAGGCCAAAGTGCTCGATTTGGCACAGGGTAAAATTTACTCCGGCCGCCAAGCCAAAGAGGTAAATTTGATAGATGAGCTGGGCAACTTTGATAAAGCCGTGGAGGTAGCCAAACAAATTACGGGTATAACTGATCTTACAATCGTTGAATACTACTCCCCCCTCTCATTTTTGAGTAACCTTGGCTCTATCACTGGCTCGGCTGTTATTTCCCAAGTTGTGGGCAAATTGACCAATTCGGCTCCAGCACGTCCGCAGGGTATGTTATATCTTTGGGATGCTGGGCTATGATTTACGCGTCGTTTGGTTTACGTCTACTGGCATTTATTCTTGACATCATAGTCGTGGTGGCGATTGAAACGTTAGTGTTTTGGCTCATTCCAAACGATCACTTTGTGTCTCGCCATATCATTCCAAATTTTGGTAGTGTTGATAGCGCCATTTCGGCTGGTATTTTGTGGCTGTACTTTATTGTTTTGACCAAGCGTTTTGGAGCCACAATTGGTAAGCGGGCGCTTGGATTGCGCGTAGTGATGAGTGATGGACAACCAGTGGATTGGTTTACAATAATGGTACGCGAAATGGCTGGGAAAATCTTTTCTACACTGCCTTTGGGGCTTGGTTTTTGGTGGGTGTCGTGGGACACTCGCAAACAAGCACTTCATGATAAAATCGCGAGCACAGTCGTTATAAAGGAATAAACCCCATAGTCAAAAAATTAATTTATATAATTATATATATCGGGTTCATTTTAGCAATTATTTGGCCTTTATTTCCAAAAAACATCTGTAACCTCCCTATAAAATATAGCGTTGGGCAAGTCGACAGCCGTTTTAATATCTCCACGGATGACGTCAAAAACACGACTATTGATGCAGGCAATCGTTGGAATGTCGCGTTTGATAAAACAATTTTTCAATATGATGAAAGTTCTCCGTTAAAAATAAATTTAGTATACGACGAAAGACAAGCAGCTACAGATAAGCTAAAAAGTGATTTAAAAAATCTAGATTTAGCTAACTCTGACTTATTGTTAGAAAATGGACAATTTGAAAGAGCAAGTGCCAATTACGATATTGATTTGAAAAAATATAACAATGATGTAGATTATTATAACTCACATGGCGGCACGCAAGAAGAGGAAAATTCACTTAACTCAAGGAGAAATGCATTAGAAAAAAGACGCAAGAGTATTAATCAAGCACTAGATTTAATAAATAAAAAAGTTGATGTCGTAAACACCAGTGCAGACAACATTAATCTAACAATTGCAGACAGAAAAGATCGACAAGAAACTCAAGGCGAATACTATGCTGTGGATAAAAGAATAGATATATTCACGTTTAATGATAAGGATCATTTGAAATTAGTACTGATGCACGAAATTGGTCACGCTTTTGGCTCAGAGCACGCATTAAATACTTCATCAATTATGTATTACTTACTTAATCAACAAAATCAAACCGATCCGCGACCACAAACAGAAGATGTTGAGTTGGTAAATTCTGTTTGCCGCATTAAATAACATTAATGCTGATGTTTAATTCCTGCATGCTTTTTCAATTTTTTCTGGGCGAATTCGCTTTTAGCAATGGCTGTTTTTGCAAATTAAGATCGTTTTGAGAACCGTCCCCATGCTTGTGCATATTTGTGCACTTTTGATCTTTAAATGACAATGCTACGCGCGTAGTTGACAACTGGATTTAAATAAGGTAAAATGAGCAGTCAAATTAGATTTGTGTCTTATAAGTTATTAATTGTAAGGAAAACAATGGCTATAAACAAAAATTCGATGGAAAAGAATCTTGAAAGTGATTTACCAACTTCGACTGTGAAAGAGATCAAACGTCATCCTGTATTGTACATTGCGGGTACCATAATACTACTTATTACCAGTATTACTCTTGGCGTCATCGTGTATGCCCAAAATAACATGTTGAAAAATGAACAAACAATAACAAATGAACTAAACTACCAATTAGAACAGTCTAAGAAAGAATACGATGCACTCAAAGATAATTTAAGTAAGACCGAAGAAGGCAAAAAACAACTTGAAACTGCGAAAGCTCAAGCAGATGCTGACAAAACGAAGCTAGAAGGGGAAAATCAGCAACTAGGAAAACGAGTTAGCTCTGCGGAACAGCAAGCAAATCAGGTCAAAACGACTCTTGCTACTACGCAACGAGACCTCGAGGCTAAGCGGAATGATTTATATAAAATTAAAAGTGAGCTTGACGCCAAGCAAACCGAAATTACGAAAATTAATAGGTGTGTTACACTTTTTGCCAGTGGTAAAGAGTTATTTGAGCGATATGATGATCAAAGCGGTAGTGCTACAATAAACCTGATCAATGCTCAGAATGCCTTTAGTGAAGGAAATGGCATACTGGGTAAAACATATTTAGATCAAGCAGAGGAGTTGCTAAGAAATGCCGAGTTCAGTTATGATCAACTTCAAAAGATTTTCACTAAAGTGCAATCAGGAAATTGCGAATATAGTCGAAGAACGTCGTAATACCACGCGGTTTATTTACGTGCTGTACATAAAACGCAAATCAATTTAATCAAATAATATATACTATAAATATGAATAATTCCATCGCTTCCCAAATAAGAAATAACAACTTCAGAATATATGTTTTGATTGCGATACTTACCGCAATAATCGGTCTTTTGGGCTCTTTAATATCCTATTATTTCAACTGGGGATTAACTGGTACAGGATCTTTCTTGGCTATAGCTGGAATTATCAATTTTATTGCGTACTTTTATTCCGATAAAATTGTACTCCGCATTGCGAAAGCTACTCCCGTAAGCAAAGCGCTGGCCCCTGAATTATATGAGATTGTTTCGCGTCTTTGCTCAAAATCAAACATCCCACTTCCAAAACTTTATCTACTCGACGACAAGGTAATGAATGCCTTTGCTACCGGACGAAATTATAACCACAGCGCGGTTGCGGTTACAAAAGGTCTCTTGCAAAAAATGACCGTGGACGAAGTAGAAGCTGTTGTTGCACATGAATTATCTCACATTAAAAATTATGATATGCGAACAATGGCGATTGTGAGTATTTTGGTTGGTTTTATTAGTATAGCCGCCGATCTCTACTGGTCATCAAACTTCGTGAACAAAGCGCAGGAAAATGACAACTCTGGGGCTTTAGCTATAATTGGCACAATTCTTTCAATTTTCGCCCCACTCTCGGCATTTTTCATTCAAATGGCAATATCTAGAAAAAGAGAATACGTAGCGGATGCGGGTTCGGCTGAATTAACTGAAAAACCGAAAGCACTTGCATCGGCATTGAGAAAAATATCCATGGACATTAGATTGCCAAAACATTTTAGTGTCTCAACCGCGCACCTATATTTTTCATCACTTTCTACAGACTCGTTTATAGATAAACTATTTTCTACTCACCCCCCAATCAATGAACGAATTAAAATTTTAGAGGACTTATAAAAATATGAAAAAAATAACACAAGGAAAAATCACTATTGGTTCCAAAGTCGGAGTAAAAGTCAATTGTTCGATGTGCCATAAAAACGGCGTTACCGACCAATTCACTACGCTTCAAAATGACAAGGGCGAGGATATCTTTTTGTGCTCAGATTGTAAAGAGGAAGCAAATAAATCTTTTGCGAATGAAACGAAAAATGCAAATATCTTGCTTGCAATTATCGTTGGTGCTATCGGTGGAATAATAGGCGGTGTTATATGGTATTTTGTTACGATCAATTCGGGCATGGAAATTGGCTATGTATCACTAGGTCTTGGTTATCTAATTGGCTTTGGTGTGTATTTGGGTGCTGGAAAAAAACGAGGACATCAATTACAAATTATCAGTGCCATTTTGGCGTTAGTCGCTATTATAGTGACAGAAAAGTATATTTTTGATTATTTCATTAGCGAATATATTAAAAATAATCCAAGCGAGTTTCCAGAACTTAGCGTTGGGCAAACCGTAGCTGTCTCATATTTTGAGCCAGAATTTTGGAAAGGTATGATATCTCCAATTGGTCTTCTTATATACTCGATCGGTATTTATCTAGCGTATAAATTCTGTAAGCCGAATAAGATATAATTCATTAATATGGGGACGGTTTGATCTAAATTTAGTAGACTTAAAAGCGTTTAAGCGTTGGAGAAAAAATAATATAAATTTATGTTTAACCTATTTAAAAAATCTCCCTCGATAAATGCGTATCCTTTTATCAGGGAGATAAAATCACCAATTACAAAAGAACAATTATCTCCTCTTGATGAAAAATGCCGGGTAGTTCAATTTTCTTCACCACTAACTGAATCCGACCATGAAAAGTTGTCAGCGTTCATGGGAAAGTATCCTGATATTCCTTTTCGAGTCTATGGACATTACGGAAAAGGTCAACTAATTGACTTAAAGTTTTTAAAAAATTATTCTTTTATAAAAAACTTTCAAGTTGATCTTTTTGAAATCAATAGCTTAAATGGAGTTGAATATCTCTCAGAAAATTTAGAGTTTTTTGGATTCGGTCAGACACGAAAAACCTTTTCTCTAAATTTTCTTGCTCGATTTCATAAATTAAAAGACCTTTATATTGAAGCGCATGAAAAAGATATTGAGATTATTTCAACGCTCACAAATCTTGACCACTTGTCATTGCGTTCAATTACTCTAAAAGACCTTTCCATACTTGTGCCTTTGAAAAAACTATGGTGGCTTGCAATTAAGCTCGGCGGCACTAAAAATCTTTCACTTATTTCAAAAATTGAGAATTTAAAATATCTTGAATTATGGATGATTAGAGGACTGGAAGATATATCTCCAGTTTCTGAATTACCAAAACTTCAATTTTTGTTTCTTCAAGATTTAAAAAACATAAAAGAACTTCCTGATTTTAGTAAGTGTCGTGATTTAAAAAGAATTGATATTGAGAATCTAAAAGGTTTGTCTGATTTATCACCATTACTAAAAGCAACCTCTCTTGAAGATTTAATTGTGGCTAGCGGAAATATTATTAAACCAAGTGATTTTTTGTGTCTAAAAAATCACAAATCCTTAAAAACCGCTGCCATTGGTTTGGGCAGTCTTAAAAAGAACAAAGAGGCAAAGGAGTTGCTAAACTTACCGACAACTGAATTATATTCAAAATTTGATTTTAAGTTTGAGTGAGTATGGGGGCTGTTCACTTTTGAATACAGCGTTCATAATTTTGCGACTATCACAAAATAACTTTTACCAACCCACGTGTGCACTCTAGCGAAATTACGAAAACCGTGCTCATTTGAGAACCGTCCCCATAAACAGAACCGTCCCCATAAACATTAGCTCTTATTAATTAACAGCTTCCTCAAAACACTTATTTGCATATGATCCTGCTTCAAAATTAAATTGGCCATTTGCTTCTGAAGTAATGGACCAGTCTTCAACATCTTCTTTATTTACCACTACAGGATCGCCTACACGAATATTTTTTACCCAGATTGGTTCGTTATCTAGAACCCCAGTAAATTTATCATCCTTATGACTTGTTACACTAACCCACATATGCTCTTTTTCACCTTTATCTATAAATACTTTTTTAACAGCATGTGTTTTTAGATCAGAAGATAATTTCTCCATAGAATTCAAAAAGATCCCTATATTTTTTTGAGCTTCTTTTGTCGCATTATTAAGACAAATTTCCTGTTTAGATCCATCAGAAACAATTTGCACATTCTGTGCTTCATTTGAGGGTACCTGTGGTGATATTAATTCTCTAGCAAAAACACTAACTAAAATCAAACCAGCAACAATAATTATAAAAATTTGTCTTTTTGAAAGATTGTGTCTCATTTTAACTATTTTTTTCCACCATTTATTAGAATCCATTTGGTACTCAATTTAATAAAATATGGTGCATCCAGTTGACAACTGGAACTACTTATCAAAAAACTTTATTAAACAGTCAACTTTTTGGCAACTTCTTCTGGGCGGTTTCAACTTTGGTAATGGCTATTTTTGCAAATTAAGATCGTTTTGAGAACCGTCCCCACGCACGTCCCCACGCACACGCATACTAACCCTGGTTCCATATCGAATATCGTCAGTCTACAAAATACGCCGGTTCGGCTTTAAATCCTGTCACCCTTTTTTCTTTCATGATGCGATAGAGCTTTTGGGTAATTATAATAAATGGACAATAATATTCAGCTATTCGCAATTCAGAAGCCATCGCGATATCAGTCCCTGGCCAATTACGCCTTTTAAAGTGAAACGCCGAACCAATACCAGGGCCGGTAGTTAATCTATATTCACCACAAGTTCTTTGGTACAAAGGGTTATGTCGGTTTTGATCTTCAATTGAAAAATTGTGGAAATGAATGCCGTATTTAGTCGGTAACACCGCGTTTCCGCATGTTACTACCGGTATTAGTTGATACCACGCATCTAACTTAACCTGTTCATCGGAGACATAATTTACATCGTCGGCAGTTTCTTTTATCTTAGTAGGATTAAAAATTTGGCCCAGTTCATACCCAGTTACTTTATTATCCTTTAAGATCGTTTTAAAACGATCAGAAATAATTGTTTCATAAGAAAACGTTTCTTGAATATCTTTTGCTGATAAATTGCGCTTGTTAATGCGCAACGGCGATGATTGTTTTTTCAAAGCAAGATCATTGCAGTGTGCTATTATCTTGTATTTTGTACCGTACTCATCGCCTGACATACCCCTTGAGGTACCAGAAATAAAATTTAGATGTAATATTTCAGCTGATAATCGTTCTTTTTCGGTGTATACATTTGTCGCCAAAGGAGCGGAAAATGTTTTTTGATTTTGCGACACTAAATCGAGCACCCGTTTGAAATCAGAATGAGTAGTTAATATTTTAATCACAAATACCATATCATTTGACGACTTGTGCTCTAAATGTCTAAAATGCTTTTTATAAGGTCCGAACTTATCTTGAAAAAGCCGAAACTCATATTCTACATTCATATTTATCCTCGTAATTACTTAAATTCTTTTGGAAAACCTTTTATGGAATTCTTACTGTAGACTTGGTCTGCAAGCGGTCGATAAAGCTTTCCCCACGCCTCTTTATCGTTATTGAAAAGGTATTTTAATTCTTTAGATAGATCAGAATTATAAGGAATAAGATCTCGAAAATCTTTAGTAATAGGTTTGTGTAAGGTAGTTGGAATTAATATCCTTGGTGCTGGAATTTTTCTATTGCCAGTGCTCACATAAACTGGGGGTTCATGGTGCGATACAATCTTTACTGCATCTTTTGCGCCTGCCTTGACTGCACCTTTTCCACCCGACTTGACTGCTACTTTGGCAGTCGAAACAACCGCTCTTCCAGCATAACTCCCGGGCACGATAGGTATGGCTACCGCCGCCGCGCTCCAGAACATAAAGCCAGCGTTACCCAAAGTGCGGTTTTTCCGGAAAGCGTTAATGTCATACGCCATACCAGCAATGTCTAGTGCCGTTTCAATGTACTTCCCGCTTGGATCAATATGGGTGAGCGGATTATTAGCGGTGTAAATGTATGGATTAGCATCTAGGGCGCTGTCGCCGACTTGGATCGGGTTTGTTGAGTGAAAGAAGTCAAAATAAAGGTGCTAACAATACTGTACACTAAATCCACTAATCTACAAAATACTCTTGATCAGCCTGAAATCACATATTTTTTCTCTTTTGCGGTGTCGTCGTCAACAGCGCCGAAACGCAAAATGGCGTGCGCGCGAACGTATTTTTTCTTTTTCACTATTGGTTCAACAACTGACCAAATTCGCTCGGCATCGCTCCCGTATATGAATACTTCTGCCTGACCATATCCAAATCCATGCCCGTCCACGACTGAATCTTCGCTAAGCTTTTCCCCAATTTCGTCCTCGAGAGCCCATATTGCTTCTTGCTCCTCCTTTAATCCGAATTCTTCCCCCGAAGCAAATGCGATATAGAGAATTACGACTTGCTCAATGTCAGTTTCGAGTGGTTGACTAGCTGAAGGGATCTTAGAAAACAGTTTGTTAAAAATATTCATCAATAATTACCACCATAATATATCTGTCCATATTTTCCCTCTGTGATCTTTTTATAGATAGCTCCAGGATTAAAAACTGGACCCAATTCGGCGTTTAATGGCACTTTTTCTTCCTTGCCCACATATTGCCAATCATTACCGATTGTCCATATTACCCATTGGTTGCTTTTTCCCGCTGATGGCTGGCGACCATCTTTTTTATAATCAACGCCTCTAAAGATAGCTGAAGAAGTATCAACTGGTTGGGCAGTTCCGACTTTTCTCCAAAACTCTGGCACTCCAGCCCTGACGGTTGTGTGAGTAAAAAAATCTACATCTTGCGTAATTATCTTGGTAGTTTCTTGTGGTCTAGTATACTCGCCCTTGAAAACCGCTATAACGTCGCTATTCAATTGTGTCATATCATAATCAACAAGTTGGAAGTACCAATAATGGCTCGTCAGACGAACTTCAAACAAATCTCCCTTTCGACGCGTCACTCGTTTTATGTCGGTCATGTTACCACAATCTTATTGAGTTAATCTTATTTAATAGTTGGCCACCGTTCTTACCTAGCCCGTTGACCATTGGTTATTTCTTTCTGGTTATTGCACGTCAATAATATGTTGTTTATTAAAAATAACGCTGTCACCAGCTAATAAGCCAATGATACCTTGGGGGTCATTATCCAATGTGCCTTCATAACCATTCTTGGTTATTTTTTTTACAATGACCCACATACGTTCGGCTACTGGTTTATCTTGAGGAAGCTTATTATTCGCTGGCTGAAAAATTAATTTCGCATAGTCTCCTGGCTTTAGGGAATTCCGTATACTTTCAGAAGGGATAGTGAAGCTGTGGGCATAATTAAAACCCATTTCTTCTGCGTTAACCAGTTTCCAATTAGTCATAATTCGCTAAACTCCATGATAATTAGCCAATATTCCTTTCGATGTTAGCAGTGGATTTTTTGCGTAGCTACAGATACTATTTTATGTCTTTTCGCTTGCCATATATTTAGCATACAAATTCCCGCCGTTCTTTGACAGTTGGCCTGAAAAAGCTTTAATAACCCAATGAAACGGCCAAAACGCCTCAGTTTTACCAACCAGCAACGGCGAATCCCAATATGGATAAACCATATTCCACTTGCCATTCTTCTGACGATTCAGTACTTCGCCTAAATACGCCCCGATTTCACAAATAAAAATGAGTAGTTGATTGTTTATGTCGTTACTTTTCGAAACCGATTCAAACTTTTTTCGAGTTTCCGGGGTAATAACCGAATCAATATCTTTTAAACTATCTAGAGTGTAGTCAAGATCAATTTTAAAATCATTCTTGAAGTCCTGCACGCATGCACTCGCCATTGATCGAACAATTTCCTCATACTGCGCCTGCTCTTTTTTACTGATGTTGGTTGCCTCAATCTTGTTCGGATCATACGGTCCGCTTCCCCACACGCTAAACCACTTACTCATAAATGCTTCATATTCTTTTTCGGGTTTTTTTGTGAAAAACATACTTTTAATCCTTTCTGTGCAGTGTTGTTATTCCATGATGAATTAACGAGGTATTGAGTGGTGGCCTCTGTCTTATTTTTTGAAGTGCCTCTATTGCAGGAATTTTGCCTTGAGAAATTGATTCTTTGCGATCCTTATTTGATTTAAACAAGTGCCCAACTTGAGCTATTTTCTCTAATAGCAAAATAACTTCGCTATCACCCATGTTTGCGATTTCTCCTAGCACTTCAACCGCCCGGTCTCTACAATCAGCAACAAAAAAATCCGGGTAATCGGTCTTTATAAAATGAATATATTGTGGAATTATCTGCCGCATTTCGAGATCCCGTTGCAATTTCTTTGACTTTGAGTAGATTAGGCTTAAAAATGCGTTACCGTGGGACTTATGATCAGGACTTTTGAGATAATATTCCATTAGTAAACGATCGGGATACATGGTGTCATTCATGACATAAATCGTCATGTATACCCAGCGATCTAGTGTTACCGTATCTGAAGCTAGAATGGCATTTCTCACGTATTCGTATCCTTGTGCCACATATTGTTGTACCGCTCTGGCGCACTGACCAATACTATCATTGCGTTTTGAAAGAATTGCAAGCCATTCGTTACTTGAAAGTGTATTATCCTTAAAAAAACGAATGATTCCGAACGTTAAGCGATACAGCTGCGGATCGTCAAAATCATAGTGTAATGGGTTGGCAATCATACGATGTGTTTGAACGGCAGCTATTTTGAGATCAGGTAAAAAATCCGCCTTGTTTTTGTAAAGCTTCATAATCAATACGCTACTACTCTAACGAACACTCCGAGCCGTTCATACGACCCAACTTGTGAAAGTGTTCGTGACGAGCTTGCTTGGCCTATTGTTTTTAACTCGAAACCCATGTTGTTGATCCATGCATCTGGACGTAATTTAGAGCCCGGAATAGCCTTATTATAATTTAACATTCCAGGCATTCGTGTTTTCATTAGTTCTGTCCATGCTTTATGTGCTTCACGTCCAGCAAATAGTTGACTTCCGCCATTAACAATCGCATCGTCATAAGTAGATCTGGCCGCTTTAGATGCCGCTTTTAATGCTGCTTCGGTCTTCGCGCTGTTCTTGGCCACTTTGGCAGTCGAAACAACCGCTCTTCCAGCGTAACTTCCTGGAACGATTGGTATGGCTACCGCCGCCGCGCTCCAGAACATAAAGCCAGCGTTACCCAAAGTGCGATTTTTTCTGAAAGCGTTAATGTCATACGCCAGACCGGCAACGTCCAGGGCGGTTTCAATATATTTCCCGCTTGGATCAATGTGGGTCAGAGGATTATTGGCGGTGTAGATGTACGGATTGGCATCTAGGGCACTGTCACCCACTTGGATCGGATCTTTGGAGAGGAACCGCCCAAGCGTCGGGTCGTACATCCGAGCTTTCATAAAGTACAGCCCAAGCGTCCGGTCGAACCAGTAACCAGCGTAGAGACGGGGGTTGAGATAGTCTAGCGTATCTTCTCCCGGGGGCGGAAGCCCAATGCCAATGGTGCCCGAGGTGGTAATGTTCCCCCAAGCATCGTAGTCATAAATCACAATTTTAGTACCGTTTGCGTCTGTGAGACCAGTAATGTCAGAGTGGCCATTTTTCAAGTAATAATAGGTTTGTAAAACCCCATTTGTGTCGGGCAGGGTGATTGAAAAGAGGTTTTCGTCCTCGTCCCAAGTGTAGGCGCGCACAATTTTACCGTCCGGCTTCGTTTCTGAAACCAATTTGTCGCCGTCATAAACGTACTTGGTAGTCACGGCCACGCCACCCTGCTTGGTTTCGGTGCGTGAAATTCGATGTTTGGCTAGTTTGTCGTAAGTATATTCAACCACGGTCTCGTTCGGCAAAATGGCTTTAATAAAGTAGTCGTCGCTGTCGTAAAAGTATTGGGTAGTACCAGTAGTGTTACTAATTTTTTTAATAATGTTGCCGTTTTGGTCGTACTCAAAGGTGGTGTCCGACGGAAAAAACATCCCGGCGTTGGTTGCTCGCGTCAGGCGGTTGGCGTCACCTAATTCATCGTAAGTGTAAGTAAAAGTTTGGGTTGGACTAACCTTACTTAAGCGATTGCCCATCACATCGTAGGTGTAAGTAGTGTCATTTTCGCTTAACAACTGATTACGGGCGTCGTAAGTGTAGGCGGTGTTGCCAGTTAAGGAATCGAGCGCGCTTGTAATGTTTGAGGCGGGGTCGTAAGTATAATTTACCTGCTGTTGGGTGGCACCCAGTTTATATTTGTTTAAAACCTGCACAACTCGCCCGGACACGTCGTAGGTGTAAGAAGTAATATCGCCGTTCGGATTTTTGGCGCTAACTAGCTTGCCTTCGGCGTCTTTGGTCAGCACATTGGTTAAGGTTTGGTTGTTTTCGGTCAGTTTAGTGGAAATTTGGTTAACTTCGGCGTTTAAGTCGTAGGTGGTGGTAATAACGGCGGAGGAGACGGTGCTTTTGACCGGGTTGTCGTTCTTGTCGTAAGTGATGGTGTTATTGCCGGCGACCGATGACTGCAGGGAGGTTAAGTTATCTACCTTGTCGTAAGCTAAAGCGACGCTTTCATTTTGGGCGGTTGAGGTGCTGGAAATAAGGTTACTGTTCTGATCATATCCAAGCGTGGTGGTGCCTTCGGGACTGGTCACGGCGGTTGCCAGCCCATTTTTGTCGGTGGTTTGGGTGGCAATGGTGCCTTTCGGATCGGTTGTTTTAACCACGTTGCTGTTGCGGTCATATTCGAGGGAAGTAACACCGCTGGCGTTGGTTTGTTTGACCACCTGATCAAGTGCATCGTACTGCAACGTCGTTTCTTTGCCTTTGGCGTCAATGGTTTTAGTGGCGTTACCAGCCGCGTCGTACTGATAGGCGGTCACGGCGCCCGCTTCATCAATCACTTTAGTTTGGCGGTTTAAGGCATCGTACTCGTAGGTTTTAGTGCTGCCTTTAGGATCAATTTCTTTGGTTTTATTGCTGTTTGCATCATATTCGTATCGGCTGGTTAAACCACCAGCATCTGTTAGACTGCTCAAGCGCCCCAAATTATCATAAGCATAAGTAACGGTGTTTAGTAGTGCCGATTTTTCCGTCACTTTGCGCCCAACAGTGTCGTACGTAAAGGTGGTCGGTTCTTTTTTGGGCGTCTTCAACGTCGCCACATCGCCGTTTGTAGTGTAGGTGTACGTTGTTAAAGCTCCTTTGGAGTCGGCTTCGCTAGTGACGCGCCCCTTGGCGTCGTAAACGAACGAATCGACGTTTAAGTTGGCGTCAGTTTGCGACAATAAGAGCCGTCGCCCATCGATCGAATACGCATTTGTGTCAACGTTGCCTTTCGGATCGGTCGTTTTGACTAAATCGTTGCCCGCGTACTCATTTGTGGTCGTATTATCCATCGGGTCTTTGGCAACGAGCAAGTTGTCGTTGGCATCGTATGTGTTCGAGTATTTATAGTAATAATACTCATTTTCCGGTAAATCGGGTGTGGCCGTGACCACGTTGTAGTTGCCGTCGTTGCCGTAAATTTCGCGATACCCTTTGGCGTTGGTGAAATCGGTCATCAAATAATTATTATCAAAAGTCAGTTGCGAAACGCGATTCATAGGGTCGGTGGTTGTGACTGTTTTATTGTTGTAGGCAATTTTACCACTGGAGCCCAGCGCGTCTTTTATCTCCACCACTCGATTATTCAAGTCGTACGCCACTGTGATCGGATTGCCTTTTTTATCAAAAAACTTCGATAATTTGCCCGACGGGGTGTATTCGTAAGTGTAAGAGCCGGCGAGCGGATCGGTCACTTTAGTTAAGCGAAATGGCGCCACCGTGGTGTCGTAAGTGTAATTAATTGTTTGCCCTAATTGATTGGTAATGCTGTCTAGCCGAGCGCCAGTGTAGGCGAGGGTAATGGTGCGAGCACCATCGGTCATGTTAGTCACATTCCCATTTATATCGCGCGAATAAGTGACTTTATTATTGGAAAGGTCAACGCGGTTAAGCATTTGGCCTTTACTGTTGAAGTTGGTTTTGAGGCCAGATTTTGACACAATAGTGTACGACCCATCTGCATTTTTGATTAGCTCAATCGCCACTCCAGCCGGCCGCCTGTAAGTGCCGTCGGGATTTAACGTAAAGATATTAACCGCGCCGGTGCCGTCTTGGTAAAAAATGTTGTCAGCGTCAAAGACGTTTAAGTACTCATCAAAATTGGTGCGCCAACCCTGACCCATACTGGCGGTGGTGACGAAAGAGTCTTGATTACCGCTGGCAATAATTAGGTCACTTGGCACTGTGGCGTCGAGATTTAATAAACGCGCCGAGAGGGCCCATTGACCAGAGGCGTGAGCGATTTTGAATAAGAGGCGGTTCCAGCCCTGATTTAAATTAACGTTGACAGTGTCGCTGTCGAGTGTTAAAGCCCGCAAAACATTTTTAGTCAAAACAACGGTGCCATTGACCCATATTTTGACCCCGTCGGCCGAACCCACTTTGAGGGCGTAAGTTTTAGGTGTCGGCGAGTAAATGTAGGCGTGGGTGTAGGCGGTGGCGTTATTGCCATAACCAGTTTCAACCGAGCCAATTTGGGCGAGTGTGGCGTTAATATCAAACACCGGGGTGGCAGTCGAGGCGTAGACCCATAAATTATTGGCCGAAGTTGACCCGGGCGAGGGTTGGACGTTGGCTTCAACTGGAATAAACGCCCGAGATAGACGCGACGCTTGATCGTTTTCGCGATATGGCCCGTTAATAACCCAATTATGAATGTAGCCGCTGGCGTCAAGATTATATTTATTGTCGTAAGTGACCGAATTGTACGATCGCCCGACCGCTAGTAACCCAGAGTTTGACGGCACGGTCATATCCACGCTCGAATATGCCAAATTACCAGTCGCTAGGTCAACCGGCCCGGCTTTGGTGTAGTATTTTTCCGAACCTAAATGAACTTCGCTCGAAAACGCTGGGTTGGTCACGGTAACGGTAAAGTCGGCCGTTGGCACCCCAGCCGCCGAAAACCAGGTGTAGTTGTCTACCATATCAATTTTAAGGGTGTAGACACCAGCGTTAAGCGGGGCTTTAACATTTAAGACAACTGCACCGGTGCCATCGCGTCTGGCTACGGGAGCGGCAAAGCTTTGTCGGGGCAAGCCGTTATAAATGTAGGTCGCACCCGTTGCGTTCTCAATCCAGTGATATGCCACCTGAAACGAGTCAACCGGCCAATTTTGGCGGCTCAAGTTGGTGACCGACATTGGAATAGTAATGGTGCCGTTTGATAACACTGTCGCAGGCGGTGGGGTTGGTACATTATAGCGGGCGGCGTAAAGTGGATAATCATCAACATGTTGCGGATTGTCGCGCGTCAACACCCCTTTTTCGGAAAACCAGGTCACGCCCTCCTGCACCAAATCCCATTTAATAATGTAATCACCCGCGGCGCTGGGCGCGCGGAACTTGGCATCAAGCGTGACCGCATCGCCCAATCCATTAACGTCGCGGGGCAGATTGGTACGCACGCCGTCAAAGGTGACCAAATTACCAGCGGTGTCGTAAAGGTGGTAGCTTAAATTGGTGTCGCTCTTACTCCAAACCTTACGACCGGTGTTTGTGATAATTGCGCCGGATATGGTATAGTCGCCATCAACCAGCACGCTACCGACGGCGGGAATGTTGTAATCGGCGCTATATAATGGGTAGCCCTCAATGTGAATTGTCTGTTCGAGCATCGGCACCCCTTGTTCCGAAAACCAGGTTACACCTTCTTGTACCATATCCCACTTCACAATATAGTCACCGGGCTGACTGGGCGCCTTAAAGTTCGCACTAAGCGCGACTGCATCATAATGTCCATTGACATCACGAGGTAATGTAGACCGCTCACCGTCCCAAGTGACAAGCTGACCAGAGGTGGTATAAATGTGATAGCTCAAGTGAGTGTCGCTAGTACTCCAGGTATTGCGGCCGGCGTTTGTCACACGAGCATTTGGTAGAGAGTAGTAATTATCAATAATCCCACCGATTAGTGGTGCTATGTCGTACCGGGCGTCATAATCACGGTAATTGATGATTAAACGGGGCTTTTGCTCGACTGGGGCGTTGGGATCATTTTTCGCTTTCCATATTTGATAACCAACTTGGTTTTCATTATCAAATTTAAATCCGAGGGCTCCAATTTTTGAACCGCTAAAATTACGTTCTTCATACCAATGTTTCGCCGCCGCGGTGACATTCATTGAATAATCAACCCCGGGATTGCCGTAGCGATATCCCATATCATTTGAAAAAGCTGGTTGTGTATCCCAAGTGACAGTATAAGGATTGTAGTCCGAAGTTAGATGTGCGGTAATGCCGGTATTCGGACAGGCGCCGTCGCATTTTTTTTGACTCACTGTAAATGTAGCGTCAATAATGTTGGCGTCGGTTAAATCGGGAATGGGAAACGCGATAAGAGTGCGCACAATGCCCTTACGATATATCCCGATGGTGTGATTGCCAACGTACAAATTTTTCTGATCCCAGGTGGGGATATCGGGGAAATTTTGCTCAACATAGGTGTCTTCGCCGCCGTTATTGACTTCGACAATAATGGTCGGGTCAAGGATCACCGGGTAAATACGGGCGCGGTTTTTTAACCAATTCAGTGAAGGCGTTATGGTCAGTTGATAACCATCGGACACTGGTTTTAGATCAACCGCGATGTCGTTACTGTACGCATTTGATTCTGAATCTTGACCACCACGGGAATCCCACATTACCATTGGCGGCATTAGGAATTCGGTTTTTTGGGTGTTGTTATCTATAAATAGAATTGACCCATTGTCTTGCTTTTGGGCGGTCACTCCAGTGGTTTGGATATTAAAAACGTAGGAACTTTGAGCGTTTGGACTATTTAAAATAATCTCTTCTTTAACCCCTTCATCTAACGATTGATACCTAAAATCAACGCCAGGGCGGACGTTGCCGTAAGTAATCAGTTCGCCTTTGACCTGCAGGGTAGGGGAAAGTAGATTGGGCAAAAGTCCACCCAAGCCGCCAGACGATTGTGGCGTTTTTTCTAGCAATAATTCGAGCTGAAGATTATTTTTTTTAATTGTGATCGCACTTTCGGCAATTTTTTCCGGCATAAGAACCGAAAAACTGTTGGCGGTGTTTTCATAACCTTGATTAGATTTTTTGAAATTGGAATCAATATCTTTCCAGACCGTCTGGTTATTCTCTTCGGTCGCGTAATGAATTGGACTGGCGTAGACCTCCATTTGCTTGGTGCCGCCTGGTTGACTAAAAATTTTGGCGTTCGCCGTACGTTTCGATTTAATTTCAATTGGCGTGATAATTTCGGGCTGTGCGGCTTGCGTCAGCGCAAGCGTAGGCGATTTTGCAGTCACTGGAGCGCTGGATTGTTCTGGCTGGCTAGCGGCAAATACTGGACTGATTGCCGACGGTAAAATTAGCGCGAGCGAGAGGGCTAAAACAATCAGTTTTTTGACTGAGTTCATATTTGCCTTTCTTTAATTGTTACAGTAGGCGTGTCAACTTCCAATGTCAAGAGGCGGGTTGTTGCCGTATTAGCTCATTAAGAAATCTTACTTTAGGGTAGCTTTCAGTAGCTCAAGTT